>DAOTYE010000009.1:0-44965 GCA_034434915.1 Dehalococcoidales bacterium
GTGGCAAAAGCTGGTCTCGCGTGAAAAAACATGCTAAAATAGGGACTTTCAGAGGAGGTGGGTTATGTTTTTTGACTTTCCTGACGATTTTAAGGCGGTTGAGCCGTTTCCTGGCTGGCTGGTGCATATCGCCGCCGGACAGCGCTTGAGCTTCTCTCGCATTGTGTTGCAGCCGAATATTGAACTCCCCATGCATGCTCATCCTAATGAGCAGATGGGCATTGTCCTGGAAGGGGCAATGGAGCTGACAATAGGAGATGAGACCAGACTGGTCAAAAAAGGTGGCGTCTATCTTGTCCCACCAAATGTAACCCACGGCGGTAGTACCCGTGAAGAGGGAGCTCTGGTGCTGGATGCGTTTAGCCCACCGCGAGACTATAAGTAATGCTTGAGGTCAGATTATTGCCACAGGGTCTGCTGGGATTTAGCCTTGTTGCAGGGCAGACCGAGGTGCTGGTAGGCAAGGGGAGTCACCGTCCTGCCGCGCGGCGTCCGCTCAAGGAAGCCAAGCTGGAGAAGATAAGGCTCGTAAACATCCATGATGGTGTCTGATTCTTCACTGATGGCGGCGGCGATGGTCTCCAGTCCCACGGGACCGCCATTAAACTTCTTTATGATGGTGTTCAGAAGCTTGTGGTCTATCTCATCTAACCCGATGGGGTCAATCTCCAGCTTTGATAATGCTTCCATGGCGATTTCATGTGTGGCGATACCTTTTGCCTTCACCTGGGCATAATCACGCACCCGCTTGAGCAGGCGGTTAGCTACTCTGGGAGTACCGCGGGCGCGGCGGGCAATCTCTTTCAGCCCTTCATCATCCACCTTTACCTGGAGAATGCGCGCTGAACGTTTCAGAATGGCTTCAATTGAAGCCTGGTCATAGAAATCAAGGCGGTACACGGCGCCGAAGCGATCACGGAGGGGCGGGCTGAGAAGAGCGAAGCGGGTGGTGGCGCCGATGAGGGTGAAGCGGGGCAGGTTGAGCCTCAGGCTTCGTGCGCCTGGTCCTTTGCCGATGACGATGTCCAGCGCGTAGTCCTCCATCGCCGGGTAGAGGACTTCTTCAATCGCCCGGCTGAGGCGGTGAATTTCATCAATAAATAGGGTGTCATGGTTGTGGAGATTGGTGAGTATGGCGGCAAGGTCCCCAGTGCGCTCAATCGCCGGTCCAGAGGTGACCTTAATCGTTACCCCCATTTCTGCGGCGATAATGTGGGCGAGGGTGGTCTTGCCCAGCCCCGGCGGTCCGTAGAGAAGGATATGGTCAAGGGATTCACCCCTACCTTTCGCCGCGGCGATGGCGATATGCAGGTTCTCTTTTATTTTTTCCTGTCCGATGAAGTCCTCAAAACGGCGGGGACGGAGGGTGGTGTCAAGAGGTATGTCCTCCGTCGTGGTTTTTCCTGATATGATGCGCGCGATGGTCTGAGACCTCCTTACGCCGTTTATTCTTCCTCATCTGCCTGGTCAGCTTCTTCTGCCGTCTCTGTTTCCTCAGCTACCTGGCTTGTGGCGGATAGGGCTTCTTCAGTGAGTTGTTCTCTCTCTTCTTGCTCTTCGTCAGCCATCAGGCTGGGGACTTTCTCTGTTTCATCTTCGGCGATTAGCTTAGTCTCCGTTTCAATGGGCAGGTAGTGCGCCGGAATGAGCTTGCCGATGATGACGTTCTCTTTTAGACCGACCAGCCGGTCTATCTTGCCACTAACGGCGGCTTCAGTAAGCACGCGGGTGGTCTCCTGGAATGATGCTGATGCCAGCCAGCTATCTGTTGCCAGCGAGGCACGGGTAATGCCGAGGAGGACGGTGTGCGCTGTCGCCGGTTCGCCACCTTCCGCCAGTATTTTGGCATTGATATCTTCATAAACGAAGCGGTCCACCAGCTCATCCGGCACCAGCTCCGTATCTCCGGCGGAATCAATGCGTACCTTCGTCAGCATCTGGTGGACGATGGTCTCAATGTGCTTGTCATTGATGTTGACACCCTGGGAACGGTACACTTTTTGCACCTCATCTACCAGATATTGCTGGACTGCTTCGCGTCCGAGGATGCGCAGGATGTCCTGAGGATTGACTGAACCGTCCGTAAGCTGTTGTCCGGCTTTCACATGTTCCCCTTCCTGGACGCGGATACTGGCGGTGGACGGGACGATGTATTCCTGTTCCTCTTTACTCTTATAGGTGATGAACAGGCGGCTATCCTCAATGGTCACATCACCTGCGTAACGGGCTATAAGTGCCTCTCCTTCTGGCACAGGGGCAACTTCTTTAGCTGGGGCTTTGTTTTTGGCGGAGGGGATTGCCAGCACTGCGCCGCTATCTACCCACTGTCCGCCTTTAACCGTAAAATGCCAGCCTTCCGGCAGGGTGTACTCATCACGGTAGGTCTCCTCACTGGTTACCTTAATTTTTCTGCCCTCTTCATCCTGGGCGATGGTGACTACGCCGTCAATCTCTGAAATCACCGCCTGTCCTTTGGGTATCCTGGCTTCAAAGAGCTCTTCCACCCTGGGCAGACCGCTGGTGATATCCCGCCCGACTACGCCTCCAGTATGGAAAGTCCTCAGCGTGAGCTGTGTGCCGGGCTCACCGATGCTCTGGGCGGCGATGATGCCCACCGCGGTATTGAGTCTAACAAGTTTGCCGCGGGCAAGGTCGCGTCCATAGCATTTCTGGCAGATGCCCCTCTTTGACTGGCAGCTCAGCGGAGAGCGGACGTGAACTCTATTTATCCCGGCGGCAATCAGGTCTTTAGCTTTCTGTTCGGTAATTTCTTCATCGCGGTTGATGATGATTTCACCGGTCTTGGGGTCAGCTACCGGGCTTGCCGCCAGGCGGCCGATGATGCGTTCAGCGAAGGAAGGCAGTAACCCTTTTTCTTTGGGCTCAGTCACCCAGATGCCATCAGCCGTGCCGCAATCTTCCTCAAAGATGATGACATCCTGCGCTACATCAATGAGGCGGCGGGTAAGATAACCGCTGTCAGATGTCCTGAGGGCGGTATCCGCCAAGCCCTTGCGGGCACCGTGGGTGGAGATGAAGTATTCCAGCACACTGTGTCCTTCACGGAGGCTGGACTTGATGGGGAAGTCAATGATTTTACCGGACGGGTCTGTCATCAAGCCACGCATGCCTGCCATCTGGGTTATCTGGGAGATATTGCCTTTGGCGCCGGAGGTTGCCATCATATAGACACCGCCATAGCGGTCAAGGCTTTTTGAGATGGTTTCTGTGATGCGGTCTGTGGTTTCTACCCAGGTGCTGACGATATTGTTGTACCGTTCATCTTCTGTGATTAAGCCTTTATTATACTGGCTTTCAATAATGGCGACACGCTCTTCCGCCTGCGCCAGAATTTTAGCTTTGGCCGCGGGGACTTCAATGTCATTCACAGCGATGGTGATGCCTGATTTGGTGGCATAGCGGAAGCCGAGTGCTTTAATTCTGTCCAGGATGGTGGCTACCTCTTCATCTGAGAAACGCCGGCAGCACTCCGCCACAATTGCTTTAAGGCTGGACTTATCCATTACCTTATTGTAAAAGCCCAGCTCCGGAGGCAAGTTCTCATTAAAGATGATGCGCCCGATGCTGGTCTTAATTCTGTTGCCGTTTTTTGACTGGTCTCTGACCTCAATTTCAGCTCTGAGGTCAATAGCGCCAAGCTCATAAGCCAGCCTGGCTTCATCAAAGCTGCCGAAAACTCTCCCCTCTCCTTTGGCGCCGGGGCGGATGGTGGTCAGATAGTAGCATCCGAATACGATGTCAAGGGTAGGTGTTACCGTGGGTTCGCCACTGCTGGGCAGAAGCATATTGTGGAAGCTCATGCCAAGCTCTTCAGCTTCTCTTATCGCGGCTTTAGACAGCGGCACATGGACTGCCATCTGGTCTCCATCAAAGTCAGCGTTGAAGGCGGAGCACACCAGCGGGTGTATCTGGATGGCACTGCCGTCAATGAGCACCGGTCTGAATGCCTGGATGGAGAGGCGATGAAGAGTTGGGGCGCGGTTCAGCCAGACAGGGCGCTCTTTGATGACCTCTTCCAGAATATCATATACCTCTGGCTTGGCTCTCTCCACGAGGCGTCTGGCGCTCTTGATATTGGGCGCCAGTCCCCTGGCGACGAGCTTATGCATCACGAAGGGTTTGAACAGTTCCAGTGCCATGCGCCTGGGCAAACCACATTGACCCAGCTCCAGCTCCGGGCCGACGACGATGACTGAGCGTCCGCTGTAGTCAACCCTCTTGCCGAGCAGGTTCTGACGGAAGCGTCCCTGTTTCCCGCGCAGCATGTCTGAGAGAGACTTGAGCTTGTGGTTGCCGCTTACGGAGATAGCTCTGCCTCTTCTACCGTTGTCAATGAGGGAGTCAACAGCCTCCTGGAGCATGCGTTTTTCATTACGGATAATAATCTCTGGCGCGCCGATTTCAATAAGGTGGCGCAGGCGGTTGTTGCGGTTGATGCACCGGCGGTAAAGGTCATTCAGGTCACTGGTAGCAAACCTGCCGCCGTCCAATTGCACCATGGGGCGGAGGTCTGGAGGCAGGACAGGGAGGACGGTGAGAATCATCCACTCTGGCTTGTTACCGCTGCTCCGGAAGGCTTCCACCACACGCAGTTGCTTGCTTGCCTTCTTGCGGCGCTGTCCGGAGGAAGACCGGATTTCCTCAAGCAGACGCATGCGCAGTTCATCAAGGTTAAGTTCCCTCAAGATTTTGAGAATAGCCTCAGCACCCATGCCAGCTTCAAAGAAATCACCGTGTTTGTCTTTCAAATCATGGTATTGCGTTTCAGTGAGCAGTTTCTTCTTATGCAGGCCTCTCAGCTTTTCAATCTCAGCGGCTAAGTTAGCCTCAATCTGAGATTTTTCATCGGCAAAGTCGCGGCGCACTTTATTGATTTCTTCCACGGTGGCTTTATCCGCCTCCATCTGTGCCACTTTCTCCTCAACCGCTTTCTGCCGGTCAGCAATGTCTTTCAGGACTTCTTCTTCCAGGCGTTTGATGGCTTCTTCACGGGCTTTCTCATCAATGTTTGTGATGATGTAATGAGAAAAGTAGAGCACGTGCTCCAGACTGCGGGGGGAAATGTCAAGCAATAGCGCCATGCGGTTGGGGGTGCCTTTGGCAAACCAGATATGGCTTACCGGACAAGCAAGCTCAATGTGACCCATGCGCTCGCGGCGTACCTTGGCGCGTGCCACCTCCACGCCGCACTTATCACAAATAACGCCCTTGTAACGTATTTTCTTGTACTTGCCGCAGTAACACTCAAAGTCTTTGGTCGGACCGAAGATGCGCTCGCAGAAGAGTCCATCTCTTTCCGGTTTGAGGGTACGGTAGTTGATTGTCTCTGGCTTGGTTACCTCACCATAGGACCAGCTTCTAATCTGTTCCGGTGAAGCTAACGATATGCGCACCGCATCAAAATCATTAATTTCCAGCATTTTCTTCCTTCACCTCTCTTGGTGCTGAAGAGTCTCTCAGCGCTTTCAGTTCCGCTTCAAGGCTCGGGGTTTTTTCTATGGGCTCCTCTGCCGGCACCACTTTGGCTTCCTTTTCATTGATGACCTCCAGGGCAAGCCCCAGGCTCTGGAGTTCTTTCACCAGGACTTTAAAGGATTCAGGCACGCCGGGCTGGAGGATATCTTCTCCTTTGATGATAGATTCATAGGCTTTAGCGCGCCCGGTCACATCGTCTGATTTGATGGTGAGGACTTCCTGGAGGTTGTGGGCGGCGCCGTATGCCTCAAGCGCCCAGACTTCCATTTCACCGAAGCGCTGTCCGCCAAACTGGGCTTTGCCGCCGAGCGGCTGCTGGGTGATAAGAGAATAAGGACCGGTGGAGCGGGCATGCACTTTATCTTCAACCAGGTGGATGAGCTTCATCATGTAGATGATGCCCACTGTTACCGGCTGGTCAAAGGGTTCGCCGGTGCGCCCATCGCGTAAGGTAACACGGCCAAATGTGGGCGGGATCAGGTTCTGGTTCATCGCCTTTTCCACGGCAGTATTAAGCTGTTCGCGGGTTAGCTCCCGGCTGGAGATGCCGTTTTCCTCAAGCCACAGGCGCAGGCAAACCTCTTTTGCTTCGCCGGGGTAGTCATCACTGAAGACTCTCTCCGGCTGATATCCCTGTTTCTTGACCCATTCTTTCGCCGCATCCACCCGGGAAGCGGCATCACCGTTCTGGCGTTGAGCGGTAGCGGCTTTTTGCACCATCCAGGCACGGGCAAGGGCATCTTCAATGGTGGTATCTCTGGCGCTGTCAAAAATGGGTGTCAGCGCTTTGAAGCCGAGGGTGTGTGCGGCAAGCCCGAGATGGGTCTCCAGAATCTGACCGATATTCATTCTTGATGGCACGCCGATGGGGTCAAGGATGAGGTCAACCGGGGTGCCATCTGGCAGGAAGGGCATGTCCTCTTTAGGTGCTACGAGGGCGATGACCCCTTTATTGCCGTGCCGACCGGCAAGCTTATCACCCACGGAGACCTTGCGCTTCTGGGCAATCCAGACCTGCACCCATTCATTTACTCCCGGCGGCAGGTCATCGCCGCTGTCCTTGCGGTTATATACCTTGACATTGATGACCTTACCCCATTCGCCGTGGGGGACGCGGAGAGAGGTATCTTTCACATCACGCGCTTTTTCTCCGAAGATGGCGCGGAGCAATTTCTCTTCTGCGGAAAGCTCTGTTTCACCTCTGGGCGTGATTTTGCCCACCAGGGTGTCATCAGGTCCTACCTCTGCGCCAATGCGGATAATGCCGTTTTCATCCAGCTCACGGAGGCTCTCTTCGCCTACGTTTGGTATATCTCTGGTGATTTCCTCCGGTCCAAGTTTGGTATCGCGGGACTCAACCTCATGCTTGGCAATGTGAATTGAGGTAAACTTATCGTTTTCTACCAGCCTGCTACTGATAATGACCGCATCTTCAAAGTTATACCCTTCCCAGCTCATGAAGGCGACGAGCACGTTCTGCCCGAGGGCGAGTTCACCATTCTCTGTGGCTGAGCTATCGGCGAGCAGCTGGTTTGCCTCAACCCGGTCTCCCTTATTGACCAGCGGGCGCTGGTTAATGCAGGTGCCCTGGTTGGTGCGGACAAATTTCAAGAGTTCGTAGGTGTCTTTTTCACCATCATCACGGGTGATGACAATGCGATATTTAGCCTCTCCCTTTTCATTTGATACGCCGCCGATTTCAGTGACGATGCCGCCGTTGCGGGCAAAGACCACCTGTCCGCTGTGTCTGGCGGCTTCTATTTCCATGCCGGTGGCGACGATGGGTGCTTCCGGGCACAGGAGCGGCACCGCCTGTCTCTGCATGTTGGCGCCCATGAGGGCGCGGTTGGCGTCATTATGCTCAAGGAAGGGGATAAGAGCAGTTGCCACGCTCACTATTTGCTTGGGGGAGACGTCCATTAAATCTATCTGTTCCGGTTTTTCCTGCAGGTAGCGGTCAGCAAATCTTCCTTCCACCTTAGCATCTACGAATTGGCTCTTTTCATCAAGGCGGGCGTTTGCCTGGGCAATGAAATATTTGTCTTCTTCATCCGCCGGCAGGTAGACCACCTCATCCGATACAAAGGGCACAATACTTACTTTCTTCGGCTTGAGCTTGGCAAGGCGGTCAAAGTCTTTTTCAGTAATGGTGGTGCCTGCCTCAATGACCGTTTTACCTTTACTGTCTGTGACGGCTTCACGAGTGGTTCGCCCGATAAGCCGTTTGTCATTGGTGTCAAGCTCCTTGATGACCTTGCGGTAGGGCGTCTCAATGAAGCCGAACTCATTGACCCGGCTGTAGGTAGCCAGGGAACCGATGAGACCGATGTTAGGTCCTTCCGGGGTCTCAATGGGGCAGATACGCCCGTAGTGAGAAAAGTGGACATCGCGGACATCAAAGCCGGCACGCTCGCGGGAGAGACCGCCGGGACCCATGGCGGACAAGCGCCGCTTGTGAGTAAGCTCAGCGAGAGGGTTAGTCTGGTCCATGAACTGTGAGAGCTGAGAGCCGCTGAAGAACTCGCGTACGGCGGCGACCACCGGTCTAATGTTAATCAGGGCACTGGGGGTGATAGCCTCTGTGCCGATGATGCTCATGCGTTCGCGTACTGCCTGGGCTAACCTCAGCAGACCGATGTGGAACTGGGTCTGAATCAGTTCGCCTACGGTGCGCACGCGCCGGTTGCCCAGGTGGTCAATGTCATCCGGGTGGTCCATGTCATTATTTATCATGATAATGTGGCGGACGATTTCTACAATATCTTCCCTGGTGAGGACACGCTCTTTAAGGCTGATGTTCAGCCCCAGCCGTTTATTGAGCTTATAACGTCCCACGATGCCAAGGTCATACCGCAGGGAGTCAAAGAAGAGGCTGTGAATCAGTTTTCTGGCGTTAT
Source organism: Dehalococcoidales bacterium (assembly GCA_034434915.1). Taxonomy (GTDB): domain Bacteria; phylum Chloroflexota; class Dehalococcoidia; order Dehalococcoidales; family RBG-16-60-22; genus DAOTYE01. The sequence continues at coordinate 8,394 of DAOTYE010000009.1, forward strand.
CAAGGTTGGGCAATTCTCCCGGTCGCAACTTCTTATAGATGTCAAGCAGGGCGTCTTCTTCACTGCGCACGGAAGGTTCGCGCTCAATGGTGGTATTCATATAATGGTGGTCAGCGGAGCTATCCTCTTTAGCGAAAAGCTGGTACAGCTTTTCATCACTGCCGAAGCCTATGGCGCGCAGAAGGGTGCTGATGGGGATTTTACGTTTGCCGTCAATTTTAGTTGAGATGACGTCACGGTTGCTGGTCTCAAACTCCAGCCAGGCGCCGCGGGTGGGAATGAGTTTGGCAAAGCACAGGCGGCGGCCGGTGGCAGGGTCCGTCTCTGCGGTGAAGTAAACGCCGGGAGAGCGCAGGAGCTGGCTGACGACCACTCTTTCCGCGCCGCTGGTGATGAATGTGCCCTTTTCCGTCATGAGCGGTATATCGCCCAAAAAGAGGTCCTGTTCCTTTATTTCTCCGGTCTCCTTTATGAGCAGTCTGACTCTGACGTAGAGCGGAGCGGAGAAGGTCAGGTTCCGCTCCCGGCAGTCAGACTCAGAGTGGCCGGGGCGTGGTTCGCGGAACTCATAGGCGATGAAGCTGAGCTCCAGTTTTTCCGTGGTGAGCGCACTGATGGGAGAGATTTCCTGGAAAAGCTGTTTCAGCCCGTTCTCCTGAAACCTTTGAAATGATTCAAGTTGAATCTGGACGAGGTTAGGGACTTCAAGTACCTGTGGCAGTCTGCCATATGACTTGCGCGGTATGCGGGTCTCAGGTGCTAACACCATATCTACTGCTCCTTAAACTGAAAAAGAAATTCTTTGCCTGACCAATCAGTGTCTGTTGTCATTCCGTAATTGCACGGCTATGAAATTAAAAAAAGGGGTAGTGAAAGGCGTAAAAGGCATAAAAATAGAATGAGGTATGCATAAGAGGCATATTGCAAATTTTAATAATACCACGTAATCAAAACATTGTCAAGGCCGGCGGGAACAAATTTATTAAGTTCTTTTCCGTGGCTTTACAAACAACCCTGCCACTGACCCTGCTATAATGAAAAGGAGCGCATTGCTATGATGACCATGCGATTAATCACCGCTGTTATCAGCACGGCGATTCAGGAAGTTGCCCTGTGGGTGATATGGCGCTGGGGTTTGCCTGAATTGGGCGTCTATCTCCCAGTCTGGGTGCTGGTTATGGTCATGTTCATCTGGGGGACATATGCCATGGCTACTTTTCTCCTGGTGACTAAGGCATTGAGACGGAAAGAGATAATCGGTCTGCCCATGATGGTTGGGGGAAAAGGGAGGGCCGTGAGCAGGCTGGCGCCGGAGGGGCAAGTGGTGGTGAGTGGTGAGCTCTGGAATGCCAGGGCGGCGGAAGGGGCGATTGAGAATAATACTGAAGTCCTGGTAGTAGCTCAGGATGGCTTGAAATTGATTGTGCGCGAAGTGAGCGCTGATAGTGAAGGTCAGCGCTAAACATTGAACATAAAGGTAATGACATCACCATCGCGAACGGTATAGTCTTTTCCCTCAAGGCGCAATTGTCCTTTGTGGCGCGCTTCTGCGATGCTACCTGCGGCAACAAGGTCGCTCAGGCTGATGACCTCAGCTTTAATGAACCCCTTTTCCATATCGGTATGAATTTTGCCGGCGGCTTTCAGGGCAGTGGTCCCCCGCTTGATGTTCCAGGCTCTCACTTCTCCTGAGGCAATAGTAAAGAAGGTAATCAGTCCCAGAAGGTCAAGTGACTGTCTGATGACCCGGTCAAGCCCGGACTCTTTCAGTCCGAAGTCAGCACGGAACTCGGCGGCGGCGCTTTCGTCAAGCTGAGAAAGCTCCATTTCCAGCTTACCGCAGAGGGTGATGACACGGCGTTCGCCGCGGGCAAACCTGGTGTTAAGTTCTGTTTCCAGAGAATGCGCCTGCGCTATCTGCCCCTCGCCGATATTGACAATGATGAGCATGGGCTTGGCGGTGAGGAACTGGAAGTTCGTGATGCCTCTGATATCTTCCGGCGTCAACTTCATGTCCCTGATAGGGATGTCTTTTTCCAGCTCAGCCTTAATTCTGGTTAAAATCTCCTGTTCGTGTAAAAGGTGGGGGCGCTCCTGTGGCTTGGCACCTTTGAGCGATTCCGTGATGCGTTCCAGGCGGCGCTCCATGATGGCTAGGTCAGAGAAAATGAGCTCCAGGTCCATGGCGCTGATGTCTCGTGGGACATCAAGGCTACCTTCAGGATGGGGGATGCTGTCATCAGGGAAAGCACGGACGATATCTAGCAGGGCGTCAACGGTGCTGAGCCTGTTGAGCAGTTCTCCGCCGATGCCTTTCTCACTGGCAAGAGACTTCACCGAAGCGCCCACGTCAACATAGCTGACCTCTGCGGGCACCACTTTTTTGGGGTGGAGCATATCTGTCAGTATCTTGAGGCGGGGTTCGGGGACTTTGGAGACACCCACATGTGCGCCAGAGCCCTCAGCAGAATAGCCACCGGTGCCGGCTTTGCCTCTGGTGAGGGCATTGAAGATGGTGGTCTTGCCGCTTTTACTCAGCCCGATGATGCCGATGTGGATGCTCATAGCGCACCGCTACTGGCTTGTTTTCTTGATGACCTCCCGTGCCTGTTTGAGGGCAGAATCCCTATCTCTGAACGGCAGTCTCTCGTTGGCGGCGAGGTCAAGAAGGACAAGAAGGGCTTCACGGGAGGAGATATTGCCGATTTGCTGTATGGCTTTATTCCTCAGGTCAGGTGGAAGCTGCATGTCAGCGGCGATGGTGGCAAGCTTTTTTAATTCCTCTGGCTGTTCTGGCATACTGTGCTCCTTTCCGTCCCTATGTGAGCGTCTGGTTTCTACTAGTCTACTATGTGCCGGGCGATTTCTCAATAGATAATAGATAATAGATGATATTATTGAGATAGTTAGTGTGCGGTCAGAAGAGATGTCTGATGGGGGCATGAAATATGGTAAAATGGACGAAACACCGGGAGATGAAGCATGCTCTTGGTACTGGTTGGTGAAGACGATTATTCTATCCACGAGAAGCTGGAAGAAATAAAAAAAGGCGTTGGGGACCTGTCTGTACTGCCGGCAAATATGTCTGTGCTTGAAGGACAGGCGCTATCTCTTGAAGACCTGAGAAAGGTTGCTGAGGCGGTGCCTTTTCTGGCGGAAAAGCGGCTTGTCATTGTTTACGGACTTGTTGCCAGATTTGCAGAAAGAAGCAAACCCGGGAAAAGCAAAGCATCATACCGCCAGAGCGCATATCAGCCGTTTGCTGAATACTTGCTGAAGGTGCCGCAGAGCACCATCATGGTGCTGGTGGACTATCTGGATAAGAGGGCGATTGACAAGAATCCGTTCTTGAAAGAACTATCGGCTCATGCTGAAGTCCTGACATTTCCTGTGCTTAAGGATGCCAGGCTCAGGCAGTGGATACAGAAGCGGGTGCAGTCGGCGGGGGGGACTATCTCTGGCGCGGCGGTTGACCTGCTAGTCAGGTTTGTTGGCGGCAACCTGTGGGCAATGGCGAACGAGATTGACAAGCTCACTCTGTTTGCCGCTGGCCGGCGTATTGAAGAGGAGGACGTGCGCAACCTAGTCAGCTTCACCCAAGAAGCAAGCATTTTTGCGCTGGTGGATGCCATTATGGCCTTCAGGCTGGGAATGGCAGAGCAGGTCCTGCAAAAACTGTTGCAGCAGGGAGCTACTGCTCCTTACGTTCTCACCATGCTGGCGCGGCAGGTGCAGTTGATTGTGAGAGTGAAAGAGCTACAGACCCGGGGCAGGTCAAAGAAGGAGATTCAGGACGTGATGAGTATGACTTCAGATTACGTTGTGAGCAGGGCACTGGAGCAGGCGGAGCGTTATTCCCTCGCCCGTCTGAAGGAGGTCTACCATTCTTTGCTGGAAGCGGATGTAGCCATAAAGACCGGCAGGTATGACCCTGAACTGGCTCTGGAGATGCTTATTGCCGAACTTTGCCCTATGGTGAAATAAAGCTGATACCAAGGTTAGTATAATGGCAGAGCGAAAAAAGCAGAAATCTCTGGTGATAGCGGTTGACCTGGGCGGCACGAAGATACTGGCGGCTCTTGTTTCCAGAGATGGCAGAATAGTTGCCAGAGAGCGCCGCCTGACAGGTGCCGAAGGCGGACCCCGCGTGGTGATTGACCGTCTTTGCGGGGCGATAGACGCCTTATTGGAAAGGGAGAAAATTGATATTTCACAGCTACAAGGAATCAGCGTTTCTGCCGCCGGAGGCATTGATGATAAGAAAGGCGTGGTGACGAAGTCACCCAATCTGCCGGGCTGGCATGACATCCCTTTGCGGGACATGGTCAAAGAGAGATATAATCTCACCACTTTTCTGATTAATGATGCCAGTGCCGCCGCTCTGGGGGAACACCGCTTTGGCGTGGCAAGAGATGCCAGGAACTTCGTTCTTTTGACAATAGGGACGGGGATAGGGGGAGGCATCGTCATTGATGGCAAGCTTTATCACGGCGCGGTGGGCAGTGCCGGGGAGCTGGGGCACATGACCATAGATGTGAACGGACCTGTATGCAAGTGTGGCAATATCGGCTGTCTGGAGGTGCTGGCGTCAGGCACTGCCATGGCGGAGGAAGCCAGGCGGAGAATTAAACAAGGCGAGCCATCAATTCTCGCTGATTTGGTTGGTGGGAACATTGATACCATCTCAGGAAAAGAGGTGGGCGATGCGGCGGAGAAGGGAGATGCCCTGGCGCTGGATGTCATCCGTCACGCGGCAACGTATCTGGGGATTGGCATGGTCAACCTGGTCAATATCTTTAACCCGGAGATGATTGTGGTTGGTGGCGGCGTCTCCAGTCTGGGCGAGCTATTGCTGGCGCCGGCGCGTCGGCTGGTTCAGGAGAGAGCATTCCCCGTCTCGGCAAGGGCGGTGAAGATTGTCCTTGCCAAATTGGGCAATGAGGCGGGAATACTGGGGGCGGCGGCATATGCTTTTGAGCATTAAGTTCATTGACAGGGGAGAGGTCTTTCTCTAAAATTGAGTTATTGTTTTTGAAGGAGCTCCTGTGATTGCAGATGAAATAAGAAGCGCCTATCTAAGTTTTTTTGAGGAGAAGGGGCATACCGTTATACCCAGCGCCTCACTTATCCCCCATGGTGACCCCACCCTCCTGCTCACCAGCGCCGGCATGGTGCAGTTCAAGCCGTATTTTCTGGGCTTAGAAACCCCTCCTAATCCCCGCCTGGCATCCTGCCAGAAATGCTTCCGCTTTTCTGATATTGAGTCCGTGGGCGACTCCACCCACCTGACTTTCTTTGAGATGCTCGGCAATTTCAGCATCGGCGATTATTTCAAGAAGGAGGCAATCGCCTGGGCATGGGAGTTTGTCACCAAGCGACTGAAGCTGGCGGAGGAGCGCCTGTGGGTCACCATTTACCTTGATGATGATGAATCGTTCGGCTACTGGCGCGCTGTCGGCGTGCCGGAGTATAAAATCCTGCGCTTCGGGGATAAAGAGAACTTCTGGGGACCGGCGGGCAATTCCGGTCCCTGCGGGCCATGCAGTGAAATTCACTATGATTTCGGGGTGGGGGTGGGGTGTGGCAAGCCCAGTTGCAAGCCAAACTGCGGCTGTGCCCGTTTTTCTGAAATCTGGAACCTGGTCTTCACCCAGTATAACCAGGACGAGATGAAGAGGCGGACACCGCTCCCCAAGCCGAATATTGACACCGGAATGGGGCTGGAGAGAACAGTCGCCGCGGTGAGCGGTAAGACCTCAGTCTATGAGACGCCGATATTTGCGCCACTCCTTGAGCGTTTGTCCGAGCTCTGCGGCAAGAAGTATGGCAATGGGGGTGAAGACGATTACGCCATGCGTGTGGTAGCGGAGCACAGCCGGGGCATCCCGTTCCTCATCGGCGATGGCGTATTGCCGTCAAACGAGGGGCGGGGGTACGTCCTGCGCCGCTTGCTCCGCCGGGCGGTGCTCTTCGGACGGAAGCTGGGGCTGGAAAAGCCGTTCCTGGCGGAAATGGCGCAGGTGACCATTAAAAACATGGGTAGTATTTATCCTGAGATTCAGAATGGGAAAGATTTCATCAATCGGGTGATTGAGCTGGAGGAAAAACGCTTCGGGGAGACGCTCACCGCGGGGCTGGAACTGCTTGACAGGACGATAGCAGAGCTCTCATCTCAGGGGAAAAAAGAAATCACTGGCGAAGAAGCTTTTAAATTGTATGATACCTATGGTTTTCCGGTTGAGCTGACGAAGGAGATTGCCAGTGGGAAAAATTTCAGCATTGACCTGGCGGGCTTTGAAAATGAGATGGAGAAGCAAAGGGAGCGGGCAAGAAAGGCAGAGCAGTTCACCTCAGGCAAGCAAGCAGTGATTCCGGAAGCCGGGGTGGCGCGGACATATGAGTCCACGCCTTTTGTGGGATATGAGACACTGAAGCATAAATCAGTCATTATTGAGCTGATGGCTGACGGTAAAAAAGCAGAGAAGATAGCTAAAGGGCAGCAAGCGAGCGTGATTCTGGAGACAACGCCTTTCTATGGGGAGATGGGTGGTCAGGTGGGGGATACCGGCATTATTACCAGCAGTTCCGGGCGCTTTATGGTAACGAATACTCTGCGGGTTCCTCCAGACATCATTGTGCACCGGGGGCAGGTGGTGCAGGGCAGTCTGGAAGCAGGAGATGAGGTGGAGGCAGAGGTGGACGGCGCACGGCGGAAGGATATTGCCCGCAACCACACGGCGACTCATCTTCTCCATTATGCCTTGAGGACCGTGCTGGGCAAACATGTCCAGCAGAGAGGGTCACTGGTGGCGCCGGACTTTTTCCGCTTTGACTTTTCTCACCTGACGGCAATGACGCCGGATGAGCTTCAGAAGGTACAATCTATCGTCAATGAGAAAATCCGTGAGAATTTACGCGTCTATGACGTTGAGATGCCTTACAAGCAGGCGGTGGCGGAAGGGGCGATTGCTCTCTTTGATGAGAAATATGGCGATGTGGTCCGCGTCTTGAGGGTGGGGGAACCGCCCATCAGCGCTGAGCTGTGCGGTGGCACCCACGTGAGCCAGACGGGAGAGATCGGGTTTTTCATGATAACCGGGGAGAGTAGTATCGGTGCTGGCATCCGGCGCATAGAGGCGGTGACAGGGAGAGGAGCCGAAGCGTACGTCCAAAAGCGCGTAATTACTTTGGAAAAAATCGCCAAGTATCTGAGCGCAACAACTGATAACGTTGAAGAAAAGGTGTCAAGTATAGCCAGCGCTTTGGAAATGGAGCGCCGTTTTCGTGAAACAATTGAGCGGGAACTGGCTAGACGTGAGGTAGAAGCGCTCCTGGGAAAGAAAGAGGAGGTCAATGGCGTTACCCTCCTTGTGGCGAATGTGCCTAAAACCCGCATGGAAGTGCTGAGGGAGATGAGTGATGTCCTCAGGGATAAGCTCAAGAGCGCGGTGATAGTGCTTGGCTCAGTATATGAAGAGCGGCCGGTTTTTCTCGCGGCGGTAACGCCGGACCTGGTGGCGAAAGGCTATCACGCTGGCGAGATAGTCAAGCAGGTGGCGAAAGTTGCCGGAGGAGGTGGCGGAGGCAAACCCGGTCTAGCTCAGGCAGGTGGCAAGGACAAAAGCAAGGTTGAGGAAGCGCTGAGACTGGTGAGAGAGCTCATCCTGAAGTATAAGAAATAGCATGCGCAGTATGGGATTGGATATCGGAGACCGGCGTATTGGGGTGGCGCTCAGCGACCCTGAAGGCATTTTAGCAAGTCCGCTCACCGTCATTACCCGCACCGATGAGGCTGCGGATATTGAAGCGATTGTAACCATCGCCAGGCGGAATAAAGCCGGGCGTATCATCGTAGGCCTGCCGATTTCAATGGATGGGCGGTTAAGAGGACAGGCGGAGAAGGTGACGGCTTTCATTGAAAAACTGCGGGTGCATACTGACCTGCCAATTGAGTTCAGAGACGAGCGCCTGTCCACAGTTTCCGTGAAGCGCATGATGCAGTCTGTCCGCCGGACGAAAAACACGGAGCATGATGCCATGGCGGCGGCGCTCATCCTCCAGGGCTATCTTGAAGAAGCACGGTCGTAACCTCTGGTACTTTATGCCCCCTTACTAACAAATGACGGTTTCTATCGTTATTTCTCTTTAGGGCAGACATAGAGAGAATTGACATAATTGTCTTACCGCTTTATAATTGTTTTGACAAAGCAATATTACAGGCAGATATGCCGCCATTTGAGGACTATTTCACCGTCATTGAGGCAGGGAAGCGCCTCAGGATTCACCCGGAGACGGTCAAGCGCTTGTGTCGCCAGGGAGACCTGCCTGCGTTCAAAATTCATAACACGTGGCTCATCAGCCGCACTATTCTGGATAACTTTGCCGGGACATACAGGCCAAGACGCGGTGCCCGGAAAAAACTAATCTAAAGGAGGAAAGGTATCATGAGATACCGTTCAATTTTCAGAATCATGGCGCTTATCCTTGTCCTGTCTTTATTTTTTACAGCCGCGCCACTGGTTCTGGCACAGACGCCTGCCATTGTACTTGGGACAAGTTCAGGTAGCATCGGCACTAGGATTACGGTGACCGGCACCGGAATGACCCCCAGCACTGACACGACAATCCGCAACGCCGCCCTTTTTTTCACTACCCAGGCGGTAACCACCTCTGACACTGTTGACAGCACCGTGACGGTCTATGAAAAGGTGAGAGACGCCATTTTCATTGACGAAGCAGGCACCATCAGTACCTATTTTGATGTCCCCTCTGTGCTGAACGATGGCTCTTCAAGTCATAACGTGACTGCCGGCACGTATTATGTGTTCCTGTGCTACTACATGCCGAATACCACCACCCTTCTGCCCAATGTCCGTGCCTATGCCACGTTCACGGTGACCGCTGGCAGTATTACTCTAAGTCCTACCAATGGTCAGGTGGGAACTGAGGTAACCATCACCGGTGTTCACTTCAGCCCCAGCCAGGCAATCACGTTGAAATACGCTGGTGCCACTATCGGCATCGCCGGGGGTGATACTCAGACAAACAGTTCCGGCGCATTTAACACGAGATTTGTTGTCCCGAAAAGCCCGTCTGGCGCTCAAACTGTAAGTGTAACGGTGGCAGGCTTTGAAGCTAAGGCGACCTTCACGGTGAAGCCCAGTGCTACATTCAGCCCCACGTCTGGAAAAGTTGATGATAAGGTTACGGCTACCGGAGACGGATTCAGCCGGCGCAAAGAAGTCACCATCTACTTCAATGGTAAGGAGGTTACCTCTACGACCACAGACGCCAATGGTAGCTTTGCCATTGACTTCAAGGTGCCTAACCTGGCGGCGGGAAGCTACGACCTTGAAGCTGATGACAACGCTGGTAATCTGGTAAAGGTCACTTTCAGGATAACCGGAGGCGCCGCTCCTCCGACGACAACGCCGCCGACCACCCCGGCGCCAACTACTCCTCCGCCCACTCAGCCGCCTGTCCCCAGTATATCACTTAACCCGAACAAGGGCACCATAGGAACCATGGTGGCCATTGGCGGCAGTGGTTTTAAAGAAGGGGCGACCATCAGCGTGAAGTTTGATGGCACTGAGGTGGCGAAGGTGCAGGCGCAGGCAATGGGTATGTTCGTTGCTACTTTTAAAGTCCCGTCCGCCAGTCCGGGAGACCATGCTGTAACCGTCAGCGATGGTACCAAGACAGAAACGTTAAAATTCACCGTTGAGGTATCGCCGCCATCTATCCCTCAACCGAAGGCACCTGCAATGGGTACCAAGATAAAAATACCTCAGACGTTTGACTGGGAAGATGTTTCAGTGGAGAACCCTCCGGTCACCTATGACCTTCAGATTGCCAATAGCAAAGACTTCACCTCTGCCTCCATCATCTTTGAAAAGAAAGGCATTACCCGGTCTGAATATAAACTGACTGAATCTGATGCGGCTGACCTGGAGCCCAAGGATACGCCCTACTACTGGAGAATCAGGGCAGTGGATAAGCTGGGTGCTGCGAGTAGCTGGACCGGCGCCGGTGAGTTTTATCTTCCCCAGGGGTTCAAGTTACCACAATGGGCGATGTATGCTCTGGGCGGTCTTGGCGGACTCTTTCTCCTGCTCTTCGGCTACTGGCTGGGAAGAAGGAGCGCCTACGTCTAGACGCTTGCTGAACCTGTGCCCATGTCCCCCTTTCGCGAGAGAGGGGGACTTATTTTATGGGAAGTGCTGGGCAATGGCTGGACTTCCTTTGGCTGTTTTAGGCGCATACTGACTGGCGGCTTCTACAGTCAGTGCCAGGCTCATCAGGAAATCGTCATGTCCCTGGGAAGGGTCCACATAGAAGCTCATTGTCCGGTTGGGGCGATAGTGGCACTTCGCTTTTTCCATCTCAAACCAGAACTCCTGGCACTCTGCTGAGCTATCTCCCCGGTACATTTTCACTCTACCAGAGTTGATAGCGGCGAGGAGATTAAAGCCCAGCTCGGACTTTGACTGCTGGGTAAAAGTGAAAGGGGAAACGCGTGTGCCGAGAGACTGTCTCAGGAAAGAACTGACCGGCTCGCCGATGCCGGTGGCATCAACCACGATGCGGCGGCAGTGCCAGACGTTTTTGAGGATGTCAACAAGCTGAGGATAAAGCTCATGATGCTTCCTGCCGGTCCACCAGTAATGCTCAACGATGTTTATACCGGGCTGTTTCAAGATTTCACTGCAGGCGGAAAAATCAAGTTCACCGATGGTTACCACCGTTGAATCATGGCGCGGTCTTATCGCTCGTAGCAGGTCGTCTGATGTCTCTTCTGCCTCCCCGGCGATGTCAATTCCGGCAACATAGACGCTGGCGGGGTCAGGGTGGCTTTTGCGGGAGTGGATACCCTGAAGCTGAGCTCTCTGCTGGGCGCTCAGGAAGCCACCACTGCCATGGATGGGCAGAAGGCGGTACTGGGTCAGAAAGATGGGATGGTTTTCTCCCAGCCTCTGTCTTTCCGCTTCAGCGTAAGCGCGGTAATCAGGATTGTGCTCAGCCACTGCCTCCCAGGCATAGCGGAAATGGCGTCTGATGCCGTCTTTCCTTTCCAGCTCCAGATTGGTCTGTTTGACCTCTTCAAGGAGGGTGGTATCGTCCCACGTGGTGCCGTAATGGACAGTGGTCACATTGGTGGTGGCACCCATGGGCTTGAATTCCTTGCTGTATTTGTCTTTATTCACGTCCTGCGCTTCATCTATCTCAAGGAGAAGGTGAGCGGTATTGCCGACGACGTTGGCTGATTCATCCGCAGAAAGAAAGATAGCCCGGGCATTGCCCAGCCTGATGGTGTAACCCAGCTCAGATGTCCAGAAACCAGCGTAGCCGGCGTCATTCAGCCGGTCTTTGAGGCGGGTCATGGAGATGATGGTCTGGGGTTTGAAGGTGGGGGAGCATTTGATGATGTTCTGAGGCTCAGTAATGAACAGGGTGAGCAGAAGTACCTCAAGCTGGGCGGAGAGCTCATTCTTGCCGCCCTGCCGGGCAATCTCCACGGAAAAAGTGAGACCTTTCCTGCTGAAAACGCTGTCAAGAATGGCTCTGGCGATTTCCCGTTGATAGGGACGCAGATGAATCATTTTGTTTGGTGTGACCTTTCCCTCTTAGTCTTATATCCCTCATGCGGTTTGTAGCGAAGGGGAAATGATTTGAGCGGGGCTTCATACCTCCCCTTTAATTTGCTTCCTTATTGAATATGGGAGGCATTACTTCTTGTCAAGCGTGCTGGAGAGGGTAATGCCGAGGGGCAAAGCGATATCCCTCAGAACATTACCGATAGCTTCTTTCAGTCCCTTCCTCTGTTCTTTGCTGATTTCATAGCGCGTGCGGATAAGGCGTTCCAGGGCTTTAGTCGCCTGCATGATGAGCTTGATGTTTTCCGGGTCTTTGCCCAGGATGGACTTGATTTTCAATCGCATCAGGGCAATCTCATCATCAATCCCATTCACGCCAGCGGCGAGCTCAAAATCAAGCCTTTCCGCCTCAGCAAAGGCTTCCTGATAATAGCCGCTCGTCTTAGCGTTTGGGCGGGCTTTTTTTCGTTCTTCGGCATGAATTGGCATAGGGCTTATCTCCTTTGTCCAGCGTCCGGGCGATGGCAAGCACAATGGTATGGGCGGCAAGGTCCCAGCGCTGTTTTTCCAGAGCTAATCTCAGTAATCTCATCTGCTGCCTCACTTGTCATTTACTGATGAAGAATATAGCACAAATGTTCTAATAATTTCCAGCGGATTTTGTCACTTTGCGTTAGAACGAGTAGCCGTTATAGAATAAGCCGGGTGGAATATGGCTGAGTTACGGCATCTTTATCAGCTTCAGGAGCTTGACCTTGAAATTGAGGCGGAGGAGAAGAAGCTCCAGGAGAAGCTGAGTCTGAGAAAAGAAAGTGATGAGCTTATTGCGGCACGGGCAGGACTCACCTCAGCACAACAGCGCCTGGATGAACTGAAGAAACAGCAGAAGTCTGCTGAACGGCAAGCTGATGATATTACCTCTAAAATCAAAGCGGTGGAAGACCAGCTCTACGGTGGGAAAGTGCGTAACCCGAAGGAGCTGGAAAGCTTGCATCTTGAAGCCGAGCTTTTAAAAAAGAAGCGCGATGAGCTTGAGACATCCTTGCTGGAATTGATGGATAGGGTGGAGTCAGCACAGAAAGAAATGACAAAGGCAAGCCAAGAGTTCAAAATGGTTGAAACAAAATGGCAGAATGAGCAGAAAAGGCTTGCGGAGGAGATTGAGGCGCTGAAGGAAAAGTCAGCCCGGCTTAAACAAAGCAGGCAGGCACTTGCCGGAGTGCTTGATGCCCGGATACTTGACCTGTACAGTCGGCTGAGAAAGCACAAGGGATATGCCATCGTGAAAGTGGAGCAGGGGATTTGCCGCGGGTGTCGCATCTCTCTGCCGTCAAGCGACCTTCAGCAGGCGCGGAGCGGGCATCTTGTCCACTGCAGTAGCTGTGGGCGTATCCTTTTTTTGCCGTGAATCCAATTGAAGGCTAGTGTTTTTGTTTAAGAGAACAGGGAGAAGATGAAAAAAGCTATCATCTGGGTGGATGGGGCGGCGCGGGGCAATCCCGGACCGGCAGCCATTTCTGCCATCCTCAAGGATGAGAAAGGAAAGGCGCATTCCCGGTTTTCTCAGAGAATAGGTATTGCGACCAATAATGAGGCGGAGTACCGGGCGGTCATTGCGGGCATTGAGAAGGCAATTTCACTGGGGGCTGACGCTGTGGAGATTAACTCTGATTCTGAGCTTATTGTGAGACAATTGAGCGGCAAATATAGAGTAAAAGACACGATGTTGAAGCCGCTCTATGAACGTGTGAAACAGCTACAGAGCTCGCTGGTCAGCTTCAAGTTGAGCCATATCCCGCGTGAGCAAAACAGGGAAGCTGATAGGCTGGTAAATAAGGCTCTGGACAGTCCATTGACTAATTGAGTGGCGCGTATTACACTGTAAATGGGTCAAGTAAACCGGGTGACCGCCCCGATTTCTTAGGGGAGGAAAGTCCGAGCTCCGCCGGGCAGGATGCTGGGTAACGCCCAGGAGGGGTGACCCTACGGAAAGTGCCACAGAAACATACCGTCTTTCACATTTTGTGAAGGATAAGGGTGAAATGGCGAGGTAAGAGCTCACCAGCGGCCGGGTGACCGGTCGGCTGGGCAAACCCCATCCGGAGCAAGGCCAAATAGAGGGACAAAGGGTGCCCGGCCTGTTCCCTGGGTTGGCCGCTGGAACCTGGTGGTAACATCAGGGCAAGATAGATGGTCACCGTCCCGGTGAAAATCGGGATACAGAACTCGGCTTACAGGTTTACTTGACTCCGGTGCCCGCCTTCATTGTTCCTGATATAACTAATGTGAGGAATTATCAAATGCAGGGTTTTCCTGTCTTTGCTTAGCAGGCAGGTGTTAAAGCTATGTCCAGACGTTTAAAGCTGACATTTATTATTCTCTTCATCATCGTTTTTGTTACTCTTTCCTTCGGGTTAGGCTACAGCCAGGGGAGGTCAACCGCCAGCCAGAGTAGCGGTATAGCTATTATTGAGGAAGCATGGAACATTATCTTCAATCGTTACGTAGACCGCAGCCACCTTGAGGCAGGCAGGCTGACGCAAGGCGCCATTGAAGGTATGCTTGAGGCACTTGATGACCCGTACAGCGCTTATCTTAATGCTGAAGATTTCAAGCTTGGTGTAAGCAATATGGAAGGAGAGATTGAAGGCATTGGAGCGCAGGTGGGCGTAAGAGATGGGAAGATAACGGTGATTGCTCCTCTGGTGGACTCCCCAGCAGATAAGGCGGGGGTTAGAGCCGGCGATATTGTTCTGGAGATAGACGGTGAGCCAACTAAATCAATGAATCTGGCAGAGGCGGTGCTTAAGATTCGCGGACGGGCAGGTACGACGGTGAGGCTTCTCATCTTACACGAAGGGGAGACTGAGCCGAAAGAAATTGAGATTGTGCGCAGCCGGATTGAGATCACCAGCGTCCGTTTTGAGATGAAAGAAGCGCAGTACGCCTATATCTGGATTACCTATTTCTCACAGCGCACAGCTGAAGAGCTGGCTGATGTGCTTGAGTCTGTGGATGTGAATAACACGAAGGGCGTTATTCTTGACCTGCGCAGTAACCCCGGTGGCGTGCTGGAGGCGGTGGTCAGGGTGGCGTCTTTCTTCCTGCCGGAAGGCGTGGTGGTGAGGGTAGTGGATAATGAGGGCAGGGAGACCATGCTTTCAGCTAAACCTAACAGGCTGACTACTTCCCTGCCGATGGTGGTGCTTACGGATAGCTACAGCGCGAGCGGAAGTGAAGTGCTGGCAGGAGCATTGCAGGACTATATGCGTGCCACCATCGCCGGGAAAAAGACGTTTGGGAAGGGCAGTGTCAATGTCTTCCAGCAATTGAGCGATGGCTCAGGGATTTACCTCACCATAGCGCGCTGGCTCACGCCCAATGGCAGGCTCATTGAGGGGCAGGGGATAGCCCCGGATTATGAGCTTATGGAAGAGGGCGATGATGCCATAAGGTGGGCAGTGGGATATCTTGCCCGGTGCACCTCTGGTTGACCCATAGGTTCCGCCCGTTGAGGCGGCTTAGTAATGGAGGTGGATTTTATGACCGGAGAGAAGGCTGAGATAACCATTAATAAGGCAAAATTATCCATTATTCAGGGCGATATCACGCGGCAGGAAACTGATGCCATTGTAAACGCCGCCAACTCAAGCCTGATGGGTGGTGGTGGTGTGGATGGGGCAATTCACCGCGCCGGCGGTCCGGCGATACTTGAGGAGTGCAAGCAGATTGTGGCGCGGCGGGGCAGACTGCCCACGGGGCAAGCCGTCATCACCACAGGCGGCAACCTGAAAGCCAGATACGTCATTCATACTGTGGGACCAATCTGGCACGGAGGGAACAGCGGCGAAGCCGGGCTTCTGGCGAGTGCCTACCAGGAGAGCTTGAAACTGGCAGAAGAGAGAGGGCTTGCCAGCATTTCCTTTCCTTCAATCAGCACCGGAGCCTATGGCTACCCTGTGGACAGGGCGGCGAAGATAGCTTTGCAAACGGTGGTCGCTTTTCTCCGCAAACATGCGGTCTCACTGAAGGAAGTAGTCTTTGTCCTTTTTGACGCGCGGACTTATGAGGCATATTCATCTGCCCTGCGGGATGTGCTTAAAGAATCACAGGAAACCTGATGGCTGAACATGCTCATGGTCTGCCGGTGGGGAAGAAGCTTAAATGTGGCGTCTTCCTTTCCGGCGTGATATTCGTGGTGGAGGTGGTGGGCGGTCTCCTTTCCCATAGTCTGGCTCTGCTCAGCGATGCCGGTCACGTGCTGGCGGATATCATGGCTCTTTCCTTAAGCTGGTACGGGATAAGGCAGGCAGGGCGTCCCTCAAGCAGTAAGATGACCTTTGGTTACCACCGTGTGGGAGTAATCATCGCCATCACCAATGCCATAGGTATTTTCGTCATCGCTGTCATCATTTTTTATGAAGCGTACCATCGCTGGCAACAGCCTCCGGAAGTAGATAGCCCGCTGATGCTCACCGCGGCAGTAACCGGTCTCAGCGTCAATATTTTCCTCGCCTTCTGGTTGCGGCGCGAGCAGCGTGCTAACCTCAATGTGCGCAGTGCCTTCTGGCATGTCCTGGGCGATGCCCTTTCGTCTATCGGTGTGATTATCGGAGCAGTTATCATCATGTTCACGGGCTGGTTTGTGGTTGACCCGCTCATCAGTGTGCTCATCAGCATTGTCATTATTGCCTCTGCCTGGGGAATCCTCAAGGAGGGTCTGAAAGTCCTGCTTGAAGCGGCGCCAGCTAAGATTGATATTGACGGCATGGTTGAAGCACTTAAACGCATACCGGGCGTGAAAGGCATCCATGATGTCCATGTATGGAGCATCTCACCGGAACTGCACGCCATGAGCTGTCATGTCCTCATTGGCGATGTGCCCACGAGCGAGGCGTCAGAGATAAGGAAGAGGGTTGAAGATATGCTGAGGGACAGCTTTGACATTGAACACAGCACCATTCAGACGGAATGTGCAGAGTGTGCGCCAAATGATATCTTCTGCACTCTTCATCCGTCTCAATGTGAGGATGACGGAAAAAGCAAAAAGGGGCAATAAAACCTCTTGCTAACCGGCGCCAGATAAGCTAGGATGAAGGCAAATGATTATCAGCCTCTTCGTTATCGTGATTCTTATCCTGAGCTTCTTTGGTGGTTGCAAGCAGGGCGCGGTGAAGAACTTCTTCAGCCTGGCGGGCGTGTTCATCGCCGTACCGGTGGCTGGTCTTTATTATGATACCTTAGCCAGGTGGCTGTCTTTTCTGCCGGGGGAAAACTGGGAGCATTTTATCAGCTTTTTCATCGTACTGGGATTGGTGAGCGCCATACTCGCCATTATTTTCCTGATACCCGGCAGGATTATCGGCAAGCTGTGGAACGGTGGCATCCTCTTCAGGCTTCTCGGTGGGGCGTTCAATGCTTTCTCAGCGGCGGTGGGCATGGTGGTCTTCACCCTGGTCCTGTTCGCTTACCCCATTTTTGATTTTCTGGTGAGCTGGCTGGCTCACTCTGAAGTTCTCATGTCCCTGGTGAGCAGTATGACGTTTGTCCAGGCACTGCTTCCGGGTGAATTCCAGCAGGCAGAAGGCTTTGTGTTCATCTGCACATTGCTGTAGAAAACATAAAGAAGGAGGCAGGCTATGGCACAGGAAGGAACCACGGCATATCCTTTGACGCTCAAGGGTGAACTGACCGCACCGCCCGGGCGCGGCTGGTGGCTGCTCAAATGGCTTCTGGCAATTCCTCACTTCATAATTCTCCTTTTCCTCTGGATTGCGTTTTTCGTGATAACCGTTGTCGCTTTCTTCGCTATCCTTTTTACCGGCAAGT
The DNA here is from genome assembly GCA_034434915.1 of Dehalococcoidales bacterium. Taxonomy (GTDB): domain Bacteria; phylum Chloroflexota; class Dehalococcoidia; order Dehalococcoidales; family RBG-16-60-22; genus DAOTYE01. The sequence goes on from DAOTYE010000009.1 coordinate 25,817, forward strand.
ATCCCAGGACTCTTTTTGATTTCAACATGGGGGTCCTGCGCTGGACATGGCGGGTGGAGTTCTATAGCTACGGTGCACTTGCCACAGACAAATACCCACCGTTCACTATGGATTCTGTTCCTGATTATCCCGCCGACCTGCAGGTGGAATATCCGGCAGAGCTGTCCCGGGGGCTGGTGCTGGTCAAGTGGTGGCTGCTGGCAATCCCGCACTATATTATCGTGAGTTTCTTTGTGGGCGGTATGTTTGGCTGGGAACGGGGTGGCGGGTGGAAGGTGCAAAACTCCGGATTGATTTTCATTGTCGCCATCTTTGCCGCCATCTGGTTGCTCTTCACCGGCAGATATCCGCCGGACCTCTTCAAGCTGGTCATGGGGATGAACCGCTGGGCTTACCGGGTGGGGGCGTACGCCTTTCTCCTGACAGATAAATATCCACCGTTCCGCTTGTGGGACTAAGGTGCCTTCTGGCATCTGGGGCAAAAGTAAGTTCCCCGGTTGCGTACGGTGATGCGCTCAATGGGTGTGCCGCAAAGGGGGCATTTTTTACCGCGCCCGTGAGCGACTTTGAATGCAAAGTGGGCATAGCCCGTCTCACCGCCGGGCCGGTAGTAATTCACGATGCTGGCACCCTTATCATCAATCCCTGCGCGCAGGACTGCTTTAATTGCCTCATGTAGTCTCGCTATTTCTTTTGGCGTCAGGCTGGCGCCCGGTCTTAGAGGATGAATCCTGGCTGAGAAGAGGGCTTCATCGGCATACATATTGCCGATGCCGGCGATTAGCGTCTGGTCAGTGAGCAATGCTTTGATGGGCGCCTTGCGGTTTTTTACCAGCTTCATCAGTGTATTGGGTGTGAACTGGTTTTCCAGTGGCTCTGGACCAAGCTCAGGCATGGCGGTTTTGATATCATCAGTAAGCCATATCTTGCCGAACTTGCGCGGGTCGCGGAAAAAGATACGGGTGCCATCGTCCAGGTGAATGACGGCACGGGTGTAGGGTGGCGGGCTTGCCGAGTCACGACTTGCCAGCAATGAGCCGCTCATTTTCATATGAATGATGAGGAAATCACCCCCGCTCAGCGTGGCGATGAGGTATTTGCCGCGGCGGCTCAGCGCAATGACCTTTTGTCCGACAATTCGCCTGCGGAGTTCGTCAACAGAGGGCTGTTTGACGGTTCTGTCCCAGAAAATAGAGACGTCAGTTACTTTCCGCCCGATGAGGTAGGGCGCAAGCTCGTTTTTTACCGTTTCAACCTCAGGAAGCTCTGGCATATTACTTCATATCACCCCAGTTTTTAGCTGTCTTGCAGTCTATTTTAAGTGGCACGCTGAGTGTCATTGCCGTTGACATAATATCAGAAACGAGCTGGCGCATCTTTTCTATCTCATCTTCCGGTACTTCAAAGATGAGCTCATCATGCACCTGAAGGAGCATCATGCTTCTGAGCTTCTGCGCGGTCATTTCCTTATGGATTCTGACCATGGCAATCTTGATAATATCTGCTGAGGTCCCCTGTACCGGCATGTTGATTGCCATGCGTTCCGCCGCCTCCCGCGCCTGCCGGTTTGAGGAATTGATTTCCGGGATATATCTCCTGCGCCCGAGGAGAGTCTGGACATAGCCGTTTTTACGGGCGAATTCTTTAGTTTTTTCTAAATACTCTTTTACCTTGGGGTACTTTTCAAAGTAAGTTGAGATGAATTTGGAGGCTTCCTCGCGTGAAAGCTCGGTTGCCTGCTCCAGACCGTATTCGCTCATGCCATAGATGACGCCGAAGTTGACCGTCTTTGCCAGGCGGCGCATGTCCGCTGTTACCCGGGCAGGCTCTACGTTCAGGAGCTGAGCGGCGGTGCTGGTGTGGATATCAGCGTCATGTTTGAAGGCATCTATAAGACCGGGGTCCTGAGACAGGTGTGCCAGCACGCGTAAATCAATCTGAGAGTAATCGCACCCAAGCAAGATGGAGCCAGCCGGCGCTATGAATGCCTGTCTAATTCTTTTGCCCAGTTCACCCCGCACCGGGATGTTCTGGAGGTTGGGGTCGCTTGAGGAGAGGCGTCCGGTGGTGGTGCGCGTCTGGTTGAAGCTGGTATGAAGGCGCTTTGTTTTGGGGTTGATTAAACCGGGCAGGGCGTCAATGTAAGTTGATTTCAGCTTGGTGAGTTGGCGGTATTCCAGTATCAGTTCAATGACGGGGTGGGTTCCGCGTAGTGCCTCCAGCACGGCGGCCTCAGTGGAATACTTGTTTTTGCCCCGGCGATTTGTTTCCAGCTTGAGCTCATCAAAGAGCACCGGACCCAGCTGCTGGGGTGAATTGATATTGAACTGGTGCCCGACCCAGCGGTAAATCTCAGCCTCAAGTTTGGCTATCTGCTCGCCGAGCTGACGTGACATCTGATTCAATAGTTCCGTATCCAGCATGACGCCGTTTCTTTCCATCCGCAAGAGCACCGGCACCAGTGGCATCTCCACCTCAGCGAAGAGCTTCCACAGGCCCAGCCTGTGCAGTTCACCGGTAAGTACCTCTGTCAGCCGTCCGGTCATATCAGCATCAGCGCAGGCATATTCAGTCGCCTTTTTTATTTCCACCTGGGACATGGGAATCTGTTTGGCTCCGGTACCGATGATATCCGTAATGGGCATCATTTCCACGTTCAAACGACTGAAGGCGAGCGTCTTTAGATGCAGTGTTTTTTCTCCGATGAGATACGCGGCGACCATAGTGTCAAAGGCAAGGTTATTCACTTCAATGCCATGTTCCGCAAGCACGGTCATGTCATACTTGCCGTTGTGGGCGTACTTGGCGATTTGCGGGTCTTCAAAGAGTGGTTTTACCTTTTCCGTGACCAGCTTTAAGGGTAATTGCTGTATTTCATCCAGAGCGGTATGACCTACGGGAATATAGCATGCTTCACCTTTTGACGCCGAAAAGGATAAGCCCACCAGGTTTGCCTTCATGGGGTTAAGATTATCAGTTTCAGTATCAAAGGCAAAAGATTTGGCTTCAGTTAATCTGCCGATGAGTTCATTAAGAGCAGGCTCCGTGGTGATGGTCTGATAGTTTCCCTGTGGCGGAGTGGCTTTTGCCCAGGCTTGCTTTTCCACGCCCTCATCCGCAATTTCCAGCTGGTTCAGGCGGGGAAGGAGGCTGGCAAACTCAAGCTCGCGGAAGAGCTCGGTTACCGCCGCGCGGTCAAAGTGACTTATACGGCACTCATCCAGATTCAGGGTTACTGGTGTCTGAGTATCAATGGTGGCAAGCTGTTTGCTACGGCGGGCAGTATCTGCATTCTCGCGCAGTGAAGCCTGGATTTTAGCCGGCGTTACCTTATCAATATTTTCGTAAATTCGGTCCACGCCGCCGAACTGCTGTATGAGCCTGACGGCCGTCTTATCACCCACCCCGGGGACACCGGGGATATTGTCTGAGACGTCTCCCACCAGCCCTTTCAGGTCTGCGATGTTCTCCGGTCTGACGCCGTATTTTGCGGTGACTGCCTCTTCATCATAGAGCATGGTATCACTGAAGCTCCTACCTGGCTTGGGGTAAAGGACTTTTACCCTGGGTGATACCAGCTGCATGGTGTCTGCATCGCCTGTGACGATGACGACGTCAATATTTTGCTGGCTGGCTTGCTTGCTGAGCGCACCGAGGATATCATCGGCTTCATAGCCTTCCATCTCAAAGACGGGGATGCGGAAGGTTCTTACCAGTTCTCTCACCCGCTCAATCTGGTGCACCAGCTCATCCGGCGCAGGCGGGCGGTGCGCTTTGTACTGGTCATACAGCTTATGACGGAAGGTGGGACCTTTCTTATCAAAGGCAACGGCGATGTGGGTGGGTTTAAGCTCGGTCAGCGCTTTCAAGAGCATTGAAGTGAAGCCGAAGACGGCATTGACCATTTCACCGGTCTTTCTGGAAGTGAGCGGAGGCAGGGCATGGTAGGCACGGTGAATAAGAGCATTGCCGTCAAAAAGAACGAGGAGCGGTTTACGCATGATTTTATTATAGCAGATTGGCTGAGGCATGGTGAGGGTCAACATTTGCTTGACAGCATGTGCTCTACTTCTCTAATATGCAGGTAAGTCCGGTGTCTTGTTTCAGAAGGAGGCTGTGATGAAGATGTTTGACCTATCCGGAAGGATTGCCATCGTCACCGGAGGCAACCGCGGCATAGGGTTTTCTATTTCCAGAGGTCTGGCAGAGGCGGGTGCCACCGTGGTTATCGCCAATCGTCATGCGGAAGAAGGTGAAAAAGCGGCGGCATCTCTCCTTGGTGCCGGATTGAAGGCAGTTGCTATTCCTCTTGATGTCACCAGTGACGCTTCAATTCAAAAAATGACCGCTGAGGTGGTCAGGAAGTTCGGCAAAATTGATATTCTGGTCAATAATGCCGGCATCGTCATCCGCAAAAAAGCGGAGGATTACACACCGCAGGACTGGGAAGCCATCATGAATACCAATCTGCGGGGGATGTTTTTCTGCTGTCAGGAAGTGGGCAGGGAGATGATGCGGCAGGGGAAGGGAAAAATCATCAATATCGGCTCAGTGGTTTCCGTGGTCGCACAGTCAGAGCGCGGCGTCTATGCCATTTCCAAGGCAGGCGTGGCTCATTTGACCAGGTCGCTGGCGCTGGAGTGGGCTAAGTACCGTATCAATGTTAATGCCATCGGTCCGGGCGCAACTCTCACTGATATCAACCGCACCTATCTTAAAGAGCATCCTGAGGTGCTTCAGGCGTTCATCAATGATATTCCAATGGGGAGGATAGGCCATCCCGATGATTGCGCCGGTGCGGCGGTGTTTTTAGCCTCTGATGCGTCTGATTTCATTACCGGACAGCTTATTCTCATAGACGGCGGCATGACCATCCACTAAAAAGGAAGGCGAAGCATGACACAGACAGAAAAATTTACCATCTCCGGTAGCCAGCTTGTGGAGAAAGTGAAACAGCTTATCCACGAGGGTAATATCAGGCGAGTGCGCATTCTGCATGAGGGAAAGATGGTGCTGGAAGTCCCGCTCAGCATCGGTGCGCCGGTGGTAGCCGTTGGCATCATAGCCGCACCGGTCCTCGCTGCTCTGGGAGCATTTGCCGCGCTTGTTACTGAATGCACCATTGAAGTGGAAAAAGTGGAGCCGGAGAAATAGTTTTGAGATGACTGAAATTGTTCTGGTCAGGCATGGCGAAACTGAATGGAATGTCACTGACCGCTTCCGCGGCAGGATGGATATTGAGTTAAATAGTGTGGGCATCAGGCAGGCGGAGCTACTGTCTGATTATCTCAAGACGTGGGATATTGAAGCAGTGTACGCCAGCCCTCTGAAGCGGGCGCTGAAAACCGCTGAAATCATTGCTGAGCCACACGGGGTCAATGTTAAGAAAGTTTCCGGACTGATTGACTTTAGTGCCGGGGAGTGGGAAGGACTCTCTGTTCAAGAAGTGAAGGAAAAATATGGCGGTCTTTTTGCGGCGTGGGTTTCCCACCCGGAGAAGGTGAAGATTCCGAAAGGTGAGAGCCTTGACGAGGTGACCGTGAGAGCCATGGCGGTGGTAGCAGAGGTTATCAGGAAACATAAAGGCATTGTTATCATGGTATCTCACCGGGTGGTGAACAAGGTATTGATTTGCGCTTTGCTGGGCTTGGATAACTCTCACTTTTGGAATATCAAGCAGGACAATTGCGGCATCACTATCTTCAGTCATGAGGATGGGCGCTTTGTTCTTACAAGGCATAATGATACTTCTTTCCTTGAGCCGCTCAAAAAGCAACCGCTTAAAGATTTCTAGTATTTCCGGGCGTGATTTGCCCCTTGCATATTTCTTTTTTCATGTTATACTTTAGAACAGCGTTTGGAGGTTGTTTTGAAAGGAAAAGATTTACTCTCCATATCTGATTTGAATAGAGAAGACATCAGACGGCTTATTCTGAATGCCATTGACATGAAAGCACTGGGTGGAGAAAATGCCCTTGGCGGTAAAATCCTAGCCCTCGTCTTTGAAAAACCTTCGCTGAGGACGCGGGTGAGCTTTGAAATAGCCATGATGCAATTGGGCGGGCAGGCACTCTATCTTTCCCCTGCAGAGGTCGGCTTGGGCAAAAGGGAATCTGTGCCAGATGTCGCCCGTGTGCTGTGCCGTTATGTTGACGTCATCGCCGCGCGCACTTTTTCCCATGAGACGGTGGAGGTTCTAGCGCGCTATGCGGATGTGCCGGTCATCAATGCCCTCTCTGACCTTGAGCACCCCTGTCAGGCACTCGCTGACTTGCTGACGGTTTATGAGAAAAAGGGTGAACTGGAAGGGCTGACCTTAGCCTATGTGGGCGATGGCAATAACGTGGCGCATAGCCTCATGCTTGCCGCGGCGCTGACCGGAATCAACTTTAGGATTGCTTCACCGCAGGGGTATCTGGTCAAAGACTTCATCTTACAAAAGGCGAAGGATTATGCCGCCGCAAGCGGTGCCGAAATTGTGTGCACTGTGGACCCGAAGCAGGCGGTAAGCGGTGCTGATGTGGTCTATACCGATGTGTGGACGAGCATGGGCCAAGAGGCTGAAGCGGAGGAACGCCGTAGAATCTTCGCTGGTTATCAGGTGAATAGTGACCTGCTGGCGCTGGCTAGGGAAGATGCCATTGTGATGCACCCATTGCCGGCGCATCGCGGAGAGGAAGTGGCTGATGATGTGCTGGAGAGCGTGCAGTCTGTGGTCTTTGACCAGGCAGAGAACCGCCTCCACGCCCAGAAAGCCTTGCTGGTGGACATGCTCGGCGGGCTGGAAATACCTGAGCTAAGCGCTAACCGTTAGCATTAAGCTTTGCCGGGTGTGGGAGGTAGCAGTGCGCAAGCCTATGGTAGCCATTGTGGGGCGACAAAACGTGGGCAAATCAACATTGCTGAACAAGGTGGCAGGAAAGCCGCTGGCGATAGTGGAAGACTTCCCAGGCACTACCCGCGACCGTATTTTTGCCAGCGTCTCATGGGGTGGCATTGAATTCATCCTCGTTGACACTGGTGGCTTGGAACTGTCAGCGCGGTCAACTCTGGCTCAGGCGGTAAGAGAGCAGGTTGACGCCGCCATTGCAGAAGCGGATGTCATCATTTTTCTCGTTGACGCGCAGGACGGGCTGGTGCCGCTGGACTATGAGATTGCCAGCAAACTACGCAGGGTAAGCAAGCCGATTCTTCTGGTGGCAAATAAAGCGGACAATTTGCGCCTTGAGAATGAAGCGGTGGAGTTTTGTGAATTGGGGCTGGGGGAACCGTTGCCTGTTTCCGCCCAACACGGGCGTGGGGTGGCGGAGCTTCTGGACAGGCTGGTGTTACTCCTGCCGAAGTTCGCAAGAGTTGAGATACCACCGGCAGTGATGAAGGTTGCAATCGTGGGGCACCCCGGGGTGGGCAAGTCAATGCTGCTCAATGCCCTGGTGGGAAGAAAACGGGCAATCGTCGGCGATGTCCCGGGCACCACCCGCGATGCCATAGATACACTTATTGACTTTGGGGGTAAAAGTGTGCTACTTATTGATACTGCAGGTGTGCGGCGCCGCGGGAGGATTGGAAAAGGGATTGAGCAGTACAGCGTCATCCGGACATTTCAGGCGATAGACCGCGCAGACATCGCCCTGCTGGTGCTGGACGCCGCGGCAGGAATAACAGCACAAGATATGCACATTGCCGGCTATATCAAGCAAGCGGCCAAGGGGATTGTGATTATCGTGAATAAATGGGACCTGATGGCGGATAAAGATAAGACTGGTTGGGACACTGCTATCAAGAGGCAGTTCAAATTCATGCCGTATGCCTCCTGCCTATATATCTCCGCCAAATACAAGCAGGGAGTGGACAAGGTGATACCACAGGCTTTCAAAGTCTATTCGGAACGTCTCAAGAAACTATCCGCTCGTGAAGTCAGTGAAGTGGTGCAGCAGGCAGTGGCATCACATTTCCGTCCCAGGCGGGGCAAAAAAGAGCTCAGGATTTTCCGCACTGTGCAGTCAGGAGTAAATCCGCCCACTTTTGAGTTTTCAGTGAATGAAACCAGACTGGTTCACTTCTCCTATCAGCGTTACCTTGAAAACAGACTGCGCCAGGCGTTTGGCTTTGCCGGAACACCCATCCGCCTGGTGTTTAAGACAGGAGGAGAGAGATGACAGGGATATTAGCCGCCAAACTGCTCGCTGTAGCCCTTTTTGGATATCTTCTGGGTTCCATCCCCTTTGGGTTGATGATAGCAAAAAGGAGCGCTGGCGTAGACGTCAGGAACCACGGCAGTGGCAGAACCGGCGCGACGAATGTCCTGCGGGTGGCAGGAAAAAAAGCTGCGCTTCTCTCCTTGATTCTTGATTTGCTGAAAGGCATTGTGCCCGTTGTCTTTGCCGGATACTTATTCCGGCAGGACTATTTGATTTTAAGCGGCTACGGTTTCTGGCTGACGAGGAGTGCACAGGTGCTGGCTGGTCTCAGCGCCATCGCCGGACACAAGTGGTCAGTTTTCCTGAAATTCCAGGGCGGACGTGGTGTGGCGACTTTCTTTGGCGGGCTCCTGGCGCTATGTCCGGCGGCAGCCCTGTTTGGGGGAGAAGTCCTTTTCCTGGGCGCAGGGCTGACGAGGTATGTATCCCTGGGCTCCATCGCTGGCGCTATTGGCACGTATACCATCCTTGTTCCGCTTACTATCCTCAATGGCTTTCCTTTTGAATACCTGGTTTATGCTCTGCTGGGCGCTATCTTCATCATCATCATGCACCGTGATAATATTGCCAGACTTCTTGCCGGCAAAGAGCGCCGCCTCGGAGAACGGGTCAAAATAGACAATGCCACCCCATCTTCAAGCTCGTAATCATTGATTCCACACAAAAGAGAAGATACAGGCTAATCCATGTCTAAAATTGCCGTCATCGGCACGACGAGCTGGGGCATTACACTGAGCCTCCTTATGGCGCAGAAGGGTGAGGAAGTGTGGCTGTGGGCGCGCACCAGGCAGGAGGCAGCCAGAATCAAAAAGAGCGGTCCGGACTCTGATATTTTCGCCAGAATTACCTTTCCACCTAAACTGCACATTACCAGCGACCTGGAAAAAGCCATGTCCGGTGTGAAGGCGGTCTTTCTTGTCGTTCCCTCTCAGACCATGCGGCAGAATATCAAGCTTGTCGCACCGTATCTGACCAAATCAACCATTATCGTAAGCGCCGCCAAGGGAATTGAAATCGGCACCGGGAAACGCATGTCCCAGGTTATTGCTGAAGAGATAAATCCTCGTTTCAAATCCAATATTTGCGTGCTTTCCGGTCCAAATCTGGCGCGAGAGGTGGTGCAGAATCTTCCCGCGGCGACAGTGGTCGCTTCGGAAGATGGTAGCAAAGCCAGGCAGATTCAGAAACTGCTCACTACTTCCAATCTCTGCGTTTTCACCAATAACGATGTGATAGGCGTGGAGCTGGGTGGCGCATTGAAGAACATCATTGCGCTTGGCGCGGGTATCGCTGACGGGTTGGGCTATGGAGACAATGCCAAGTCAGCATACATCACCCGCGGGCTGACGGAAATATCAGCGCTGGGGGTGGCGCTGGGTGCCAACCCGCTCACCTTCTCCGGGCTGGCAGGGCTGGGTGACCTCGTGGCTACCTGCGCCAGCCCTTTTAGCAGAAATCACTATGTGGGTGTGGAACTGGGGAAAGGGCGGCCACTGAAAGAGATTCTTGATTCTATGGACAGTGTGGCGGAGGGAGTCAGTACCACCCTTGTGGCTTATGAGCTTGCCCGCAAGATGGGACTGGGGATGCCCATCACCGAGCGGCTTTACAAAATTCTTTATGAGAAAGCAGACCCCAGACAGGTGGCACTGGAGATGATTGGCGGCAATGCCCGCCATGAGCTGGTTGGGAGAAGGTGGCGGCTTTTTTCTTTCTTCCGGCGGAAGAAGCAACTGCCCGGTGAAAACGGAAGCCGCTAGTCTACCCCGCGTTTGCGCTTTGCCGGTCCCAGAGTCTTCGCCAGTTCTTCAATAAGCTTCCGTTGTTCTTTTGTGAGGGACTCAGGTGTGGCAACAAACAGGGTTACCAGCTGGTCGCCGCGTCCACTGCGGTTCAATCTGGGTATGCCCAGGTTCTTGAGCCTGAATACTCTGCCTGTCTGGCTTCCTGGCGGAATGACCACTTTGGTCTTCCCGTAGAGCGTGGGCACCTCTATTTCCGCACCGAGCGCCGCCTGGGCGAAGTTCACCGGAAGCTCATAGAGGATGTCATCGCCATCTCTTACAAAGAGCGCGTGCTCCAGCACGGACACGGTGATAAAGAGGTCTCCGGGATAACCGCCTCTCAGTCCGGCGTCACCCTCACCGCTCAACTGCAGTTCTGTGCCGTTGTCAACGCCAGGGGGGATAGTGATGGATAGGCGTCTCTTGATTTTCTCCCTGCCCGCGCCACGGCAGTTGGGACATGGCTCGGTGATGACCTTGCCTTCACCGTGACATCGGCTACATACCGTAGTATTAACAAACCGCCCAAAGAGGCTGTTTTGAACACGGCGGACCTGCCCGGTGCCATTGCACGCGGGACACGGTGATGGCTGGGTGCCCGGCCTGGCACCGCTCCCGTGGCACGCACCACATAGCTCCGTGCGTACTACTTCAATCTCCTTCTCACAGCCGAAAGCGGCTTCTTCAAGAGTGATGGTTACCGTCTGTCTCAAATCAGCGCCGCGTTGAGGAACCCGGTGAGCGGCAGAGGTCATACCGCCGAAGAAAGCTTCAAATATATCGCCGAAGCCGCCGAACTCAAATCCCTCAAAGCCGCGGCTAAATAGCCCCTCCCCACCCGCATGCCCGAAGCGGTCATAAGCGGCGCGCTTATTGGCGTCAGAGAGGACTTCATAAGCCTCATTGATTTCTTTGAATTTGTCCTCAGCGCCGGGCTCATGATTGCGGTCCGGATGGTACTGGAATGCCAGCTTGCGGTAAGCTTTCTTTACCTCGTCATCGCTGGCGCTACGCGGTATTCCCAGGACTTCGTAAAAATCTCGTTTTTCTGCCATCTGAATAAAAGTTTACTTTCTGGAAAGCAGACAGGGCTGACCTTTAACCATCAGAAGGGATACCCAGTGCTCCAGAAGGAGAATCCATTTACATGGTACTAATAAGAACCGTACTTGTCAAGGCAAAATGAGCTTGAAAGAGCGCTTCTCTTCGCCTTCCGTTTCTGCTCAGGGTAAGGGGATTAGATGCGTATCGGGCTATTGGGCGTAACCACATGCTCTTGAGCGCGATACCTGCGACAAAAAACGATTGACTTATTTAGAACAAATGTGCTATTTTTTCCAGTGAGTTGGTCGCCATGAAGACAGACGATAGGGAGTTGAGCACGATGAGTGAGCTGGTAAAAGGAACGGTAGATGGAAAGAATAAAAACGGTCAAGACCTGCCACCGGAATTCTGCCACTATCGTGATGAGGGCTGTGAGCTGGCGCAGTCCTGCCTTAACTGTCCCTTTCCTCAGTGCGTCTATGAACAGCCGAGGGGCAAACGGCGCTGGCTGAAAAAGGCGCGCGATAAGGAGATTGTACGGTTGTTCCTTAGCAAAGGGAAAAGCGTGAAAGAGCTGGCTCAGGTCTTTGGCATCAGCCAGCGCACCATTCAGCGGGCAATCAAGCAATACGTGTCGTCTCCATTGCGTCATGAAAAAAAGGAGGATGTCATCAATGAGTGAAGAGCTTCCGGTACAGCTCGCCAGGATGGACCTGGAGCGCATACGCCGCTATAAAGACTACCTTAATTTCTATCAAGGCGGTCAGTGGGATGGCAGGGAGAGAAAAGGAGAACGCCATCTGACCTTCAACTACGCCAGGGTCTTCATAGATAAGGTTACCTCCTATCTGATGTCCGGTATCACCTTTGCTGTGGAGCCGGTTGAGGATTCAGAAAAAGGAAGAACACAGGCGCAGAAGGCGGAGCAAGCCCTCCATCGCGTCTATGAAGAAAATAACCTGGAACAGCTTGACCTGGAGACGGAGCTTGATTGCGCCATTTTAGGCGATGCCTGCTACAAGGTGGTCTGGGACGCCGCAGAAAGAAAGGTGCGGGTAACCGCTCCGGATGTGCAGGGCATCTATGTCTGGTGGTGGGGTGATGACAGTTCGCGGGTATGGCGTATCGCCTGCCGTTACCGCCTCACCGCTGAGGAAACTGAGCTCCTCTACGGTGTGAAGCCGAAAGGCAAAACAGCAATGATAGTTGAAGCCTGGACAGAGCAGGACTTTGAGCTTTACCTGGACAATGCCGTCATGGAGAGAAAGCCTAATCCTTTTGGCTTTATCCCGTTCATTGTTTATCCCAATCTCCGTGAGCCGAAGCATTTCTGGGGCGTCTCTGACCTGCCTCCCATCATGGAATCCCAGCGTGAACTTAACCGCGCTATGAGCCAGCTCTCACGCATTCTTGAGCTTTCTGGCAATCCCATTGCGGTGCTGGAGAACGTGGAAGAGTCTGAAGACATCGCGGTGCGCCCCGGCGCCGTCTGGAATGTCCCGGAGGACGCCAAAGCCTATCTGCTGGACTTGCTCCAGGGCGGTGGTGTCAATCTTCATATTGATTACATTAACCTGCTATACCGTACACTCCATGACATCTCGGAATCGCCGCGCTCGGCTTTCGGTGGGACGGAGCGGGACCTCTCCGGCGTAGCTCTGGAGATTGACCTCCACCCCCTCTTGCAGAAGGTGAGGCGGAAGCGCATCATCCGCACCGCCGTCTATAACCGGCGCAACGAGATGATTCTGAAGCTTCTGGAGAAATACCGCGGCGACCGCTTCGGCGATGTGCGGCTGAGGGTGGTGTGGGGTCCGGTCCTGCCGCAGGATGTGAGCCGGCAGGTGAACAATGAGCAGGTGCTCGTCCAGGCGGGCATTCATTCCCGCCGCAGGGCGATGGGCGACCTCGGCATCAGAGACCCGGAAGCTGAGTTCAAACGCTGGCTTGAGGAGCGGGAGACCATCCTCAGGATGAATAGAGAACTGAACGCCAGACCTACCCGCAGCCCGGCGAGGGAGAGAGCGTTAAGCGCGGGCGCAGAAGGCGTTGAGGAAACATAGGAGGCACTATGGCAGAGCAGGAACAAAATCTGGAAATGGAACTGGCATCCATCCGTGGTGAGCTGGCACGGCTGACGGAAGAAAAGGCAAGCCTTATCAGCGAGCTCAGGTCAAGGGAAAATATAATTGCTGAGCTCAAGCAGTCGCTGGCTGATAAAGATAGTGAACTGGTCATCGTGAAGCAGGCGATTGCTGATTCAGAAAAGAAGCTCACTGATGCCACCGCCGTGCTGGTGCAGGCTGTGGCGAGCTACAGGGCGCTCCTCATCGCCACCAATCCGGAAGTGCCATCTGAGCTTATCAGTGGCGATACGGTTGATGCCTTGGACCAGTCGCTGGAGAAAGCCCGCGCTCTTGTCAGCAAGGTGCGCCAGGGCGTTGAGGCGGAACTGGCAAAACTGCGGGTGCCCTTCAGCGCACCATTGAGGACGGAGCCGGACCTTTCAGCCCTATCAGCTCGGGAAAAAATTCAGTATGCAATAGGAGGTAAAAAGTAATGGCACTCACACTGGCGGAAGCATCAAAGCTATCCAATGACATGTTGAAACAGGGGGTGATTGAGACCATCATCAAAGAATCGCCCGTCCTTCAGCGGCTCCCCTTCATTGAGATTGCTGGCAACGGGCTGACCTACAACCAAGAAAAGACCCTCCCCAGCATTGATTTCTATGATGTGGGCGAGGACTGGGCGGAATCCACACCCACCTTTGAGCAGAAGACCGCCCACCTCAAGATTATGGGCGGCGATGCTGACGTGGACAATTTTCTCAAGTCCACCCGTAGCAATATCCAGGACCTTGAGGCGGCGGTAGTGGAGCTGAAAGCGAAGGCAGTCAAGGACAAGTTTGAGGAGACCTTCATCTACGGCGATGCCACGGTTAACGCCAAAGCGTTTGATGGACTGAGGAAGCTCATTGACACCGGGACGGTGGGGCCACAGGTTATCGCCATGGGGGATGCCGGAGCGACCCTTACCCTTGCCAAGCTGGATGAGCTTATTGATGCCATCAAGGGCGGCAAGCCGGACCTGCTCATCATGAGCCGGCGCTCACGCCGCAAACTCAATGCCCTCGTCCGCGCCACCGGCGGCATGATGGAGACCGACCGCGACCGCTGGGGCAATTTCATCCAGTTCTGGGACGGCATACCCATCGGCGTGAATGACTGGATTCTGGACACGCATGTGGTCGCCGGAGGTGTGGAAACTGCCACCACTGGCGGAGATTGCTCTACCATCTATGCCGTCCAGATGGGGGAGTGGGGACTCTGCGGCTTGACCAGCCCCGGTCATCTCACTGTGGAACCGCTGGGCTCAATGGAGAGCAAAGACGCCACCCGCACCAGGGTGAAGTGGTATGTCTCCCTTGCCCTTTTCAGCTCGGTGAAAGCCGCCGCGCTCATCGGTGTGAAAGACTGATAAAGCATAGCTGGACTTTCTCATGATATGCCCCCGGCTCCTCTATAAGGAGTCTGTCAAAAGAGGGGGTGAAACCCTTCTGATAAAAATCCCCCTCTCCTGCCGGGAGAGGGGGCAGGGGGGAGGTCAAAAATAAAAAGGAGGAAATTATTATGGTCCTTGCGGTTATTGAACATACGGAATATCCCTTCGCCAGAGGCGCACTCACCTCAGACGGCATTCAGTGGTCGGCGGAGACAGATACTGCCACACCTGATATTGCTGTTGAGGTAGAAAAAGTAGCCATCAAACCACCGGCTTTGGGGAAACTGCTTGAGATAGAATTCGGCTTGACTGCCGCCTTCCGCGCCGTTTCTTCTGCCACCGCAGATGTCACCTACAAGTGGCAGGCGAGAAACGCCGGCGGCATCTGGGTTGACCTCCACACGGCGGTGACCAAAACAGACATCGGCACTACTTATATTGAGGAGACGCGGAGCGGCCGCTTCGCCCCGGTGGCTAACTTCAATGCCATTCCTTTTGAGGTCAGGCTTATCATCCAGTGCAATGAAGCCAATCAGGGGCGGGCTAAAATCAAAAATGCCAGCTACGTCCGCGTGAAATATGCCACCTCATAAGGAGGACGCATGGAGAACTTGCTCTTTTCCCCTCCGGTTTCAGGCACGACCCTGCGCCTGCCCGGACTGCCCGGAGGTAGCAATGTGGCGCATGACCGGAGCTCCCGCGGCAACCGTGGCGTGCTGACCGGCGCCATCTGGCAGAGATTGCCTACCGGGCTGTGGTACCTCTGGTTTGACGGCGTGGATGATGGCGTAAACTGTGGCAACCATCCCAGCCTGGACGTCACAGATAAGCTCACCGTGAAGCTGTGGGTACTGCCGGAAAGCCAGACTGCTGGCTTGGTGTGGGTGGTGGGCAAAGACGGCGCCGGCGGCAGGTCCTTTGCCTATGGTATGAACTCGTCTCTCTACCTCTTTGCCCAGCACAGCGGGAGCAATGTGGGCTCATCAGCCAACCCTCTCGTGGCGGTGCGGTGGCACCATATTGCCTATGTCTATGCCAGCGATGCCGCCCTCTTCCGCTTCTACATCAACGGGGTGCTGGACAGCGCCATCACCTCGCCGCCAGCCATAAGCTCTTCCAGCACCGACCTTTGCCTGGGCAGAAGGTCATATATCGGGGCAGAGGGCTACTATAAAGGCGGCATTGCCCTTGTTGAAATACAGCACGGAATCTGGTCTGCCCTTGAGGTCAAGAACAGCTTTGACCGGGAAAAAACTTTGTTCGGAGTGTGGTAACGATGAAGTATAGAGTCAGGCTTGACTTAAGCTTTGCCAGTGAGGCTGAGGCCAGCTCACTCATGACTTATGCTAAAAACCTGATGGCGAAAGCCACCAGCCTCAATGAAGGTGCGGTAAACGAGGAGATTTCCTTCTGCGACTTGGAAATCTGCCGGCATGATGAAGGTTTGCCCTGTGAAAAACTGGAGCGGGCGGAAGTCAGACAAATATAGACGGCGAGTTTGAGAAGGAGTGATAAACCCATGAATCTAACTGAAATGAGAACACTGGTGCGGCGCGACCTGCGCGATGAGGATGCGGCTAACTACCGCTGGACCAATGACGAGCTTGACCGCCATATCGCCCGCGCGGTAAAGGACTTTTCTGAGCATCTTCCCCTTGAGCAGAAAACGCTGAAAGCCACCACTGCCGGCTCAAGAGATATTGACATCTCCACTATCACCAATCGGGTCATGGTGGAAGCGGTGGAATATCCGGTGGGCAGGTTTCCCCGGCGTTACCAGCCTTTTGCCCTTTGGGGAGATACCCTCACCATCATTGGAGATGAAATCCCGGATGGCTCTGATGCCTGCATCTACTATGGCAAGCTCCATACCCTTGATGCGTCCACCTCCACTATCCCGTCTCAGTATGAGAACCTTATTGCCAGCGGCGCCTGCGGCTATGCCGCCGTGGAATGGGCGGTTTTTGCCATCAACCGGGTCAATGTGGGCGGCGGCATGACCCCGCGGGAATTTCAGGACTGGGGCAGAGACAGGCTTAGATATTTCCGCGAGGAGCTGGCGCGGCTGGGCAGGCGCAACCGGGTGAGGGTACGCTCACTCTATAAGCCGTACTATCCGGTGGTATCTAAAACCGCCGATTTCGGTCCGTAGGAGAGGATGATGGTCAATCTGTACAAAATGCTCTGGTCAAGGCTTGGCGGGCGGCCCTGGACGTATATCCTGAGGGATACCTGGCACCGCTTTGAAGGGCTGTGGATAATCGGGCTGGTCGCCTGCGGTGCCCTGCTGGGACACTGGCTCTGGGAGCTCATTTTCTGGTTCCTCCTCGTCTTTGCCCTTGGTTATATCGCCGGTCATCTCTTCTGGGGGACGGAGTATATCCCTGGTCAGCGGGAAGAATCAGGGGAGCAATAACCATGCGCACGCTTTCCTCAACACTGTTAGCCGTTCAGAAACAGCCGTCCTCCGTGCCGTATGTCCGGGTAACTGCCGCAAATAAAGTAGCCGGTGTGGTCAGGTATGATTGGTCGCGGCTTTACACCGGTGTGGAAGATGACTACTATCATGGACTCACCATCCCCGCTGATGGCTCTCTCATTCGGGTGCGGGTCACGCCGCCAGCGGACAACCGCAAGCTGTACCGTCAACGTGTGGCAGACCCCGGTCCGGCTAGCGATTTCAGCCAGTGGACATACACCGGACAGTACAATGCCGCGGCGGTCGCCACTGCTTCACTGGGAGCAGAGGTGTCAATTTTCTGGACCGATATGTTGAACCGCAAAATCCAGCGTCTCAAAAGTGTTGACTGCGGCGCCACATGGGGCAGTCCGGAGCTTATTGACTATTCTCCTAGCACGTCCATCAACGGTCTGGCGGCGGCTTACAAGCCGAACGGCGACCTGGTGATTTTCTTCGCTGACCAGTCCACGCTCTATGTGAAGAAGCTCATCTCCGGCGAATGGCAGACTAAAGCGGCATGGGATAAGAGCACCGGAGACCTGTCCGGAGTGGCGGCGGTCTATTCTGATGACTGGCATCTTCTGGTCACTGGAAAGGACTCCTCCGGCAATTTCAAGCTCTGGAGCCTGATATATGGAGACGGTGATGATGTCCCGGCGGGGAGCTGGTCTGAACTGAAAGAGCTTGCCTCTGCCCCGTCCGATGGCGACTTTGCATACGCTCAGCCGTTTCTGGCTAAGCCTGATGTACATCGCTGTTTCTACGTTGAAAAGTTCAGCGGCAATGAAGCATATAGCCGTCTGTTCTGGTCACATCTTGTCCTCAACTCCGCTTTCCGGGACAATCTCTGGCGGGAGCCTGTCCCTTTTGACCTGTCCACAGAATATGGTCTGGCAATCGCCCACCACGGAGATTATTGCTGGCTCTCCAGCCCCTCATCAGTCTGGCGCGCTGATATGAGTCTGAAGACGCTTGAGCTCACCGCAGATATCATCAGCCTGCGGCAGGAAGCAGGTGAGACGTCAGGTGAGCTGAAGGTTGAATTGAGGAATGATGACGGGAAATATGCCCAGCCGGGAGAAGGGAGTCTCTCCATCCTCACACCGGGCTGTCAGCTTGAGTTCAGCCCGGGCTACCGCACCTCGGTGGGAAATGAGGTTAGCGCAGGGCAGGCTTATTGTATTGAAGCGCATGAGCATGTCAGTTCAGGCGGCAAATCCTGCCTCGTTCTGCACGGTCTTGATGGCTGGCATGCCCTGCGCCGCTGGCGTGCCGCTCACCAGTTCCGCTGGAATAAAAGCTCGGACGAACTGAGTGTGAAAGATATCATCGCTTTTGTCCTGGGCAGAATTGGCGTACGACTGACGGCACTATCGCAGTCGTCAACTGCCGCCGGTTTTTATCCTGACTTCACCATCAACGCTGGTGACGGCGGCGAGACCATTATCCGCAAACTGCTCTCATTCGTGCCGGATGTTATCTTTCTGGAAGGGCAGAATGCTTACCTGGTCAATCCACTTCCCTCAGATGGGTCTGTCTATAGCTACGGTGTCAGCCATTCAATAATAGAAGGAAACTACAAGAAGGGCGTATGGGAAGTCAACCATCTCCTTATTGAAGGATATGACCGCGGAGACGGTAAGCCAATCATCACAGAAAGGTTTGCCTGGGATGAGATAAACCGGGTGTGCGGGCGCCTGCGTCAACTTGATGACCGGAATCTGGGCACTGTGGCAGAAGCCCGGCAGAGAGGAGATGCTTACCTCAGGAGAGCGGAGATGGCATCTGCCGGCGGCTATCTCCTGGTCCCGGTCAATTGCGGGCAACAGCTCTACGATGTCATTGACATCACTGATAGCCGGGCAGGTCTGAGTGGGGCGAAGAGGCGGGTTCTTGGCTTTTCTCTGAGGTATAATCCCCAACACGCCGAATACCACCAGCACCTTTACCTTGGTGCAGTATAGACAAATAAAGATTTGCGCAGGGAATGCTAATGCCAAAAAGGGGGTGAGGTTATTGACAATCAAAAAAGCGGTGCTCAAAAGCTTTAACTCAGGTGCTTACACGGCTTCAGTCAGCCTTATTGGAAGCCGCAAAGTTTACCTGGAGGATATCACTGTTGCCCGCAATCTGCCTGCCGTAGAGATGTCTGCGG
>DAOTYE010000010.1:0-6394 GCA_034434915.1 Dehalococcoidales bacterium
ACCGGATTGTAGTAGGTCATGAAAACGAGCGGCACATCAACCTTCCGGCGCAACTGCCCTGCCACCTCAAGACAGGCGCGAGGAGTAACCCCGTTTTGCAGGGCGTGAAAACTTGCCTTCTGGATGGTAACACCGTCGGCGAGGGGGTCGGAAAAAGGGATGCCCAGCTCTATGATGTCACACCCGTTTCTGACAAGGAGAGGCACCACTTCTAATGTGGCTTCAATGCTCGGATAGCCCACGGTGACATATGCGATGAGTGCTTTATGGCGCGGTGTGGCAAAAACAGAAGCGATGGTGCTCATGTCTTCACCCCCAGCCTCTCCGCCACGATGCCTATATCTTTATCTCCGCGACCCGACAGGTTGACCACGATGGTGCTCTCTTTGTCCAGCTTGGGGGCGATTTTAGTGGCGTAAAAAAGGGCATGAGCTGATTCCAGCGCCGGCACAATCCCCTCCGTCCGGCAGAGCAACCGGAAGCCTTCAAGAGCTTCATCATCGCTTGCCGCCACATAGGTGACCCGGCCGCTGTCCTTCAGGTAGCTGTGCTCCGGCCCGACTCCAGGATAGTCCAGACCGGCGGAAATGCTGTACGTCTCGCAAATCTGCCCGGCGCCGTCCTGGAGAACATAGGATTTTGCGCCATGCAGGACTCCCGCTCTCCCGCGCAAGAGCGAGGCGGCATGCTCTTCTGTCGCCAGTCCCTTGCCCGCCGCCTCCACGCCAAATAGCTTGACCTCTTTGTCTTCAAGAAATGGGTGGAAGATGCCCATGGCATTACTGCCGCCGCCAACACAGGCGATGATACAATCGGGCAGGCGTCCCGTTTTCTCCTGAATTTGCTCCCTGGTCTCCCGCCCGATGACCGACTGGAAATCGCGCACCAGCGCCGGGTAGGGATGCGGACCGACGACCGAGCCGAGCAGGTAATGAGTATCTCTGGCATTGGTCACCCAGTCCCGGATTGCCTCGTTGATGGCGTCTTTAAGCGTCTGACTGCCACTGGCTACCGACCTCACCTCCGCGCCCATCAGCCTCATGCGGAAAACATTGAGGGATTGTCGCTTCATATCCTTTGCACCCATGTAGATGATGCAGGTTAGTCTCAGCATGGCGCAGACCGCGGCGGTAGCCACCCCGTGCTGTCCCGCGCCGGTTTCAGCGATGATTCTCTTCTTCCCCATGCGCCGCGCCAGCAGACTCTGCCCCAGGGCGTTATTGATTTTATGGGCGCCGGTATGTGCCAGGTCTTCCCGCTTCAGGAAAATTTGCGCCCCGCCGCAGTGACGGCTCAGCCCCTCCGCCAGGTAAAGCGGCGTGGGCCTGCCGGAATAGTCGCGGGAAAGCGCTTCAAACTCAGCCCAGAAGGCAGGGTCTTTCTGGATTGTTTTGTAGGCTGACGTCAATTCGTCCAGGACAGGCACCAGTGTCTCAGGAACAAACCTGCCCCCGTAGTCCCCGAAGTAGCCTCTTTCATCAGGCAACATGTTCACCTCCCGGTTGAAAACACTCGGCTTCTCTTACCGCCGCAATGAACGCATCAATTTTGCAAATGTCTTTTTTCCCGTTGCTCTCCACGCCGCTGGAAACATCCACTCCCCATGGTCTGGCTTCTTTCACCAGCCTGCCTACGTTCTCCGGCGTCAGCCCCCCGGCAATCATCACCGGGAACCGGGCAGATACCTCCCGGGCTAAATGCCAATCAAAGGTTGTGCCTGTCCCGCCATAGGCACCGCCTGCTTTAGCGTCAAGGAGGCAGATGAAGTCGCGGTTCATCAGCAGGCGGTAGCCCGTTTCTATCTCCTCAAAGATTTTTTCGGCGCTTTTGTCCTTCGTGACGTGGATGACCTTAATCAGTGGGCTCGCTATATCCCGGCAGTAGCTCCAGCCTTCATCCCCGCTGAGCTGGACCCGGTCAAGTCGGCAGAACTCAGCAATCCGGTTGACTTCCTTCGCCAGCAGGTTGACGAAGAGCCCTACCACAGCGGGACGGGGAGACAGACTGCGGACAGCGTCAACTATTTCCCGTGCCCTCTCCGGTACGAGCTGGCGCCTGCTGGGGGCAAAGATAAGCCCCAGGAAGTCAGCCCCGGCTCTGGCGGCGGCGAGCGCCGACTCTACATCGGTCAGCCCGCAAATCTTAATCCTGGTCACAATAGCTCCTTCATGCTGGCGGCAATGTCAGGGGCGGACATGAGCGCCTCCCCGATGAGCACGGCATTAACGCCCAGCAGTTTAAGTCTGGCTATATCGCCGCGAGTTTTTATACCGCTTTCGCTGACCACGATGCGGTCGACCGGAATGAGTGGTCGCAGGCGTTCCGTGGTGGTCAAATCTACTTTGAAGGTGGTCAAATCGCGGTTATTGATGCCGATGATTCTTGCCCCGCTCTTCAGGGCTGTTTCAAGCTCGGCTTCATGGTGCACCTCTACCAGACAGCTCATGCCAAGCTCATGGCTCAGGTTAAGCAATGTTTTCAGCTTTTCAGGTGTGAGAATAGCCACAATCAGGAGCAGGCTGTCAGCGCCATAAGCGCGCGATTGGTAAATCTGGTACGGGTCAAGGATGAAATCCTTGCGCAGAAGAGGCGGACACTTCTCCGCCAGCGCCTCCCTGATATTTTTGAGATGGTTCAAACTGCCCTGAAAGTAGCCGGTCTCTGTCAGAACAGAGATTGCCGCCGCACCATTTTCGGCGTAGGTCCGGGCAATCTGCACCGGGCTGAAGTCAGCACGGATGACGCCCCTTGATGGAGAGGCTTTTTTCACCTCGGCGATGAGCTTGATGCCTTCGCCGCGCAGTGACGAGGCTAAATCACGTGGCGGCGGCTGGCCCTTTGCCTGCTTTTTTAGCTTATCAAGCGGCACCGCGCGTTTAATCTGCTCAAGTTGCCGCCTTGTTGCGGCGGCGATTTCATCTAAAATCATCATGGGTTTCCTGCTATTTCAGGCTCTGCGTAAACTCAATCAGATGTTCCAGCTTGGCTAAGGCTAGCCCTTTACCGATTGTTTCTCTTGCCAGAGCTATGCCTTCTTTTAAAGTCTTTACCCGGTCTCCGGCGAGCAGGACGGCGCTGGCATTCATCAGCACCGCATCCAGCCTGGGACCGGGCGTGCCCCGCAATACGCTCCGGAGCAATTCCGCGTTTTCCGCCGCGGTGCCGCCGCGCAGGTCGTGTGCGTTTCCCCGGGGTAAGCCCACTTCCTCAGGGCTGATGGTATAGCTTCTCAGCATGCCGTTTTTTAGCTCGCAGACAAACGTTTTTTCGGCAATGGTGATTTCATCCAGTCCGTCTTCGCCGTGGACGACCAGCGCATGACGCGTGCCCAGGCCTTCAAGCACTGACGCCAGCTTTTCCACCAGCGACTTCTCTGCCACACCGAGCACCTGAGCCCTCGCTCCTGCCGGGTTGGTCAGCGGACCGAGGATATTGAACACGGTGCGGATGCCGATTTCCCGCCGCGGGGCGGCGGCATATTTCATGGCGGGATGAAAAATTGGGGCGAACATGAACCCAATCCCCACCTCTTCCAGACATCTCTCCACCTTTCCCGCGTCAAGGTCAATTTTCACCCCCAGGGCTTCAAGGACATCGGCACTGCCGCAGCGGCTGGACATGGCGCGGTTGCCGTGCTTGGCTACCCTGAGACCGGCGCCCGCGGCGACGAATGCCGCCGTGGTGGAGATATTGAAGGTGTGTGAAGCATCGCCGCCTGTACCGCAGGTGTCCACCACAGGCGTGGAAACGTGCACCGGTATGACATGGGCGCGCATCGTCTTCGCCAGTCCGGTGATTTCCTCCACCGTTTCCCCCTTGAGCCTGAGGGCGGTGACAAAGGCACCGAACTGGGCAGGGGTGGCTTCACCGCGCATGATTTCTGCCATCACCTGAGAAGCTTCTTCCGCCGTCAGTGAACGCCCGGAAACCAGTGACGCAATCGCTTCTTTAATCATGACCGCTTCCTCCCTGAAGGAAATTCCTTAATAAATCCTTCCCCGCCTCAGTCATGAAGGACTCCGGGTGAAACTGGACTCCCTCCACCTGATAGTGGCGGTGGCGCAATCCCATAATGGTGCCGTCAGCCGTCCAGGCAGTTACCTCAAGACAGTCAGGCAAACCTTCTCTTTCCACCACGAGCGAGTGATAGCGGATGGCGGAGAAGGGGTTGGGCAGTCCGGCGAAAATCCCCCTGCCGCTGTGGTGAATTTGAGAAGATTTGCCGTGCATGATTTGCTTCGCCTGTCCGATGATACCGCCGTAGGTGTAGCCGATGCACTGGTGCCCCAAACAGACGCCGAGGATGGGCAACTTTGCGCCGAAGCTTCGGATAACGTCGTTTGAGACACCTGCCTGCGCGGGCGTAGAGGGACCGGGGGAAATGACAATCTTTTCCGGCTTCATCTGCTCAATTTCTGCCAGGGTGATGCCGTCATTGCGCCGCACCAATACCTCCTCGCCCAGCTCGCTCAGGTACTGGAAAAGGTTATAGGTGAAGCTGTCATAGTTATCAATCAGCAGGAGCATGTTCCCCTCCCGGACCTTCCGCCTGTTGAATCGCTTTCAGCAGGGCTTTTGCCTTGTTCATCGTCTCTTCATACTCACGCGCGGGCACGCTGTCATATACCACGCCACAGCCCACCTGAATGAACGCGGTGTCCTGCTTCATCACGATGGTCCTGATGGCGATGGCGGTGTCCATATTGCCGGAAAAAGAAAAATAGCCCACCGCCCCGGCGTACGGTCCTCTTTTCTCCGGCTCAAGCTCAGCGATGATTTCCATGGCGCGGATTTTCGGGGCGCCGGAGACGGTGCCGGCGGGGAAGCAGGCGCGCAGGGCATCATAGGCATTCATGTCTTTACGCAGTTTTCCCTGCACATGCGTGACGAGGTGCATCACGTGGGAATAGCGCTCAATATCCATCAGGTCGCTCACCTGCACTGTGCCGGGCTCGCTCACCCGCCCGATGTCATTGCGCCCCAGGTCAACCAGCATGATATGTTCGGCGCGCTCCTTTTCATCGGTGCGCAGTTCCTGCTCAAGCCGGGCGTCCTCAGCCGGGCTTTTGCCGCGCGGTCGTGTGCCGGCGAGGGGACGGGTTGTTACCACGCCGTTTTCAACCCGCACCAGCATCTCCGGAGACGCTCCGATAATCTGGAAGTCTTTGAAGTCCAGATAGAACATGTAGGGGGAGGGATTGATGGTGCGCAGGGCGCGGTAGATTTCAAATGGCAGAGCGTCCGTCCTTTTGGCTAAGCGCTGAGAGAGCACCACCTGAATTGCCTCGCCGGCGGTGATATAGCTCTTCGTAGTTAGCACCGCCTTCTCAAAGCTTTCCCGGGGGAAATTTGAGACCAGGTTATTGGTGGGGCGGGAAACCATCTTGCTGTTCTGCCCCCGTTTCAGCGGTTGTTCCAGCTTCTTTGCCAGACTATCAATTTTAGCTACTGCTTTGCGGTAGGCGCTCTCAATATCGCCGTTAAGGGGGACATGGCTCAGGATTTTGATTTTGTGGGTGACATGGTCATAGACCAGCATGGTATCCACGAACATGAACAGGGCTTCCGGCAAATTAAGCGGGTCGGCGGCGGGGGAGGGAAGTTTTTCAAAGCGGGTCACGGCTTCATAGGCGAGGTAGCCCACGGCGCCGCCGCTGAAACGCGGCAACCCGCTCACCGGTACCAGCTTGAACTTATTCAGTTCGGCCGCAATGAGGGGTAGGGGGTCGGTATTGTCTTTGCCATGGGTGGTGATGAGACGGTAAGGGTCAGTGCCGATGAAGCTGTAACGGGCAAGCCGCTGACCGCCCTCCACGCTTTCCAGAAGGAAGGAATGGCCGCCGCCAGCCACCTTGAGAAAAACTGAAACGGGCGTCTCAAGGTCGCCGACGACCTCTCGGAAGACAGGCACCAGGTTGCCTTTGCCTTTCAATTTTTTTACCTCTGCCAATGATGGGTAATACATCTGAGCTCGCCTTCCGCCGCAAAATGGGAAATAAAAAACCCCTCGCTTAAGGGCGAGGGGTTCAAAACCCACGCGGTGCCACCTTATTTGTCCTTCACAAATTAAGAAGGACTTCTCAACAGGTACGGTCCCTCAGGAATGAAGGACGATACCCTGGGCTTTGCTAACGGTGCCCTCTCCGTCACCACCTACTCGCCCTGATGATGAAGGGCTTTCGGTCGCAGCTCCCGAGTCCATTCCGCCCCCGCTCCAGCACCGGCTCACACCTTGCCCGGCTCTCTGAGCCTTCGCGTTGAGCGTACTAGTCTCGTTCCACGCCTTTGGCTTTATGTGTTAATTTCAGTATAGTCCAGTGAAATGAGTCCTGTCAAGTTTGGGAGAGGTGTTCTATTTTCATTCGGGGGTTTTCTCGATTCGTTTTTCGTTTTT
>DAOTYE010000011.1:0-19696 GCA_034434915.1 Dehalococcoidales bacterium
CTCTTTACTCTTTCCCCCTTATCTGATATACTAACTCTGACAATTGAATACAGGCTCCTTTAAGCTAGCCCGGTGAGGCTGGCAAGGG
Organism: Dehalococcoidales bacterium; assembly: GCA_034434915.1. Lineage (GTDB taxonomy): Bacteria > Chloroflexota > Dehalococcoidia > Dehalococcoidales > RBG-16-60-22 > DAOTYE01. The sequence continues at coordinate 89 of DAOTYE010000011.1, forward strand.
AATAAAGATGGTGACCTTTCAGACCTCTTGTCAGCCCCGGCAAGAGGTTTTTTAATGCCTAAAAAGATTATCATGACCGCAGATGACATCCGCCGCACACTCGCCCGCATTGCGCATGAAATCATTGAGCGGAACAAGACCATGGACAGCCTTGTGCTGGTGGGAATGCGCACGCGGGGCGTGCCACTGGCAAACCGGCTTTCCGCCAATATCGCCAGCTTTGAAAAGGTGAAGGTACCAGTCGGCGCGCTGGACATCAGCCTCTACCGTGATGACCGTCCTTGGAACGGGGAGCACCCCATCGTCCACCACACGGAAATCCCCACCTCCATTGACGGGAAGTCCGTAATTTTAGTGGATGATGTGCTCTATACCGGGCGCTCTACCCGCGCCGCTATGGACGCCCTCATTGACCTGGGCAGACCCCTCTCCATCCAGCTCGCCGTGCTTGTTGACCGCGGTCACCGAGAGATGCCCATCCGCCCGGACTATGTGGGTAAGAACATCCCCAGTTCACGGCAGGAGGAAATCCAGGTCCGTCTCATGGAAGTTGATGGCGCAGATGAAGTGGCAATCATCAGCCCTGAGCCAATCAAGGCAAACGGAGGTCCAGCCTCTCTGAAAGGGGAAAGCCATGGCTAGGAGTCTGGTAACCATAGACGACCTGTCCAATGGAGAGATAGAGGGACTCTTCAATCTCGCTGACGAGATGTCTGCGGCGATGAGCGCCCAGTTCGGGCTGTGCCAGGGCAAGATTATGGCGAGCCTCTTCTTTGAGCCCAGCACACGCACGCGCCTTTCCTTTGAGACGGCGATGCACCGGCTCGGCGGGAGCGTCATCACCGCCAATGATGTCGGTGCCACCTCTCTGGCAAAGGGAGAGAGCATCGCCGATATGGCGCGGGTGGCGGGGAGCTATGCAGACATCATCGTCATCCGCCACCCCTGGGAGGGCGCGGCGAAGGTGGTTGCTGATTATGCCGGCGTCCCGGTCATCAATGCCGGTGACGGCGGCCATGAGCATCCCACCCAGACCCTGTGCGACCTTTACACCCTCAAAAAAGAGAAAAAGACCATCAAGGGACTGAAGATAGCCCTCTGGGGCGATTTGAAGTACGGTCGGACGGTGCACTCCCTCACCTATGCGCTGGCGCGCTTCGGCGCCACTATCCACTTCCGCTCCGGACCGGGCGTTGAGCTTCCGGAACACGTCATCCGCAAGCTGACCACAGAGTACAAGGGGGAGCTTAAAAAGTATGGCGTCACCAACCAATCAGAAAAAGGCGGCGTCCTGCCCATTGATGCCATCTATATGACCCCCTCCAGCCCCCACCAGCTTGCCATGATGCCTGACGTCAGCCTGAAGGTGGAGATGCAGGAAGGGCTTGATGCCATCTATGTCACACGCTTGCAAAAGGAAAGGCTGGCAAAAGAAGACGCTGAAGCCGGCATTGCCTACCCCGTGGTGGACAAGAAACTGCTCCAGGAAAAGGGGTTCCAGAAGACGCTGGTGATGCACCCGCTCCCGCGCGTGGACGAGCTGGCACGGGAACTGGATGCTGACCCGCGCAGTATGTATTTCACTCAGGTCAAGCTTGGTGTGCCCATGCGCATGGCGCTCATCGCCTTCCTGCTGGGAGTGAAGCCTCTTGCCGTGCCGGCCGGAGTGGAGTCATTCAAACAGGATAGGGAGTTACCTCTTTACCGCCGCGACCACCACCTCACCTGCTCCAACCCGCGCTGTGTCTCAGTGCAGGCGACAGAGTCACGTTACATCAAGCCGGAGTTTAAAATTGTCAGCACCCAGCCGGTCATTTTGAGCTGTGTTTACTGTGAACATGAGCTCCATCCGCATTACATCGCCAGCACGGAGTGGCATGAGGGGAAAAAGGAAACCAAGCGTTACCACCGCGCGGATAGCCACTGGGCGAAGCACATCAGCCCGGAGCATCTCCTTGTCTTCCAGAGTGCGGAGCAGGCTGAGGCGCTGGGCTTCAAACCAGACCATGCCATCCAGGAACAGGCAGAGAAGAAATGAAGCCTCTTTTGATTCAGATGGGTCACCTGATTGACCCGGCGCAGAAGATTGACGGACTGGGCAGTCTGCTCATCGTTGACGGGAGGATTGCCAGAGTGGGAGAGATACCTCCTCAACCCGGCTACGAGGTCCTGCTCGCCGATGGGCTGGTTGTCTGTCCGGGGTTCATTGACCTCCACTGCCACCTGCGCCAGCCAGGCTATGAGGACAAAGAGACCATCGCCACCGGCACAAAAGCCGCGGCAAAAGGCGGCTTCACCACCGTCTGCTGTATGCCCAATACCAATCCACCCCTGGACAATAAAGAGGCGATTGACTACGTCAAAAAAGAAGCAGAGGAACAGGGAGCTGTCCGCGTCCTGCCAATAGCCTGTGTGACCGTGGGAAGAAGAGGCGAGGAGCTTGTTGATATGTATGAGCTGGCGTCTGCCGGTATCGCTGGCTTCAGCGATGACGGCAGTCCGGTGAAGACGCCAAAATTGATGAAAGAAGCCCTGGAGAACAGCCGCGCCATCGGACTGCCCATCATTGACCACTGCGAGGATACCACCCTGACCCGAGACGGGCAAATCAACGAAGGCATGGTCTCCCGCGAGTTAAAGTTGGCTGGCATCCCGGCCATCGCTGAGGAAAAAGGCATCGCCCGTGACCTTGAGATTTTAGAGCAGACCGGAGGCAATCTGCACATCGCCCACGTGAGCACGGCAGGCTCAGCGGAGCTTATCCGGCAGGCAAAGAAGCAGGGCGTCAAAGTCACTGCCGAGGTAACCCCTCACCACCTCACCCTCACCGAGATGGAAGCGCTCGGCTATAACACTGATGCCAAGGTGAGCCCGCCGCTCAGGACACAGCAAGACAACAGGGCGCTGGTGAAAGCGCTCAGGGAGGGCGTCATTGACATCATCGCCACAGACCATGCTCCGCACTCGGAGAAAGACAAGCAGTGTGATTTTATTCGTGCCGCCTTCGGCATCAGCGTCTTTGAGACGGCTCTGGGGAGCTTGATGCAGTTAGTGCACAGCGGACAGATAAGCCTGAGCACCCTCATCGCCCGGCTGACGCGCGACCCCGCCCGCCTGCTCCAGCGAAAGGACATCGGCACACTTAGCATCGGCGCTTCCGCAGATATCACCCTTATTGACACCCAGAAGACCTGGGTGGTGGACACGAACGATTTTATCTCAAAAGGAAAGAACACGCCGCTCGCCGGTGCCACGTTGAAAGGCAGGGTGATGGCGACTCTCTATCAGGGCAGGCTGGTCTATAGAGATGAAAGTTTAAAGGGACTGCTCAGCGGCGTCCGCGGCGCGGCGGGGAAAACGGGAGAGGTATGGCAAAGAAAACTATTCTAGTCCTGGCGGACGGGTCAGTGTATGAAGGCTACTCCTTCGGCGCGGAGGTAGACAGCTACGGGGAGGTGGTCTTCAATACCAGCATGATTGGCTATCAGGAGATGCTCACTGACCCCTCCTACGCCGGGCAGATTGTCGTCCCCACCTACCCTCTTATCGGCAACTACGGCACAAACCAGCACGATATTGAATCAGGCAGAATACAGGTGCGCGGGTTCGTGGTGCGGGAAGAATGCCGTGAGCCCAACCACTATTTGAATGAAAAGACCATTCATAACTACCTCGCCGAAGGCGGCATCCCCGGCATTTGGGGCGTGGACACGCGGGCAATCACCCGCAAACTGCGCAACTACGGCGTGATGATGGGCATGATTACGTCAAACAAATCGCCGCAGGAAGCCCTTGAAGAATTGAAGCGCGTGCCTGATTACGGCACAATTGACTTCGTCAAAGAGGTGAGCACAGCAAAGCCCTACCAGTGGGAGCCGCGCCCTGATGACCCGCCCGGTTCCCCCCACATCGTCGTTCTGGACTGTGGGCTGAAGTTCAATATCCTGCGCATCCTGCGTCAGAAGGGCTGCCGCGTCACCGCCGTGCCCTGCACCACGTCAGCAGAAGCGATTATGCAACTGAAACCGGACGGCTTACTCTTTTCTCCCGGTCCCGGCGACCCCGAGCTTCTGGACTATATTGTCGTCACCGTCAAACAGCTCATCGGTAAGAAGCCCATCATGGGCATCTGCCTGGGAAACCAGCTTATCGCCCGCGCCTTCGGCGGCAGGAACTTCAAGCTCAAGTTCGGGCACCGCGGCGGCAATCACCCGGTGCGGGAACTCAAAAACGGGCACGTCCACATCACCGCTCAGAACCACGGCTATGCTGTTGACCCCACCACCCTACCCGGCGAGCTGGAGGTGACCCACATCAACCTGAACGATGGCACCGTGGAGGGCGTGCGCCATAAGGAACTGCCCATCTTTGCCGTGCAGTACCACTCTGAAGCCTCCCCTGGACCGCTGGACAATACCTACCTCTTTGACCAGTTCCTGGAGATGGTGAGAAATAAATGAGTATGGAAAAATCCCCCTTAGTCCCCCTTTTTCAAAGTGGGACAAAAGGTCACAGAAAAGTGGCTCGTCTCCCTTTCGTAAAGGGAGATAGAGAGGGATTTAACTCCACCACTCCCCCTCCTGCGAGGAGAGGGGAAAGGGAGTGAGACAAATGGACAGAGAAGAAATTCTATTAAAGGAATATGAGATCTGTCAGTCGCATAATAACGCGATTGCCAGTCAAGTCTGGCTCAGCACGAGTATTTTCATGTCTATCAATTTGACTCTATTTGGCGGTCTTCTCTATGCTCTTCTCCAAAGCAAAATTCTTATACATGGCACAATTGGAAACCAGAATCTAACGTTTGTTATGTCCTTAGCACTTCTTTTAGCGGTTGCTGTGGTTTTAATATTGTGTAGTTGGCGAGCTTGGCTTCAAAGAACACAGCATATTACACGCGTGAACAATATCAGAATGCGACAGATAGAGGACGCCATTCAAGTAGATGGCACGTCAGTAATGCAAAAAAACTGGCTAGTCCGTGGACTGGACTTGACGTACAGGAATGAAAAGGATAGGGAAAAGATACCTCAACGCATTACAGATGAAATCGATAAGAAATTGACAGTTGATAAAAAACTTAAAAGAGTTGGACAGCCAGGATTTGATAGCTTGAATTTGATAGTTTGTGCCGCAATCTGGCTGTGGCTTTCTATGATTGTCCTTACAGTAGCTTATGCAATCGCATCTTTGTACTTCAATCAGCAGGTAATCTTAATCTGGATTCTATTTTTCATAATCATCGCCAGTCTGGCTGTTTGGCTGATTAAGAGGTTTTGTATCAAGAAGGAGCCCGCACTTGACCGCTAAACCCTCAAAAGTCCTAATCATCGGCTCGGGACCTATCATCATCGGGCAGGCGGCGGAGTTTGATTACTCCGGCACGCAGGCGTGTAAAGCCCTGCGGGAAGAGGGCGTCACCTCCGTGCTGGTAAACTCCAATCCCGCCACCATCATGACTGATGAAGAGATTGCTGACGTGGTCTATATTGAGCCACTTACGCTGGATGTGGTCACCCGCATCATTGCGCGGGAGCGCCCGGACGGGCTTCTCCCCACCCTGGGCGGGCAGGTGGGTCTGAACCTTGCCGTAGAGCTGGCGGACGCTGGCGTTCTGGACAAGTACAACGTCCGCTGTCTCGGCACGCCCATCCAGACCATCCGGAACGCCTCCAACCGCGAGCTTTTCAAACAGCTCCTGTCCTCCATCGGCGAGCCGGTGCTTCACGGCATCACCGTTACCACCGTGGAAGCCGGGCTGAAGGCGGCGGAAAAGGTGGGACTGCCCCTCATCGTCCGCCCCTCTTATACGCTGGGCGGGACGGGGGGCGGGGTAGCCTATACCGTGGAAGAGCTCAAGCGGACGCTCGCCACTGCCCTCGCCGTGAGCCCCATCCACCTCGTCCTGCTGGAGAAGTGGGTGGGCGGGTGGAAGGAAATTGAGTATGAGGTCATGCGGGATGCCAATAACACCTGCATTATTGTCTGCAATATGGAGAACTTTGACCCCATGGGTGTGCACACCGGGGACAGCATCGTCATCGCCCCCAGCCAGACGCTGACCAATAAAGAGTACCAGATGCTCCGCACCGCCAGCATCAATATCATCCGCGCCCTGGGCATTGAGGGCGGGTGCAATATCCAGTTCGCCCTTGACCCCAAGAGCCAGCAGTATTATGTCATTGAGGTCAACCCCCGCGTCAGCCGTTCCTCCGCCCTCGCCAGCAAAGCCACCGGCTACCCCATCGCCCGCGTCGCCGGGAAAATTGCCGTGGGCAAGCGGCTTGATGAAATCCCCAACGCCGTCACCGGCAAGACGATGGCTTCCTTTGAGCCGGCGCTGGACTACGTGGTGGTCAAAATCCCGCGCTGGCCCTTTGACAAGTTCCACCAGGGCGATAGGGCTATCGGCACGCAGATGAAAGCCACCGGCGAGGTGATGGCGATTGACCGCACCTTTGAAGCCGCGCTGAACAAGGCGGTGCGCTCACTGGAGTTCGGCAAGCGCACCCTGCTGTGGGAAGACCCCGGCTGGGAAAAAGGCACCAATCCGGACACCTACCCCCTCTATCCCAATGACCTGCGCCTCTGGGCAATCATGGCGGCACTGCGCCGCGGCATTGACCCTCAGGAGATAGTCAAACGCACCTGCATTGACCGGTGGTTCATTGACAAGCTGGTGAACATCGTCAACATGGAGAAGCGCCTGCTCTCTGAAACGCTCACGCCCCAGCTCCTGCGTGAAGCCAAGCGCATGGGTTTCTCTGATGTCCAGATAGGCACACTCGCCGACCGTCTCCCGGAGCAGGTGCGCGAGCTCCGCCACCAGTGGGGTATCCGCCCGGTGTACAAAATGGTGGACACCTGCGCCGCTGAGTTTGAGGCGACTACCCCTTACTTCTACAGCACCTATGAGCAGGAGAACGAGGCAATACCAATCCCGGAAAACAAAGCGCTGGTCATCGGCTCCGGTCCCATCCGCATCGGGCAGGGGATTGAGTTTGACTACTGCAGTGTGCACTCAGCATGGGCGCTCCAGAAATCAGGCTACAAGGCTATCATGGCGAACTCTAATCCGGAGACTGTCTCCACCGACTTTGACACCAGCGACCGCCTTTACTTTGAGCCGCTGGACGAGGAGAGCGTGCGCGACCTCCTTGAAAACGAACGCACTGCTGATAACGGAGCGCCGCCGTCCATCTGCCAGTTCGGCGGGCAGACTGCCATAAACCTGGCGATGCCCATCCACCGCGCCGGCATGCCCATCATCGGCTCCAGTGCGGAGTCCATTGACCGTGCTGAAGACCGCAAACGATTTGAAAAAATGGTGAGCGAAATGGGCATCCCACAGCCCCCGGGCGGCGGCGTGTCATCTATTGATGAAGCGCTCACCATCGCCCAGCTTATCGGTTACCCCGTGCTCGTGCGTCCCAGCTATGTTCTAGGCGGCCGGGCGATGGAGATTGTCCATAACGCCACCGAGCTTGCCCGCTACATGAAGTTCGCCATGGAGCTGGACACCGGAAAAGCCGTCCTCATTGACAAGTATATCCAGGGCATTGAGGTAGAGTTGGACGCCATCAGCGATGGCGATACGGTGGTCATCCCGGGCATCATGGAGCATATTGAGCGGGCGGGCGTGCACAGCGGAGATGCCATGGCGGTCTATCCCGCCCCCAATCTCACTGAAACGGAGACGGATACGCTTGTTGATTATACCATCCGGCTGGGTGTCGCCATCGGCATCAAGGGCCTCATGAACGTGCAGTTCATCATTGAGCGCAAGGAAGGACAGCCCTCCACGGTCTATGTCCTTGAGGTCAATGCCCGCGCCAGCCGCACCGTCCCCTTCCTTTCAAAAGTCACCGGCGTCCCCATGGTAAATGTGGCGACCCAGGTGATGCTCGGCAAAAGCCTGAAAGCACAGGGCTACCAGAACGGGCTCCTGCCGCCGAGAAAGCTCGTCGCCATAAAAGCGCCGGTCTTCTCCATGCAGAAGCTCACCGGCGTGGACACCTACCTCGGTCCGGAGATGAAGTCCACCGGCGAGGTGATGGGCATTGACTATACCTTTGACGCCGCGCTGGCGAAAGCGCTCCTTGCCGCCGGGCTCATGCTGCCGAAACAGGGCGCGCTCCTTCTCAGCATCGCTGACCGCGATAAGCCGGAGGCATTACCCCTCATCAGGAAAATCGCCTCGCTGGGCTACCGGCTCTACGCCACGGAGGGCACCGCCGCCATGATTGAAGCCGCCGGTCTGCCGGTGAAGATGATAAGCAAAAAGCTGAACCAGGGTCACCCGAACATCATTGACATCATCAACAATGACACCGTGAACGGCGTGGTCAATACGGTCACCGGCGGGCAAATCCCGCAGAGGGACGGCTTCTTCATCCGCCGCGCCGCCGCCGAAAAGCGCCTCCCCTGCTTCACTTCGCTGGACACGTTCCGCGCCGCGGTGGAGGTGCTCGCCAATGGCAGTCAGACGTATAGCGTTCTCCCTCTCCCGGAATATCGCGGGGATGGTCATAAATGAAACAGATAGCCGCGCCGGTGGTCAGCAATAGTGAGGTGATGCCGGGCACGCACCTCATCTGGCTGGAGTGCCCGGAGATTGCCGCTGAAGCCAAGCCGGGGCAGTTCGTCATGGTGCGCTGTGGGGAAGGCATGCTTTTACGCCGACCTCTCAGCATCCACCTTACGAGCAAGAAGACGAGGCTGGCGCTTCTGGTCAGGACAGTAGGAAAAGGGACACGCTGGCTTGTCCGGTGCCAGACAGGAGATAAGCTGGACTTGCTCGGACCACTGGGCAACGGCTTCACCATCAAGCCCGAGTCACGCAATCTGCTTATCGTAGCCGGGGGAATCGGCATCGCCCCAATGGCGTTTCTGGCGCAGGAAGCCTCACGGCAGGGACACACTGTCAGACTCCTCCTCGGCGCGGCATCCGCCCGCCACCTCTACCCGGCGCGCTTTCTGCCTGCGGTGTCTGAGCTGGTCCTCGCCACGGAAGATGGCTCAACAGGCGCCAAGGGCATGATTACCGAAATCCTGCCTGATTACCTCAACCATGCCGACCAGCTTTACGCCTGCGGGCCGCTGGCAATGTATAAGGATATGGCAACCAAATACGCCCGCCAGCTGAAAGATAAGTCCGTCCAGGTTTCCCTTGAGATGCGGATGGGCTGCGGGCTGGGCATCTGCTATGCCTGCACTATCAAGACGAAAGACGGCTTAAAGCAGGTGTGCAAGGATGGTCCCGTATTTGAGATGAACGAGGTGGTTTGGGAGGAGTTAAAGGACATTTGAAGGTCACCAAAACGGGAGTCTAAGAGAGGCGTGCTCCTCTTTCCATTTCTCCTCCTTCCTCACAGGAGAGGGGGCAGGGGGTGAGATGAGACTTTCCGCAGGAGGTCCTTATGATTATCACCAAGAAGCTCAGCTTCCAGAGCAAGGGCAATACAGACATCATTGACATCACCCGTGAGGTGGAGCAGAAGGTGGCGGAATCCGGCATCAAAGACGGCACAGTAACCGTCTTCATCACCGGCTCCACGGCAGGCGTCACCACCATTGAAAATGAGCCCGGGCTGATTGCGGACTTCAAAGCCATGTGGGAGCGGGCCATCCCCAGGAACATCACCTACGCCCACGATAGCGCCTGGGGGGAAGGGAACGGGTTCTCTCACGTGCGGGCGTCCCTGCTGGGGGCTTCTCTCGTCATTCCGCTCACGAACAAAACGCTGGCGCTGGGGACATGGCAGCAGATTGTCCTCGTTGACTTTGACAACCGCCCGCGCTCGCGGCAGGTCATTGTCCAGATTATGGGAGAATAACTTCAAGAGGGGCTTACGCCCCTCTTCCTGGTTCTCCCACCTTTCAGCGGTGCTACGCCGGCTTCTTTTCAGTCTCTTTTGCTTCTGCTTTCGGCGCGGCTAAAGCGCGGCTCAGCTTTTTCATCAGGCGTGATTTGCGCCGGGCGGCATTGTTCCTGTGGATAATGCCTTTTGCCGCCGCCTTGTCCAGTGTGCTGATGGCGGCACGCGCCGCCTCTTTGCCCTTTTCCACATCCCCGGAGAAAATGAGTTTCTCCGCCTTACTGATTTTCGTCTTGGCGGAACTGCGGTATGCTTTGTTCCTTATCCGCCTTCTCTCAGCCACCCTGATTTCCCTGATTGCCGACTTAGTGTTTGCCAATGGTTACCCCCTTCACTATTGCGCCTGTTACTTCTTGACTTTCTTCGCCGCCTCATCGCCCATGCGCGAGACGCTGATAACTCCCCTCACTGCCTCTATTTTCTTGAGGAGGCGGCTCAACTGCGCCAGACCCTGCGTCTCCAGTATCAGTGAGGTGGTGGTGGTATGGTCGCCATTGCTGACCAGGCTGATAGAGGAGATATTCACCTTTTCCTCCGCCACCACCGTGGTGATGTCCCGCATCAGCCCCAGCCTGTCCCAGGCGCGGACCTGGATGCTGACCGGGTACAGGGCTTCCGCCCTCCCCCACTCCACCGGAATCAGCCGGTCTTTCTCATCCTCATGAAGCACATTATAGCAATCCTGGCGGTGAATTGTCACCCCCCGGCTCCGCGTGATATAGCCGATAATCTTGTCCCCCGGCAGCGGATGGCAACAGCGGGCGACATGGGTCGCCAGGCTATTGACGCCCAGGACACTGACCGACGATGGAGCAACGGGCTTGGGCGGCGTGGTGCCGGTCACTGCCTCCTTCGGCGCCTCCTGGCGTGCCGCAAGCTTCAGGGCAATCTGGTGGATTGAGACGCTCCCATCGCCAATCGCCGCGAGAAAGTCATCCGGGTTATCATAATTGAACAGGCTTGCCAGCTCACTGCGCTCAATAGTGATGCCCAGCTGTTTCAACTCCTTGTCCAGTGCGGCACGTCCCTGCTCAATGTTCTCCGCTCTTTCCTGCCGCCGGAACCACTGGCGGATGCGCTCCTTCGCCTGGTGCGTATGGACATAGCCCAGTTGCTGATTGAGCCAATCACGGCTCGGTCCCCTGGCTGATTTGGTGGTCAGGATTTCCACCACATCGCCATTCTTAAGTTTATAGTTCAGGGGCACCAGCTTCCCGTTCACCTTGGCGCCGATACAGCGATGCCCCAGCTCAGTATGCACGCGGTAGGCGAAGTCAATAGGCGTTGAGCCTTTAGGCAGGTCTTTAATCTCACCCTTTGGCGTAAAGACAAACACCTGGTCAATGAAGATATCCGTCTTTACTGATTCCAGGAACTCCTCAGCGCCGGTCAGCTCCCGGTGCCACTCAATAAGCTGTCTCAACCAGCCCACCCTCTCCTCAAAATGGATGTCACTGCTCTGGCCCTGCTTGTAGCGCCAGTGGGCGGACACACCGTACTCTGCCACGTAATGCATATCCCGCGTCCGTATCTGCACCTCAAGAGGCGTCCTGCCGAACGCCATAACAATGGTGTGGAGGGACTGGTACCCGTTCGGTTTGGGATTGGCGATGAAGTCATTGAACTCTTCAGGCAGAGGGTGCCACAGATTGTGAATGATGCCCACGGCATAATAGCATTCCGGCACCGTGCCCACCAGAACCCGCAGAGCGAGGAGGTCATGGATATCATCAAAGTGCTTGCCCAGAGCGGCATACCGCTGTATTTTCTGGTGAATGCTGTAAATATGCTTGGGTCTGCCGGAAATATCCGCCTTAAGCCCGGCTTTGTCAAACTCTCGCTTGAGCATATCAATCGCCTGGGCGATGAACTTCTCCCGCTGGAGCCGGCGGGTGGCAACTAGGTTCACAATACGGCGGTACTCTTCTGGCTCAAGATAGCGGAAGGCGAGGTCTTCTAACTGCCACTTCAGCTCCCATATGCCCAGCCGGTGCGCCAGCGGGGAGTATATCTCAAGTGTCTCTTTGGCAATCAGCCGCTGTTTTTCCGGGGGCAGGGCATCAAGCGTGCGCATATTGTGGAGTCGGTCGGCGAGCTTGATGAAGACCACCCGCAGGTCTTCCGCCATGGCGACAAGCATCTTGCGCAGGTTCTCTGCCTGCACCTCGCCAGCCGTCGCCCCGGCTGCCTGCCAGGAGACTTTACCCAGCTTGGTGGTCCCGTCAACCAGCTTGGCGATTTCCGCGCCGAATTTAGCCTCTATATCTTTGAGAGGAATGCCGCAGTCCTCAGGAATGTCATGGAGGAGCGCCGCGGCAAGGGAACTGGTGTCAAGCTGAAGCTCCGCCAGAATGATGGCGGTCTGGAGGGGATGGTCAAGAAAAGGCTCACCGGACCGGCGCGTCTGCCCCTGATGCGCCGCCGCGGCGAATTGATAGGCGGCTTCAATAACGGCGAGCTTTTCAGGGGGGAGATACGCCCCGGCTTTTTCCTTGAGCCGGCTGAAATCCTGCTCCACCACCGTGGTCAAGGCACAAACCTCCGTCTTATGACAATCTAAGTATACCACCAATCACCGCAAGAGTGTAAACAGAGAAATGAACAGCCAGGGCTTGAACCAGCCCCTGAGGTAAAGTATGATAATGGCGATGAATAGCCACACCGCAAGGAGGTAAATAGAGTGAAAATCACCACCGTTGAAGGCATAGTTCTCACCTGCCCGCTGGACAAACCCATTATGGACGCCACCTACACCCTGCCCCACCGCAGTGCCGTCCTGGTAAAAATAAACACTGATGAAGGCGTATCCGGCATCGGCGAGGCGGCATACTTCGGCGGGCCTCCATTGATAACCAGAATGATTGTGGAAAAAGAGCTTAGAGAATACCTCATCGGTGAAGACCCCCTGAACATAGAGAGGCTCTGGGATAAAATGTATCAGCGCTCAATAAAGCACGGGCGCAAAGGGGCAGTTATCGCCGCCATGAGCGGTATTGACATCGCCCTATGGGACATTAAAGCCAGGGCCGCCGGCATGCCTCTCTACCGGCTTCTGGGCGGCTGTTATGAGCAAATCCGGGCTTACGCCAGCGCCGGATTCTACGCTGAAGGAAAAGGCTTGAAGGAACTGGGAAATGAAATGGCTGCCTATGTGGCTGAAGGCTTCACCGCGGTCAAAATGAAAATAGGGCGGCTCAGCCAGGATGAAGACATCGCCCGGGTGAAAGCGGTAAGGGAAGCCATCGGTGATAAGATTGACCTGCTGGTAGACGGCAATAATGTTTACACTTCCTACCAGGCAATAACCATGGCGCGCAAGATGGAAAGATATAACATCTTCTGGTTTGAAGAGCCGGTGCCCGCGGAAGATATTCAGGGTAGCGCCGCTGTGGCTGACGCCTTAGACATGCCGGTCGCCGCTGGGGAAAATGAGTTCACCCGCTATGGCTTCCGCGACCTTTTCCTGAACAAAGCTCTGGACATCGCCCAGCCTGATGTCACCTGGTGCGGTGGCATAACTGAGGCAAAGAAGATTGCCGCCATGGCGAGTGCCTGGAACATTATCTGCGTGCCACACTCTTTCTCCTCGGCGGTTGCGCTCACGGCTAATCTGCACTTCAGCGCCTCAATCCCCAATAGCCTCTTTCAAGAATTTGACCGCAACTATAACCCTCTTCGGGAAGACCTGCTGAAAGAACCGGTACGCATCAATAAGCAGGGCTATATTGAAATGGGAAACAAGCCCGGGCTGGGCATTGAGCTTGATGAGTCCGTGGTCAGACGCTACCGCGTGGACTAGCGCCGCGCTGAGTATGCTAAAAATTCCTGGCTTTACCTATTGACAGGAGACGGATTTTACATTAAGGTATTGGTGCAGAAATTAAATAGGAGGTGACCATGAGCAAAATCCTGCGCGTCAACATGACCAAACTCACGACCAAGTTTGAGGATGTCCCCAGAAAGTACCGGGATTTGGGCGGGCGCGGTCTGACCTCAGCCATCGTGTATGATGAGGTGATACCCACCTGCCACCCGCTGGGACCGAACAACAAGCTTGTCTTCGCGCCGGGCATCGTCACCGGCACCAGTGCTCCCAGCTCCGGGAGAATCTCAGTGGGCGGGAAATCACCGCTGACTGGCGGCATCAAGGAAGCCAACTCCGGGGGAGTAGCCCCCCAGATGATGGCAAAACTGGGGCTGAAAGCCATCATCGTTGAAGGACAGCCGAAAGAGAAAGGCAAGTTCTATCTGCTCAAGGTAGACAAAAGTGGCGCCGAGCTTCTGCCGGCTGACAAATACGTTGGCAAAGGGCTGTATGAAGCCTACCCCATGATGTTTGATAAGTTCGGGAATAACGTGGGCATTATCGCCTGCGGCATCGCCGGCGAAAAGCTGATGTCCATGGCAGGCGTCTGCGTGAACGACCCTGAAAATCGCCCCAGCCGCTATGCCGGCCGCGGTGGCTTGGGCGCGGTGATGGGCAGTAAGGGACTGAAAGCCATCATCATTGATGACAAAGGCGCGGAACCCGTTCCCATCGCCGACAAAGACGTGTTCAATGCCGGGCGCAAGAAACTGCTCAATGCCCTCCTGGAACATGCCATTACCAAGCCCGGCGGAACACTGAATACCTATGGCACGGCCGCCCTGGTCAACGTCATCAACGAAGCCGGCGCACTGCCCACCCGGAACTTCAGCTCCGGCAGATTTGAAGGGGCTGCCAAGATTTCCGGTGAGACCATTAACAAGGTCTGCAAGGAGCGCGGCGGTGCCGGCATGACGGGACACAACTGTTCCCCGGGCTGCGTTATCAAGTGCTCCAACGTCTATCCCAAGAAAGACGGTAGCGAGCTGGTCTCTGTCCAGGAATATGAGTCCGTCTGGGCGCTCGGCGCCAATTGCGGCATTGACAGCCTGGACTTCACCGGCGAGCTCATCCGGCTCTGCAATGATTATGGTCTGGACACCATTGAAGCCGGGGTGATGCTCGGCGTCGCCATGGAAGCCGGGCTTGCCAGTTTCGGCGATGGTCAGAAAGCCATCGCGCTGATGAAAGAAATCGGCGCCGGCACTCCGCTCGGGCACATCCTCGGCAATGGTGCCGCAGTCACCGCGGATACGTTCGGCGTCGTACGCTTGCCAGCAGTAAAGAGGCAGGGCATGCCCGCCTATGAGCCAAGAGCCATCAAAGGCATTGGCGTCACCTACGCTACCTCCACCATGGGCGCTGACCACACTTCCGGCTATACCATTGCGCCGGAAATCCTTGGCGTCTCCGGCAAGCTAGACCCGTTCAACACCAGCAAAGCCAAAGTCTCCCGCGCCTTCCAGGATACCACCGCCTTCATTGACAGCACCGGGCACTGCCTGTTCATCTCCTTTGCCATTCTTGACATCCCCACCGGGCTGGAAGGCCTGGTTGAGGAATGTAACGGCGTCCTGGGCACCAAATGGAAGGTGGAAGATGCCAGCCGCATCGGCGGAGAGATTGTCGCCATGGAGCGCGCTTTCAATAAAGCCGCCGGCTTCACCAAGCAGGACGACCGCCTCCCCGAGTTCATGAAGTATGAAAAGCTGCCTCCGCACAACGTGGTCTTTGACGTGCCGGATAGGGTGCTAGACCGGGTCCACTCCGGACGATAGGTCATTCAAGAGACTGAGCTCATCAGAAAGACGGTGTGTCCTTAAGAGGGGGCTTAAGCCCCCTCTTTCTTTTACGCCTCCGTCAGGAGCTTTGCCCAAATGTCATTCTGAGGAATGAAGTGACAGATAATACCGGGATGGGGATGATGCACAATTGAACCGGAGCGCTCTTAAATGCGGAGGGGGCTTGTCTTTTTCAGAAAAATCACGCTATACTTAAAATCAGGTTCGCGGTGAGGAGGCAGGAGAATATGGGTAAGATTGAGGTCAGGCTGTATGCCAACCTGCGTGACTACTACCCGGAAATCGGGAGGGATGGTGTCCTCACCTTGCCGCTTGATGACCATATCAAGGTTGGGGAGCTCCTGTCAAAGCTGAAAGCACCCAGAAAAGAAATCGCCATGGTCATGGTCAACGGCAGACACGTCAAAGAGGACCATGTCCTCAAAGATGGCGACCGTGTGGGACTGTTTCCGCTCATCGGCGGTGGGTAATGGTTGAGGTGCACCTTTATGGCAAACTGCGCCGTTTCACTGATAATCTGGACCCCACCCGAGACTCCCTGCTCCACATCCCGGTGCGGAAGGGAGACACTATAGCAGAGATTATCAGGCGCATCGGCATCCCGGCGGCTGAAGTGGGCAAAAATATGTTTCTTAATGGCTTATACTCTCCACTTAATAGACCGGTAAGAAACGGCGACCGGCTCGGGCTGTTCCCGGATGACATGGACATGATAATTGTCTGACGCTATGGGTAACCGCAGAAAGATGGAGGTACACCTTTACGGCAAGCTCCGCCGTTTTACCGCTAACTTAGACCCGCAAAAGGAATCAATCATCAGCGTCCCGGTGAAAAAGGGAGATACCATCCATGACATCAGCCGCCGTATCGGCATCCCTGACGGGGAAATCGGCCGCAATATCTTCCTCAATGGCGAATATTCTGCACTGACCCGCCCGGTGAAAGCCGGGGACCGTCTGGGCATTTTCCCGGACGATATGCAGTTGCTCTACAAGTGGTATTTCAAAAAGGTGGGCTGAGGAACCAGCCGCCTTTACCCTGACAAAGAGAAGGGTGAGAGTGGTTTCTGCCAGTTTCTTTTCACTACCATAAAATCCCTCGGTGTCTGAAAGCCGCGCTCACTGCTTTGCACTTTACACCGCCCGTCCAAATACCGTATCCTAGTTATGAACCAGCGAGGTCAAAATGTTGTACAAAGCACCGCGTGGCACAGTAGATATTTTGCCTGAGGAGCAGTCTTACTGGCGTCACATTGAACAAAAAGTTGCCCACATCTGCCAGCTCTACGGCTACGAGCGGATTGACTTCCCCGTCTTTGAGGAGACCGGGCTTTTCCAGCGCAGTGTGGGTGAGGGCACTGATATCGTTGACAAGGAGATGTACACCTTCGCGGACAAGAGCGGCAATATGCTCACCCTCCGCCCGGAAGGCACCGCCTCAGTGTGCCGCGCTTACCTGGAACACGGCATGCACAACCTGCCCCAGCCGGTCAGGCTCTTCTATCTCATCCCCGCCTTCCGCTACGAGCGCCCCCAGGCAGGCAGGTACCGCCAGCACCACCAGTTCGGCATTGAGGCAGTGGGGGACCTGGACCCAGCCATTGACGCTGAAGTTATTGAGCTGGGGTGGCAGTTCCTCGTTTCTCTCGGCTTAAGCAAGCTGACGCTCCACATCAATAGCATCGGCTGTAAGAAATGCCGTCCCGGCTATTTAGACGCCCTCAAAGGGCATTACTCCCGGCACGGCAGTGAGGTCTGCGCCGATTGCCAGGTGAGGATTGAGCGCAACCCCATGCGCCTGCTTGACTGCAAGGAAGAATCCTGCCAGCCCATCGCTGACGCCGCGCCAAAGAGTGTGGACTACCTCTGTCCGGACTGCGCCGCACACTTCAGCCACCTGCAGGGCTATCTCAAAGCGCTGTCCATCCCTTTCCGCGTTACCCCCAGGCTGGTGCGCGGGCTGGACTATTATACCCGCACCGTCTTTGAGATTCAGCCAGCGGTGGCAGGCTCCCAGAGCACCATCCTGGGCGGCGGCAGGTATGACGACCTGATTGAGGAGCTGGGCGGAAAACCCACCCCCGCCAACGGATTCGCCACCGGCATTGAGCGCATCATCCTCAACCTGAAGAAGCAGAACATCACCGTCCCACCTCTCCCCAGACCGCAGGTCTTCATCGCCTACCTCGGAGAAGAAGCCAAGAAAGAAGCCCTGAAGCTCGCCTCAGCGCTCCGGAAAAAAGAAATCGGCATCATTATGGCAAGCGGTGATAAAAGTTTGAAAGCCCAGCTGAGGCTGGCAAATAACCTCGCCGCCCGCTATGCGGTAATAATAGGTGAAGAGGAAGTGAGCGCCGGCACCGCCATACTCAGAGACATGACACAGGCAAAACAGCACGCAGTCCCCCGGCAGGACCTGGCGGAGCACCTTAAATGAATAATCACACTCTTCTAGCCGCCATCGGCAATACGCCGCTGGTAAAAATTGATGGCATCTACGCCAAGCTTGAATTTGCCAATCCCAGCGGCAGTGTTAAAGACAGAGCCGCGCTGGGCATCATTGAAGATGCGGAAAAGAGCGGCGCGCTCAAGCCCGGCTACACCATCGTTGAAGCCTCCAGCGGCAACATGGGCATCTCTCTCGCCATGGTCGCCAGCATCAAAGGCTACAAAATGATTGTGGTCATGCCAGAGCACATGAGCGATGAGCGCAAGCAGATGATTCAGGCTCTTGGCGCGGAGCTGGTGCTCACCCCCAGAAAAGGCAGTTTCCGGCAAGCCATCCGCACCGCCGCCGAGCTCGCCCGCAGACCCATGACCTACTACGCCGACCAGTACGCCAACCCCAGCAACACCAGAGCCCAGCAGAAAATAGGTGAAGAAATCTTAAGAGAAATCGGCGCGGTAGACGCCGTGGTGGCAGGCATCGGCACCGGCGGCACGCTCATGGGCATGGCAGGCGCCCTGAAAAAAGCCAATCCCGCCCTCCATGTGGTTGCCGTGGAGCCCGCCGAATCTCCGGTCATGTCAATGGGAGAAAAAGCCGTCATCAGGGAGCACAAAATCCAGGGCATTGGACCCGGGTTTATCCCCGCTCTGGTTGACATGAAGCAAATTGATGAAGTCATCACCGTCAGCAGTGATGAGGCAATGGCGGCGGCAAGAAAAATCTGCAAAGACTGCGGCATCCTCGCCGGCATCAGCGCCGGGGCAAATATCTGCGCCGCCAGGAAAGTGGCAAAACGCTTCGCAAAAGTCGCCACCGTCCTGCCTGACCGCGCTGAACGCTACCTCAGCATGGGTTTGCTCAAGTGCTGATGACTTGCTGTCATTACGGGAAGGAAGTGACGCGGCAATCTCAATAAATCCCTAGGGAATGTTCGTCGTGGTGGGAGTGGTTGGAGGTGCAGGTGGAGTCAGGACGGGCTTCAGCCAGGCAGGAACGCTCTGCACCATCGGCGAAAGCAACACAAACACCGCCAGATGCGCCATAAAAAAAAGCACCACCCCAGCAAACGCCCCTATCCTCAGCGGGCTGGACCTATTCCTCTCCCAGAAGCCCACCACCTCAGCCAGCCCCATTCCCACACCCAGGCACACCGCCCCGGTGACAGGGTAAAAATAGAATACATACGTCACGCGGTCGGTAATCAGGCTCAGCACAATCCAGAAGAAATAAGTGCAGGCAAACCACAGCCCGCTGAACAGCCCCGCCTGGTTCCCCTGTTTTGCCCGGAAGCTGAGATACACCACCGCAGGGATAATCAGCGCCCACAAGGTAAAGCTGATAGTGCCGGAATAGTAAGGTTCATACCAGTATGGCATCACCAGAGGCTTCAGCACCCAGTCCCATGGATATGATTCAAACGGGTGCGTACTGTACTCCATCGTGATACTGCGGGACGCGGCAAGCATGTTCCAGACACGTCCCACCGGCTCCACAAACTTCCCCGTGGCGATGTAGTCCAGCGGCATAAGCAGCTCAAAAAACAGGAGTGGTGCCAACAACACGCTCAACCCGAAAAGGCGCGGGCTATCACGCCGCGCCATAAGCCAGTGCAGGA
>DAOTYE010000012.1:0-4011 GCA_034434915.1 Dehalococcoidales bacterium
CCGACTACAACTACGATGCACTGGCTCAGCTGGCGACCCTGGGAGGGATATAGGGAATTAAAGGGACTTTAACTCCGGCTATGATTTCCTTGACAGGCTTACCTCAGTGACAGGATCCTGCAGTGAGAGCTATACTTATAACCAGATAGGCAACATGACTGCCAGGAACGGTAATGCTTATACCTATGGGGCAAAGCCTCATGCCGTCACGGCAGTATCGGGCGGAGCGAGCTACTCCTATGATAACAACGGCAATATGACCGCCCGCGGCGCGCAGACCATCACCTGGGATGTGGAGAATAGACCCGTTTCAATTACCGGCGGGGCAAGCTTCATCTATGACGGAGACGGCAACAGGGCAAAGAAGACCGAAAACGGTGAGACCATCCTTTATATCAACAAGTACTACGAGAAGAACCTGACCACGAGCGTGGTGACGGTTAACTACTTCCTGGGGGAGAAGTTGGTTGCCATAAAGACAGGGGACACCTTGAGATACGTGCATCAAGACCACCTTACCGGGACTTCCCTCATGTCTACATCCGGTGGCGCGTTGGACAGCAGCATCACTTACCTTCCTTACGGCACAACCAGAGGCGGGTCTATAAACACAGATAAGAAGTTTACCGGGCAGAGGCTGGATGGGACTGGGCTTTACTACTATGGAGCGAGGTACTATGACCCTGTGATTGGGAGGTTTATAAGTGCGGATCCACTTGTGAAGAACTATGCCAATCCTCAGAATTTCAATAGATATGCCTATGTCCTCAATAATCCGCTCAAACATACTGACCCCTTTGGGCTATTCGAAGAGGAGGAACTAAATAATATTGGAATCCACAGGGAAGATGTTAACCCGGATACATGGCTGATGCTCCGGGAGGCAGATGTTGCTGATAGTGTAGTGGTCAATGGGAAGCAGTATTATTTCTTTCATGAGGCTAAAGATGAAAATGATGCAGGAGTTCTGAAGCTTTTATCAGCTAGCGGGCATTTCGACAACGTCTCAGACGTAGTCAGTGATAGTGCGCTGGACGCGTTTGGTCAATTCTTTTGGCGAACACAAAAGGCCTATCAAAGAGAAAAGGACATCGGACCAAATGCGTGCTACCCGAACCTTCGTACGTATACACTTGCTCCCTATGACTCCGAGTTTGACACAAGAAAAGCAATGGGTTGGGTAGACATAATTGGCGGTTCCGCTATTATTGGATTGACCGTCTGGGGTAACACTTTGACTGGCGGATGGCTCATTCCTCCTTCAATAGTAATACTTTATAGTGCTGTTGGCATGATATTCCAAGGCATAGAATACGTGTGGAACATTGATATGCCAGATTTGCCCTATTTTCCTAATCCTTAGTAAGTTAAGGGAGACGATTTGATGAACACTGCTATTTTTTCTTTCTTGGCTGTGATTTACATTGGTAGCCTAATTGCTTTCCTACTCCAAGTCGGACCGTACGGACGTTTTGATGCCAAGAGACGCAAGATAGGAATGCTTCTCTATACATTAGGCGGGATATTCATGATTTATATTACAATCAACTTCCTTCGTTCTCTAATGGATTGACTATTCGCTGTGATGGAGACGGTAACAGAGTAAAGAAAACCGAGAGCAGTGAGACGATTCTTTATATCAATAAGTACTACGAAAAGAACTTGAGCACCAGTGTCGTGACGGTTAACTACTTCCTGGGGACAGATTGATTGCCATCAAGACAGGGGACACCTTGAGATACGTGCATCAGGACTACCTGACGGGGACTTCCGTCATGTCCACATCCGGTGGCGCCTTGGACAGCAGCATCACTTACCTTCCCTACGGCACCACCAGAGCTGGGTCTGTAAACACAGATAAGAAATTCACCGGGCAAAGGCTGATAGTGTTCCTTTATCTTGAATAGCTAATACCCTTATCTCACCCTGACAAACTTCTGAATGCGCCTGGTGCGGACAATCTCCCCCACGTAAATATCGCCGCGGGAGTCCACGCAGACGCTGTGGCTGTTGTCCAGCACCTTTTTCCCTTTATCTTTCAAATCGTCCCAGAAGCAGATGATTTTCCCTTTCAGGTCACGGATGGAGACGCGCGGCTTGTTCGGTCCGTGGAGCTGGCTCTCCACCACGTAGACGAGGTCATTCTTGCGGTCAATATAGAGGTCCTGGGGCCAGATAAAGTCCGTCCACATGGACACGAACTCACCGTCAGGAGTGAAAATCTGGATGCGGTCGTTATTGCGGTCAGCGATATAGACCATGCCCCTGCGGTCCACCTCCACGCGGTGAGGCAGGGCAAACTGCCCCGGCTCTTTCCCGCAATCGCCCCACGTCTTGATGAGGTCGCCCTTCGGTGAAAATTTATGCACCAGGAAGTTGCCATAGCCATCGCACACGTATATCTCGCCGGCGGCATTGAGGGAAAGGTCGGTCGGCTGGCTGAACGGCTTGCGCAACATGATGGGAAAGTTCTTGTTCTTCGTCCCCAGGGTCATAAGAGGCTTGCCGCCCGGCGTGCACTTCTCCACGATATTGGTCGCCCGGTCGGTAATATAGACTGAGTCGTCCGGACCCACATAGACGCCGTGCGGGTCACCATAGACGCCTTCTCCCCAGCAGGAAACGAAGTTGCCCTCGCGGTCAAAGATGAGCACCGGGTGATTGCCACGCGACCCCACGTAAACACGGTCGCGTGAGTCCACCGCCACATCAACGGGGTCGTCCATCTCAAAATACTCCGGGAGCTTGCCCCAGTTCTCTATTACCTCATAGCGGAAATCGCCTTTGCCGACAATCATGTCACCCTCCTTTCAGATGCTCCTTTACTTTACCATACTTACAGCTTCCTGTGCCAAAAGGTTCTGCCTTACTCTAGCTGGTGTATTTGCCAGGAGAGCGGCGACATGGCAATACCAGTAAACTGATATAGATTGCTTCGCTCGCCATGACAAAATAAACCAAATGCAAACCATGCGCGGCAACAGTTGCCAAGCGGATAAGCGCCCATTATAATGTCAACAAGCCAGAACGTTTCCGGACTATTGCAAGGAGGCACTACATGTCAGAAAGAATCGCCGTGCTCGGGGCGGGAGCAATTGGGGCATCAATGGGGGCATACCTGATTCGCGATGGGCGAGACGTCACGCTCATAGACTACTGGGCGGCTCACGTGGATGCCATGAAGAACCGCGGGCTGACCCTCACCGACCTCAATGGCACCTTCACCGTCAAGGCAAAAGCCCTCCACCTGAGCGAGGTCTGCAACCTTCAGGACCAGTTTGACATCGTCATCCTTTCCGTAAAGTCATATGACACGCGCTGGATAACCTATCTCATTGAGCCATATTTGAAGCCCACCGGCTTCATCCTCCCAGCGCAGAACTCCCTCAATGATGAAACCGTGGCGCATATCGTGGGCTTCAACCGCACCGTGGGCTGTATTCCCATGCTCAGCGCAGGCTTATACCAGCCGGGACACGCCATACGCACCAGCCCGCTTGATGTGCACTGCTTCACCATCGGCGAGCTTTCAGGTGTCATCACACCGCGGGCGCAGAAGACCGCCCAGATGCTCAGCGTCATCGGACACAGCGATACCACTACGAACATCTGGGGCGCCCGCTGGTCAAAGCTGGTAATCAACTGCCTGGCAAATGCCCTCGCCGGCATCGTCGGACCGGACGTGTCCACCAATGCCGCCGCGCTCAGCCCTGACCAGCAGAACACCATTTACTTTGTCCGCACGCTCTTGGGCTGTGAAGCAGCGAAGGTGGCTTCCGCACTCGGCTTCACGCTGGGGCCAATTTACTCCCTTCAGCCAGAGGAATTCGTCAACGCCAAGACCAGAGAAGATATCAAACAGCTCAAGGAAAAACTTGAGGCGGTGATGAAAAAGAGATACCCTGATGTGGCGCAGAAGGTGGGCGCACCTGACCGCCCTTCCCTCCTTCAGGACATTATCAAAGGCAGGCGGACCGAGGTGGACTACCTCAACGGCATCATCGTCAATAA
>DAOTYE010000013.1:0-44705 GCA_034434915.1 Dehalococcoidales bacterium
AACTCCTCAAGGTTGATGCTTACGAACGTTAAATAGTCCCCCGCCTGGAATAGCGCTGGCGGTTCGCGTGTGGCATCAAAAATGTTCAGCGGCGTCCTGCCGATGATGCGCCATCCGCCCGGGCTTTCCACCGGGTAGATGCCGGTCTGATTTCCGGCAATCCCCACTGAACCTTTGGGAATCTTGGCACGCGGGGTGTCCAGTCGCGGCGCGGCGATTTGGGAAGACATGCCCCCGAGGTAAGGAAATCCCGGCAGAAAGCCTATCATGTAGATGAGGTAGGGCCTTCCGGCATGTATTTTGATGACTTCATCAGCGCTCAGGTGGTTGTGCTCAGCGACAAACTCTAAATCCGGTCCGAATTCGCCCCCATAAATCGTGGGAATCTCAATAACTCTGGGCTTAACCGTGGTGTCTTCTGCCTGCGGCTGGGCAAGGTGGTAGAGCTTGTCCTTCAGTGCGCTGAGGCTGATTCTCAGCGGGTCAAAGTAGACCAGGAGCGAGCGGTAGGTGGGTACAGCCTCTATAATGCCTTCGGGTTTCTCTCCTGCAATCGCCTGCATCAGTCTTTTCACACGGAGGTTGATTGCCGGGTCAATGGCATCGCCGAACTCAACGAAGAGGGCTTTATCGCCGCCGGGCAAGAATTTCGGTTCCCTGTACATCATGGTGGGATATTAGAGAAACGTGCCCATGGGCACTACCTCAACCCCGGCGTCTGCCATACTCTCTCTGAGCAATCTGGCAAGCTCAACCGCGCCGGGAGTATCGCCGTGGAGGCAGATAGTGTCAGCCCTGATGCTGATTTCCTGCCCATTGATGGCTGTTGCCTTTCCTTCTGTGACCATCTTCAGGCTGGCGGCAACGACCTTCTGCGGGTCTTTAATCACCGCGCCGGGTTTGTCCCGGGAGACGAGGGAGCCGTCAGGATTGAGGGCGCGGTCGGCGAAGACTTCACTGGCTATCCTCAAGCCAAGCTCCCTGCCGACTTTAAGCCAGACTGACCCTGCCAGCCCTACCAGAATGAGCTTCTTATCAATCTCATGTACTGCTTCAGCTACCGCCCTGGCGATTGCTTCATTGGCGGCACCCATGTTGTAGAGGGCGCCGTGAGGTTTGATGTGCTGGAGGCGCTTGGACCTGGTGAAAGCTTGCAGGGCGCCTATCTGGTAGGTGACATAGTTCTTGACTTCGTCTGGCGTTACTTTCATCTCCCTCCGCCCGAAGCCGATGAGGTCAGGCAGGCTGGGATGAGCGCCGATACCCACGCCCGCTTTTTCGGCAAGGCTCACGGTATGCTTCATCCACATGGGGTCGCCGGCATGGAAGCCGCAGGCGATATTCGCCGAAGTAATATAAGGCATCAACTGCTCATCAAAACCGAGCTTGTATGTGCCGAAGCTTTCCCCCAGGTCGCAGTTGAAGTCAATTTTTTTAGCCGTAGTGTCCTCCTTGAAGCTAGAGAACGGATAAATCTTCATCCAGCAGGTCAGTGATGAACATATAGCCCGGGGAATGGGTAATCATCAGCGGCGGTTTTGATTTCAGCGCCACTGCCTGCGGGGTCACGCCGCAAGCCCAGAAGACGGGCACCTCATCATCTTTTACCTCAACCGCGTCCCCGTAGTCCGGTTTGGACAGGTCTTTGATGCCGATTTTCTGCGGGTCGCCGATGTGCACCGGAGCGCCGTGCACCGCCGGGAAGCGGGATGTTATCTGGACAGCTCGCACCACTTTAGTGCGGTGGATGGGGCGCATCGTCACCACCAGTGGACCGGAAAAGACGCCTGCGGGCACAGTGGGGATGCTGGTGACAAACATGGAGACGTTTTTATTTTCCTCAATGTGGCGCAGGGAGATGCCTGCCCGCAGCAGTGCCGTCTCAAAGGTGAAACTGCACCCCAGCAGGAATGAAACGAGTTCGCTGTTCCAGTAGGCGCGGATGTCTCTTTCCTCTTTGTCCAGCTTGCCGTCCTTATAAATGCGGTAGCGCGGAATATCAATCCTGATGTCCGCTTTCGGCGCCGTCAGCACAGGCTCATAGTTGCCCGGCTCCAGCACTTCCAGCACCGGGCAGGGCTTGGGGTTGCGCTGGCAGAAGAGGAAGAAATCAAAAGCAAGCTCTCTGGGTAGGATGACAAGGTTCGCCTGTGTGTATCCCGGCGCCAGCCCGCAGGTGGGGCGGATGAGCTTACCACTGCGGATAAGCGCGCGCACTTCTTTGGGATGCTGTGGAATCATCGCTCTTTTCTCAAAACAACGTTACTTCATTCTAATTCGCAGAAGCAAAGGTGTCAATGCGCTGGCTTGTTGGTTTTATTATTTACGGTTTCCAGACTTCCCACACTTTCCCGACCAACTGCGGGCCGGGTTTCAGCGTGACCTGCCCCGGCTGCCAGCCTGAGGGGGTTACTTCTCCGGTGGCGCGCACATGCTGGAACGCTTTCACCTGGCGCATCAGTTCATCGGGGTTCCGCCCCACCTCAGGCGTGAGCACCTCCATCGCCCGGATAATAAAATCCGGGTCAATAATGAAGCGCCCGCGGATGTCCACGCCTGCGGCTTCATCGTACACACCATATACTTTCCCGATTTTGCCTCCGCCATCTGAGAGCATGGGGAAGGCAACGCCGCCTTCCACCATCTTGGACAACTCTTGCTCTTGCCAGATTTTGTGTACGAAGCGACTGTCTGTGCTCATTGCCAGGACTTCAACCCCCAGTGCTTTGAATTCTTCATAGCGCGCAGCGACCGCTGCCAACTCCGTGGGTCAGACAAAGGTGAAATCACCGGGGTAAAAGCAGAGGATAATCCATTTCCCCTTGTAATCTGAAAGCTTGACGGGCTGAAAGCCCTTGCCGGCAATGAAGGCATTCGCTTCAAAATCAGGGGCTTCCTGTCCCACACGTGCCGTCATCATTCTTGCCTCCTTTAACACTGGGGTCTCTGCTGCTTGAGCAGTGGACTCAGGAACAATGGGACCGCGAGCTGGTTTGACGCAACCGTCTTTCATCTCTGGCATACCTGCCTCCTTCTTATTTTCTACCGTTCAGTGGAGGCTTAGCTCGCCTCCACGTTACTGTGTCAGGGCTTGGGACAGGTTCCGGGCAAAGGCATTATACACCTCACTATCATAGCTCTCAATACCTCCCTCATCGCATAGTTTAGCCAGCTCCGGGTCTATTGGTAGCTGTCCCAGAAGCGGAGCGTGTGCCGCCTTTGCCATCTCTTCTCCACGGCTTCTGCCAAAAAGCTCAATTTTCTTACCTGACTCAGGTGATTGCAGATAGCTCATGTTTTCTATCACGCCTAAAATGGGTTTCTTCATCTGCTGAGCCATTTTTACTGCTTTTCTGACCACCATTGCCGTCAGGTCCTGTGGCGTAAAGACAATGATTATCCCGTTTACCGGCAGGGTCTGCATCACCGTGAGCGGCGCGTCTGCTGTCCCCGGCGGCAGGTCAACAATCAGGTAATCCAACTTCCCCCAGAGCACCTCCTCCCAGAACTGGGTGATAGCCCTGCCAATGAGCGGACCGCGCCAGATGACGGCGTCATCTTCACTGGGCAAAATAAGGTTGATGGACATGATTTCAATGCCCGTCCGAGAAGATACTGGCAAAACCGCAATCTCATTGCCAGCGGGTCTGGCACTGACGCCGAACATCCTGGGAATGCTCGGTCCGGTGATATCAGCATCCAGGATACCCACTTCATAGCCCTGCCTCTTGAGAGCGACGGCACTCAGACTTGCCACCAGAGATTTGCCCACGCCTCCCTTGCCGCTCATGATGGCGATGACGTTCTTTACCTCGTTCAATTCCTTGGGTTTGCCATCCACAAAGTTCACGATTGTTTCATTGACCCCTTCCAGCATTCTGGCATGGTCTAAAATTTTATCTTTTAGCCATCGCTGGGCTCCTTCTGTCAAGCCCGCAGAAGCCACAGAGATGGTTGCCTTATGGTCGGCAATCGCAATGTCCCTGATTAAGTTCATCTTGACCAGGCTGCGCATGACACCGGGCACCAGCACTGATTCAAGATTTTCCATTACTTGCTTTTGTGTCGGCATAAGACTCCTCTCAATCTAGGTGAACCTCCTCGCCAGCAACTTTGTCGCTGGCAGAACCAGAACCGGAATAAGAACAACAAGGACAACTATATCAATAGCAATGTGAACCATGCCGGCGCCGCCGAAAGCCTGCCTCAGCCCGTCAACGGTGTAGGTCAGTGGCAAGACATAGGCAACCTGCTGCAATATCGGAGGCAGGGAAGCAACCGGAGTGAAGACGCCGCTCAGAAAGACCATCAGGAAGCGAGGCAAATTAGCCAGTGTCTGCGCTTCAAATACCTCTCTGACCAGGACGCATATCAGCGCCCCCAGAGCTGAGAACAGCAGGAGTGATGGTAGCAGAATCATGAGAAGATAGAAAGCGTTAACGTGGAAAAGTCCCAGTGCAAGGACGGCGGCAAGAGTTATCACGGCGCTTATCACCAGCCCGAAGATGGCACCCCCCGTTACCTTCCCCAGAAGCACGCTTGTCAATGTCACCGGCGCCAGGAGCAATCTCTCCAGCGAGCCGAGGCGGAGCTCAAAATTGATGACCACGGCTTCCATGGCCGTGGTGCTGAAGAGGACGCTCATGGCAATGAGCCCGGGGACAAGTTCCTCAAAGTTGCGCGGATTTCGCAAGTAGAAAGCCAGTATCCAAGCGACCGGAAAGACAATGCCCCAGCTAATCGCCGGCGGCTTAAGATAGTAGGTCTTCATGTCCTTCAAGGCAATGTAGTAGATGCCGCGCAGGCTTTCATACCACATCTATTTGCCTCCTTTCTCTGCCGCCATCACCAGCGGGCTCAAACCAGTGAGCTTGACGAAGGCGTCTTCCAGGGTCGGCTTTAGGCTGTTTACTGAAGCCACCTCGTTCCCTGTCTCCGCGGCGTAGCCGAGAACTACCTTGAGCACCTGGTCCAGCTCGCCGCCATAGATTCTCACTTTGTCATTGACCTTCACCACCATCAGTTCAGGCAGTTTTTTAGCCAGTTCCTGCGCCGCCCCCGGGACAGGTTTCCTGAATGAAACCTCAAGCGCCGGCTTCTCTTCTGCCATAGACTTCAGCTTGCCAGGTGTTTCCGTAGCGATAATCCTCCCCTTGACTAACAGCGCAATTCGGTCGCACAGGATATCCGCCTCTTCCAGGTAGTGCGTGGTGAGAAAGACGGTGATGCCGGCTTCTTTTAGCTTCCTGACTATGCCGCGCAATTTACGCGCCGCCATCACATCCAGTCCTACTGTGGGCTCATCAAGAAAGAGGAGGCGTGGTTTATGGACGAGTGCGGCGGCGATGGTCAGTGCCCGTTTCATTCCCCGTGAATAGGTGACAAACTTGGAGTCTTTTCTTTCATAGAGACCAAAGGTCTTAAGGAGCTCCTCAGCTCTTGGTCGGCGCTCATAGGGTGGCACACCGTAGAGCTGTCCCATGAAGACGAGGTTGTCCAGACCAGTAAGCTCATCATACATATTGGAGCGTTCAGGCACCACACCAAAGCTTTTTTTCGCCTTCACAATCTCGGAGCTTATGTCACAACCGAGGACGCGAGCATTACCGGTGTCAGGTTTAGAGAGGCCGGTGAGCATGCGGAGGGTAGTGGTCTTGCCGGCGCCGTTGGGACCGAGGAAGCCGAAGACTTCCCCCTCTTCAACCTCAAAGCTGATACCATCAACGGCGACCACGCCGTCATAGGTCTTGGTCAAGCCAGAGACTTCAATCGCCTTTGCCATAATCCTGTCTTTCTTAGTGTAACCTTTCCATGAGGTTGGGCAGTTTCTCTTCCAGGTATAGTTTCACTGCTTCATCAATGTTGTTTACATCAGTAGCTACGACTTTGATGCCGCGGCTTCTCAGGCTGTCATAGGCGCCCCACCCCATGCCGCCGGCAATCAGCACATCACAATCCGCGATTGTGTCCGCCATGTTATTATGTCTTACCTGAGCCCCGGCATCATAGCCGTGTTTTTCTTCACCAGAGGTATGCGGCGGATGGTGTGCCGCAAAGGTATGGTGCCCGGCTTTGTCCCGCCTTTCCCTGCCCATGATTTCCCCATTCTCAATTGTGAAGACAACATAGTATGGTGCCCTGCCGAAGTGCTGGCTGATGGTAGTCTCATTCTCCGTGACGACTGCTATCTTCATGGAAAAACTCCTTTCTGTTTCTTTATTGGTCTACTCGTCCTTCTGAACGCCATCAAGCATCATGACCACATTATGCCAGAGATGGCGGATTTCCCGGCTTGCTGTTCCTTCGGAATAAACCACCACTGGCACGCCGTGGGCAATCGCCTCGGTAACGGCGGCGTCAAAGGGAACCCTGGCAACGACTTTAACGTTTTCATCATCGCAGAAGCGTTCAATCTGTCTGGTATTCTCACCATTGATGTCATACTTATTGATGCAGACTGCCGTCGGCACATTGAAATGCTGGCATAGCTGTAATACCCGCTCCAGGTCATGCATCCCGGAGAGCGTGGGCTCAGTTACCAGCAGGGCGAGGCTGGCTCCGGAAAGCGAGGAGATGACCGGACAGCCTATGCCCGGCGGACCATCGCTGATGATTAGGTCGGCTTTCTGCGTCTCAGCAATTTGCCTCGCCTGTTTTCTGATGAGGGCTACCAGCTTGCCGGAGTTTTCCTGTGCTACGCCCAGCTCAGCATGAACGAGCGTGCCGTAGTCTGTATCAGAGCGATGCCAGTGCCCTGACATGGTCTTCTGCATGGTGATGGCATTCTCAGGACAGATGCGGGCACAGAAACCGCAGCCTTCACAGGAAACCTGGTCAATGGTGAAATCGCTAATCGCCTCAAAGCGGCATCGTTCTACGCAAAGTCCACATCTGGTGCATCTTTTCTGGTCAATGATTGCTACCTGTCCGCTCCAGAACTCATGAGTTTCACGAACCGAAGGTTTGAGGATAAGGTGCAGGTCAGCGGCATCCACGTCACAGTCCACCAGCACCTTGTTTTCCGCCAGCACAGCGAAGGCACCGGCGATGCTTGTTTTCCCTGTACCACCTTTACCGCTTAGGACAACGATTTCCTTCACGAGCTCTCTCCTGAATAGCATCAAAAAGGTGAACGAACTGGACTTTCCATTGCGGCATGCCTTCCGCCAGCGTGATGCCGCGGGAATAGAGGCGGGCAATCTCCATGTCAAAAGGAATGGTGAGCATGACGGGAATATCTTCTTTACGGCAATAGTCTTCAACGCCGCTATCCCCGACACCGGCACGGTTTAGCACAACTCCACATGGTATCTGAAGCTCCTTGACCACCGCCACCGCGAGTTTGAGGTCATGCAGACCGAAGGGAGTCGGCTCGGTGACCAGCAGGCAGAAATCGCTGTTTCTCACTGATGCCACCATGGGGCAGGAAGTCCCAGGCGATACGTCAATGATGTTAACGCACTGTGAAAGAATGTATTTTTTCACTCTTTTGATAACCGGTACGGGCATCGGTTCACCAACCGAAAGCTTGCCGTGGACAAAGTGAATATCACAGGCATCACCAGTCTCCACCATGCCTATCTCTTTTGGCTCATATGAGATTGCCCTGACTGGACAGAGATAGCCGCAGGCACCGCAGCCATGGCAAAGCTGTGGAAAAACGAGGATATTTTTTGGGAAAACGGCAATAGCACGATAAGCACACACATCAGCACACATGCCACAGTAATTGCAATTTATTTCATCTACTCTGGGCATGGGCAGGCACACTATTTCACAGCCGGTGAGGTCAGGTCGCAACAGAATGTGGTCGTTTGGCTCTTCCACATCGCAGTCCAGAATCTGCACTTTATGTGACTCTTTAAGTGATAGGGCAAGGCTGGTGGCGACAAGTGTCTTGCCTGTGCCGCCCTTGCCGCTGGCAACCGAAATAATCATTTCAGCTACCTTTCTGTTTTCACTCCCTGACCATGCGCGTGCCGCACTTGGGACAGGTCAAGGTATAGCAGGGCACTCCGGCAGTGTGAGCCACTTTCTCCCCGCAATGCGGGCAGATGCAATTGCCGCCGGGTCCGGCGCCAGCGCGGGCGCCGCCCATTCTACCAGCACCTTTACCCATTCCTCTACCTGCACCTCTGCCAGGACCCGCTCCTCCGCCTCCGATTGGTCCGGCACCATCTCCTCTGGGCATAAAGGGTCACCTCCTTTTGAATTTGAAGCTATTTGTTCTTTTTCTCAAGCGTTTCAAGGCGACTCTGGATTTCAGTCAGCTTTTCTTTTAGCTGGCTTGTTTCTATCCTCAGCGCATCAATATCGGTGCTGGCTGGCGGCGGTGTCTGGCTGAAGGCTGTTTTGATGCATCCCTTTCCACCCATGCCAGAGTGTGCCCGCACCGTTGGCTGAGAAGCCGTCTGTAGCTGTCCCGACTTGTAAGTAGCAATGGCATCCTTTACTGTGCCATGAACGCCGGTGAAGATTGTAATGCCGGCGGCAGTCAGCACCTGATAGGCGTTTGGTCCGCAGTTGCCGGTGAGGACCGCCTTAACCCCCCTGCCGGCAACCATTTGGGCGGCGGCGATGCCAGCGCCGCCTGATGCCATGGCACTGGTGTTGTCAACAGCTTCAAACGCGAGCGTCTCCGGGTCAACGATGATGAAACACTGGCACCGCCCGAAGCGCGGGTCTATCTGGGCGTCAAGAGTCGGCGCCGTTGCGGATATGGCTATCTTCATGTTCCCTCCTGTGGTTTTCACTGCGCTGCTAGCGCTAAAGCTCGCTCAGCTCTTGCTCAGTTCCTGAATTCTCTGTTCAATCTGCTCAAGCTGTTGTCTGATAGCCTGCGCCTGGTTTCGCAAGAAGCTGATTTCCTGCTCCTGGGTCATTGAGGGAGCCGGGGGATAAATGCCAGTTCCGGGAGCCTGCGCCATACCACTCAGAAAGTAGCCGCACCGCGGCAGGCCGCCCCTCCAGATGCCGACATAGGGCCAGGGTGGAGAAGTTCCCCTGAAGCCGAATCCCATCCCTCCCCGGCGACCGATTCCTCTACCTGTTCCGTACACCATATACTCACCTCCATTTTATTGTTAATGCCAAAGGTATTTTAGAAATTGCCTCTGTGGAAGCGTCTCCCTTTCCCCATACCACCCCATGTTATTGGTTGGAGAGGTGCTAAGTCTGCGGTATTGCAGACCGGGCAGGCGTCAGGCGCCTGCCTTACTGCTTGCTCAAAAGGCATTTGCCACTCATGGCTATTCGCGCACCGGTAACGAACTGGCGCTACTGCGTAATTACCACCTTCAATGCGAATCGCTTTCCCATTGAGCAAAGCGTCAGCAATTTTACGCCGTGCTGAAGCCAGCACTCTCTGAAAAGTGGGCCGGGAAATGTTCATCTTTTCTGCACCTTGCTCCTGCTCGAGACCTTCGATCTCCTTGAGACGTAGCGCTTCAACTTCCTCTACCGTCAGCGCCACCTGTTCCAGAGCGCGCATAGGAACGCCAGCCGGCTTAAAAAAGGTGACCTGTGGTAAAAAAGCAACCTGTCTGATTTTTTGTGGTCTGGGCATATTTCAATCTCTTATTATGAGCATATGCTCATTATTATTGTAGTATGTGAATGAGAAATAGTCAAGACCTCACGACCAGTGGAGTAATGAAAAAATGGTTTCAGCACGAGTGCTCCAGAAGGAGCTTCATTTTGAAAAGGAGCCAGAACGGTCCAATTTGCCGGACGCTGTTGTGAAAAGGCGCGTTTTGGCAGACACTTTGATTCTTCCGGGCTCCGGTTATTGCAGTGGCGCTTGATGGTGATTTTGAAAGATAAACTAAACTTTGAAGCCTCTTCTTTCACGGCGGAGTTGACACAGGAATGATTCTGACATCAAATGCTGAGGTGTTGAAAAGATTTGCTTGGTGAGGCAATCGCCATTTATTGGGATTGCATGTCCTGATGTAAAGGGGACCTGCCATGAGAACATCGGCTAAAACGAAAAGAACCACCCTATATGTTTGTTGACAAGCGGACAGTAAGAGGCATAATATTAACACATTCAATCACTGCAATAAGCATTAAGGAGGTTATAAGTGCCCGCTTCATATCCTGAGCTCAATGGGAAAGTAGCACTGGTGACCGGTGGTGGGAGGGGTCTGGGCAAAGCCATCTGCATTGCTCTGGCGAACGAGGGCGTTAGCGTGGCGCTTACCGACCTCTACCATGCCGAAGAAACGGCAAAAGAGGTGGAAAAACTGGGACAGAAAGCCATGCCCTTCAATGCCAATGTCCTGAAAGAAGCAGAAGTTCAGAAGATGGTTGACCGTATTGTTGCCGAATGGGGTGGCATTGATATCCTGGTCAACAACGTGGGTGGGGACCACGCTCTTTTACTGGAAGACCTGACGGAAGAGCAGTGGGATATGATTATCAATCTGAATTTGAAAGGTCTTTTCCTCTGCACCAAGGCGGTGGTGCCGATAATGAAGCGGCGGGGTGGTGGCAAGATTGTCAACATCGCATCTCTTGCCGGGCTGAGAATGACTCTGGTGGGGGGCATTACCTATACTGCCGCTAAAGCCGCGGTGCTCGGTTTTACCCGTCAGGCGTCTTTTGAGCTCGGGCCTTTCAAAATCAATGTGAACGCCGTCTGTCCCGGTGCCACCATGACGGAAGTAGTGGAGAGCCGTCTCACTCCTGAGGCGAAAGAACGCCTGCTGAAGACCACGCCTCTGCGGGACTTTCTGAGACCGGAAGACCAGGCAAACGCCGTCGTTTTCTTGGCATCAGACCGGGCGCGCATGATTACCGGGACATATCTCCTCGTTGACGGTGGGGCGAGTGTGCCGGTGGGTTTCGTGGAGTGGGAGGATTTCTACGCCGTCCGGAAACAGTGGCTGAAGGAAAAGCGCTGGGAGGGGAAAACAACTTCCCTTTAGCACCATCTTGTTGGGCGGCTAGCTCAGAGATATCAGACCCTGCTTGATTGCCACCACCACGGCTTCCGTGCGGGCATTAGCGTTCAGCTTGCGCAGGATAGAGGTCACGTGGTTTTTGATGGTCTGTTCACTGATGCTGAGCTGAAGGGCAATCTGCTTGTTGGGCAGTCCCTGTGCGATGTGATTCAGAATTTCCGTCTCGCGCGGGGTCAGCGGTGAGATAAATGCCTCAGCTTCACTGCGCCGTGACAATTCCTGGAACTGCTTCAGGACCTGTTCCGCCACCCTGGGATTAGTGGTGAGCGTTTCGTTGATGGGGTGCTCTCCCCGTGCCACACGGCGCAGTATCTCTATCAGCTGTTCCGCCGTCACATCCTTGCTGACAAAAGCAGACGCCTGTGCTTTGAGCGCTTGGAATAGCTGGGTTTCGCTGGTATTCGCACTCAGAATCACCACGCCGATGTTAGGAAGGCGTTGTTTGATTTTACGCAGGAGCGCCAGACCGCCATCAGGTGTGCCGTCAATATCCACAATGGCGACATCTGGCGGCATTGTTTCCAGATTTGACAGCATCTTGTCATTGACTTCCGTGGCGCTGGTGACTTCCATATCTCCTGCGGCAGACAGAGAATGTTCAATACCATGGCGAAATAGTGATTGCTGGCTGAATATGAAGACCTGCATCTTATCTGTTACCATATCTTGCTCCTTTTTGCCCCGCAGGAGACCTTCAATGCTCTATCTTACCTCACTTTTGGGTTCGGCGACAATGCCTTTCTTGGCAACGAGGTTCAAAAAAGTTTCCACCAGGTGCGGGTCAAACTGGGTGCCGGACCCGCTCCTCAGTTCCTCCAGAGAAGCTTCAAGCGATAGCGCTTTTGAGTGGACACGGTCAGAGGTCATGGCGGCAAAGGCATCAGCAATCGCCAGAATGCGGGCTTCCAGAGGTATCTCCTCCCCTTTTAATCCCTCCGGGTAGCCTGTGCCGTCATATCTCTCATGATGGTAGAGTATGCCGCGGACATAGGCGGAAAGCTCGCTGATTCTGCCCGCAATGGTGGCGCCGAGTTTAGGATGCGTCTTAATGATTTCCCATTCTTCAGGTTTTAGCTCGCTGGCTTTGTTTAGAATTCCATCGCTGATACCAATCTTGCCGATGTCATGGAGCAGGGCGCAGTGGTTCAGACGGTCAAGTTCCTGCTGGTCAAGCTTGAGTGCTTCACCCAGGGCGATAGCGTAATCGCTCACCTTTTTTGAGTGGCTTTTCGTGTAGTGGTCTCTGGAGTCCACGGTAGCCGCCAGAGCATAGATGGCATTCAGTGCTTCACCGTTTCCGTTGTTGGGAGCGGGGTTATGCGTGTTACTATCCGGGTCTGTGGCAGAAGCGGAATAAAGGCGACACTGATTGCCGCCGCTTCTTTTTGCCTGATAGAGGGCGGCATCCGCCGCGGCAATTACCTCGTCCGGGATGACACCGTGAGCCGGCCAGCTTGCCACGCCAAAGCTGGCGGTGACTGAGGTGTAATTGCTGGCGGATAGCTCCAGCGGTATTTTCTGACGGATTCTCTCCGCCACATCGCGAGAAGCGTCCGCCGGAGTCTGCGGCAGGAGAATGGCAAACTCATCACCTCCGTAGCGGAAGGCGTAATCCGCACTTCTTATGGTGCTCTTGAGCGTCCTGCCGATTTGTTTCAGGAGCCGGTCGCCCGCCAGGTGTCCGTTTTTATCATTGAATTCCTTGAACTTGTCAAGGTCAAAGATGATTAAGGAGAACATACCGCCATAGCGCGAGTGACGCTGAATCTCACTGGCGATGAGCTCGTCCATGGAGCTACGGTTGAGCAAGCCGGTGAGTGCGTCAAGACGCGCCTTCAGCTCCACCTGGGCGTACCGGCGTGAATTGGCGATGGGCATGGAGATTTGTGATGACAGGTTCTGCAACAGGTTGCTGTGACTGTGCTGGTAGGCATACGGGTTATTGCTGGCGAACGCCAGTGTGCCGATGACCCTGTCATTGGCTATCAGGGGAAGATAGATGACTGAACGCATGCCCCTCTGAAGAAGGGCAATGCCGCTCACAAACCGGCTCTCTTTTGCCAGGTCAGGCTGAATGATGGCTTTACGTTGAGCTATTATCCGCTGGGAAGCTGTGCCGTTGATGGAGATTCGCTCTCCTGCCTGCCATGGTGAACCCTGCTCTGAGAATACGGCGAGGAAGAACAGCTCATCTTCCTCAATAAGCATAATCGCCGCCCAGTGTATTTCTATCAGTTGCCTGAGCTCTTTTATGAAGCTACCGAAATTGTTCTGGATGTCAAGATTGGCTGTGATGATTAAGCTGGCGCGATTGATGATAGCCATCTCTCTTTCCCGCTCTCTCATCTGTTCTCTCAGGTACTCCTTCTCCATGCTGACGGCAACGCGGCTGGCTACCTCTTCAAGAAGCCTGAGGTCTTCCAGCAAGTACCTGCCATGCCTCTTTTTCTCCAGCACTAAGATGCCGATTAGCTGTTGTCTGCTGATTAGCGGCACAAAAAGCTCTATTTCCTGTGTTTTGATTTCTTCTTTCTCTTTCTGCCACAGACCGCGGAATTCAGGCAGTATAGCCAGCGTCTCCCTGGTGAGTGACTTGCGCTCCCGCCTGAGGAAGGCGAGAATCGGGCTATGTCCGCTCAATCTCAGCCCGGAGAGCGGATTGCTGGTGCCTCTGGGTTCAGCCACTTGGGTGATGAAGTCATCACTGTCTGCCTCACGGAACAGGAGTCCCGCGCCCTTGCAGTTAACCGCCCGGGTAATCAGGGAAAGTAGCTCGGCACCTTGTTCTTTCACGCTGAAGACGGTGTGGATATTGTCAGCAAAGTCAGAGAGCTTCTGGCGGTAGTCAAAGCTCTGCCCCTGGAACGCTTTGCCCATGGTAATGAAGAGAAAGCTACGCAATCGTTGCAGAAGAAGGGCAATCAGGATGGCGAGCATGGTGGCGATGAACATGGCTTTGGGATCAATCTGGAAATGGAAAAGCAAATGCAGGATGCCCAGAAGTAGCCAGTATACAGATATGCCAATAACCACAAGGATGAACCACGCCAGACTTCTTCTCAGCACAAGCCTGACATCAACCAGCTGGTGTCTGATGGTGGCATAGCTCAGAATGAAGGCGTTGATGATATTGCCAAAATGGGTGACGGCAAACTCTCTGCCCCAGGGGAGGATGGCAGCCAGGCTTGAGACAGCCAGTACCATGATGGCAAGTATCAGTGAAACAATCTGGTTATAGAGCACAGGGTTCTCCAAGGTCCGGAACATCCGGAAGAAAACATACAGGTTTCTGGCAAGCAGGACGAGCAGGGGAACCGCCACAAATATAATGCCCTTGCCATAGTCCAGGTAGAGCTTATTTCCTTGGAGGGAAGTAACGCCCTCCGGCATGTAGCCGATGACTACGAGGAAAATCACCAGCGCCAGTGAAAAATAAGCAAACCAGAGCCACCGTCCCTGCCCGGGCGGAAAGAAAGAAGAAGTAAACAGGTGAAACTGGACCGCCGTCAGGGTATAGGTGATGATGATGACTTTCAGTAGGAAGAAATTCCAGTCCGGGTACAAATTACTGCGCAGGAAGACATCCGTAAGACTCCAGATAGTAGCCGCAGAAAGGTAAAGAATAAAGAGCCCCTGACGCTGGCGCCAGGGACGGCTACCGATGGTGGTGATAAGGAGGGGAATATAAGCAATTACCGCCACCAGCGGAAACAGAGCATACACATTCATAATAAGATTATTATGACATATGGCACATATGTCAAGTTAGCTGGAATGGAAACGACTAAAGTAGGCGGGAGTAAAGTACTAGTGCACCGCCACTTTTTCGGCGGGCGGTTTCTCTGCCAGCGCAGGCACCGGAAGAGGCTGAGCGCTCAAAAGAGAGAGCACTTTTTCAGAGGGATTGATGTGCGGCGGTTTCAGATGGGCGATATCAGCGCCCTCTGCCTGTCTCTGCCTGGAGTACCGGGCGAAGGCGCCGCTCGGAAGCAGGGTGACCTCCACCCGGAAGTTAATCATTTCTGCGAAATCGTCACGGATGAGAGAGGCGGCGGCTCTATCACCATCAGAGTTGATTATCTGCTTATAGATGGCGCCGGCAAGCTCAGTTTCATTGACGCGCTGACCGTCTCTCGGCTCTATCCAGATGCTCAGCACCGGCTCACCCGGCTTCTTGTACGCCGTCCAGTCTTCATAGGCGATACCCGTGTTCTCTATTGCCTGCCAAATGGTTTTTTCAGTCAGCCGGACAAAGACAAAGTCAATGAGACCATCAGCACGTCTCTCAAACAGCATCTGAGGAATCTCAATGCCCAGTTTTTCGTTCCGCAGGGACGTGATTCGTATCATGTCTCCCGGGCGGTATCTGACCATGGCGCCACCGTGGAAATTGGTGATGACCATCTCATAATTCTCACCCGGCTTTACCTCATCAAGCAGGACGGTCTTAGGCTGATAGCTACGGTCAATCTGCCATTTAAAGTGCTCTTTTTCCGGTATGAACTCTAGGAAATTGAGGTTGGGTATGAAGGTCATGCTGTCAAAGTCCCACGTCTGCGTGGCGATGATGCCACCCTCAGTGCCGGCGTATATATCAAGGGGATACCTCCCCCAGAGCTCTTTGATTTTTTCTTTATACACCCAGCTATCAAGCCCGCCGCAGAGGATGCCTTTAACAGACCATAAATCCTTGGGTAGCATGCGGCGGTGAGCCAGTTTGCTTTTGAGAAGCCCCTTGGTCAGGCGGAAAAGGGCTTTCGGCTGAGAAAGAAGGGGAAGCAGGTTTACTTTCTCTGTTGACTGGCTGAACCTATTGCCCACGGTCACCAGCACCAGGGACAGCCCGAAGAAATAGTCCAGCCCCTGAGATAGCGCCTGTTTAAAACCCAGCTTGATGCGGTCCTCAAAAGACATCGCCTCTGATTCCTCCAGCGGCGGCAGGTAATCAGGCGGGGTCTGCAGGCTGAGCATGCTTGCCATGGCGCCGGACATGTAGGGCCGTGGGGCGACAGTATAGACAATTTTCGGGCGTTCCATGAGCTGTGAGGTATCACCCCATCTCTTACAGCCTGATAGTATGCCGATGCCGTACATCACGGCGCTCATCTCCTCTGCAAACCGGGGTGTGATGGGCACCCATTTGCATGGGTATTCTCCGGACCTGCCTGAGGTATGCACCCATAATGCAGGCTTTACCGGCAGGCAAGATTCGCGCTTTTCTGCCAGCTCAGGGCAATAATCAGCATAGGTGGTCAGCGGCACAAGCTTCCGGAATTCCTCAATGGTCTCCGGTCTGGCACCGCGCATGAGCTTGCGTCCCAGCTGGCTCTGGCATAGCAGTTCAATCTGTTCCGTGAGAAGGCGTCTCTGGACCTCCATGAACTGCTCAAGGTTGAGGCTGAGAAAGCCACAGCACATCTGCCACAGTTCCTCAGTCCGCCCCTGCCGCAGAAGGTCAACCGCTCTGACCAACAGCAATACCTCCCAAGCTAATGGTGTCTCAAAAACTATGACAGGTGTAAGGTGAGCTTGGGAAGATATTATTTTCTAGAAGATAGTTCTATTGAAGCTGAAACGTGGGAAAATTTGTGGGGAAATGAGAGGAGAAAGACAGACTGGCTAGTTTTTCTTGGCTTTAGCGCCGAAGCTCTGCAGTTTCTGGGTCAGCTCGTTGAAAGCTTTGTCCTGCGGCTGGTCCCCCAGCTCCAAGCCATAGCTGAGGAAAAACTCAAGAAAGTTGCGCAGGAGCTCTTTCATGCCGCGCTCAAACTCCTGGAACTCAGCTTTGCTCACATACTCCTGGGGTTCTGCCTCCGGCGCCTCTTTCAAGTGGCTATCAATTAAGAAGCTGATAAAGTCCGAACGTCCCATCTCGCCACGGTTGTCATCAATTTTCTTGATTACTTCGGCATCAACTATCAGCATTCTTTTCTCAGACACGTTCTACTCCTTTTTTACGCTTGTGCTGAAGATATATAAGTAACCTGAAGACACGCCGTCCTCAGGTTACCGCCACGCAAGAGCAATGTTATACGTTTGTCACTAAAGCTCATCGTCTTCGCTGATTCCAAGCATCTCCAGAGCGCTGTTAATGGTCTGCAGGAGCTTAAGCCCTTTATCAGTCACCTGATAGGTCACACAGGGATTGCCTATTTTTATCTTATCAATAAATCCCTGACCGATGAGGAACCCGAGATACTTCTGTATCTGGCTGTAGCTCATATTGGCGCTATACATGATTTCTGTTTTGCCCGCGCCATTTTCGCCCACTTTGAGCATATTGGCGATGATTTCAATATGAGAACGTCTCTTGCTTACTTTCATCAGGGATAGTCCTTACATGACTTATGATGCAGGACTATTGTACTACCTGATTTTAGTGCTGTCAATTGGTGTGAGAGGCAGAAAAAGCGAGAAAAGTGCTGTTTTAAAGATTAAAGAACCTTACATACCAGTTGAGAAGGTCATTGCCCCAGAACAGGGTAACAATCGTGGCTAGGGCGAGAAAAGTGCCAAACGGCAATGTGTCCCGGCGCTTTTTGCGTCCGGTGATAAGGAGGGCAATGGCAATGAGACCGCCGCCGATTACCCCAACCAGCAGGGCGACGAAGACGAGGGGGAATCCGGTGACCGCGCCGATGAGCGCCGCCAGCTTGACATCCCCCCACCCCATGCCGCCGCGGAAGATGAGCGCTGGAAGCAAAAGTATGATAAATCCCACCCCGGCGCCGAGCGCCCCCATGACAATGCCTGGCTCGGGCAGGAGGGCATCAATAATGAGTGTCAGGACTATTGCCGGATAGGTAATACGGTTCAGAATCAGGTTATGCTCCAGGTCAATGACCATGATGGCGATGAAAAGCGAGCCATACAGTAGCGTGGTGGCAAGGGGTATGGTCCATCCGTAGTACCAGAAAGAGAAGGCAAAAAAGAAAGCGGTCCCAAGCTCCACCCAGAACACCCGCCGGGGGATGCGCACCCCGCAACTGCGACAGCGCCCGCGCAGAGCCAGAAAGCTGAGGACCGGGACAAGCTCCAGGAATGATAGTTTGCGCTGGCAGGTATCACAATGGGAAGGAGGAAAGACAAGCGATTTACTTGCCGGCAGGCGGTCAATGCACACGTTAAGGAAACTGCCCACCGCACCGCCCAGAAAGGCAAAGATGATGATTAAGAAGATTTCCATTCACTACATTTTGCTGTTTTTTTCTGCCCAAGTCAATCCATCAGACTTAAAAATCGTTTTTGTTTCCGGCGGAAAGAATTCCGGAAACACTGGGTTTTGTTTGCCTCTTGAAGCACTTTTTCAATTCATTGAGGTTGCCAGCAATAACAAGCTGAAAGGACTGCGCTCTCCGTCGTGACAGGGGTAATAAAACCAGCCCTGCTGAGGGATTCTGCGCTGTGCTTGGCATGACAGATGGCTTTGTCATCTTCTGAGCAGAGCTAGGGTAAATCCACGGGCTTACACCGCTTGCTGGCTCTGCCGTAAGCCTGCCATAGTAGGCGCATTACTTTTTTCTTATTGTCATCGGTACCATTGGTTCATTGAACTTACCTGTAGTTATGATAGTCTGTAAATAGCATTAATTACTCAGCAAAGGGAGGGAAGAATAATGAAAAGGTTCTTGAGCAGAATGCACAGGGGACAGAAGGGCTTCACGCTGATTGAGCTTCTGGTGGTCATCGCCATTCTCGGCGTGCTCGCCGCAGTAGCGGTGCCCAACGTGGGCTCATTCATCGGCAGAGGCAAGACGGAAGCCTATGAGACGGAGCTCCATAATATCCAGACCGCGGTCATGGCAATGCTGGCGGACAGCACCGCAGGTCGGCTTGATGCCGCTGTTAATGGCGCAACCGACATGGATACTGTCACGGCTGATAGTGGTGCACTGGTATTGAGCTCCTATCTTACCGGTATCAATGCAGATGGCACCGTCAAGCTCGCCGGCGTTACCTATGATTTTGCTATTGATGGAACTGTAACTCAGCATCATCCGTAATACCATCTAAAA
The DNA here is from genome assembly GCA_034434915.1 of Dehalococcoidales bacterium. Lineage (GTDB taxonomy): Bacteria > Chloroflexota > Dehalococcoidia > Dehalococcoidales > RBG-16-60-22 > DAOTYE01. Next base: position 18,980 of record DAOTYE010000013.1, read on the forward strand.
TTGTGACAGACCCGGGTTGGCAAGAAAGCCTGCTGGCTGAGTACGGCAGGCTTTTTCTTTATCCTTTTTATCTTACGGATTGTGCGGGCGGGCTTTCAGCGCTCTGCAGTCACGGGACGGCGTTGGAACCAATCAGCCTTGTCACCTCTTCAGCATCGTTGCAGAAGGTAAATACACTGTCACGGCTGATTTGCTTTTTCAGGTAAAGGTTCACCAGCGCCTGGTCAAGCAGTTGCATTCCGGCTTTGGTATTGGTGCGGATGGTATTGGGGAGCTGGTAGATTTTATCCTCCCGGATGAGGTTTCTGACCGCCGGATTTGCCAGCATAATCTCCACAGCGGCGATTCTACCGGAGCCAGAAGCCCGCGGGACAAGCACCTGACACAGCACGCCAACGATAAGCGAAGCCAGCTGTGCCTGCGCCAGGTGGCGCTCGTGCGGAGGGAACAGCCCCAGGATGCGCTCAATCGCCTGAGAGGTGCTGGGGGCGTGACCGGTGGTCAGCACCAGGTGTCCTGTCTCCGCCAGAGTGAGCGCTGACGATGCCGTCTCTGCGTCCCTCATTTCACCCACGAGGATGACATCCGGGTTCTGGCGGAGCACGTGTCTCAGGGCGGAGGCGAAAGACTGGGTATCACTGCCGAGCTCACGCTGGGTGATGGTGCAAAGGTGATTGGTGTACACGTATTCAATGGGGTCTTCAATAGTGACGATACGCCGGTATTCGGTGTGATTCAGGTGGTCAATCATGGCGGCGAGGGTGGTTGATTTTCCGCTTCCGGTAGGTCCGGTGACTATCACGAAGCCCCTTGGCTTCGTAATCAGTTCTTTACATATTTCCGGCAGTTCCAGCTGGTCAATGGTGGGGATGGTGAGCGGAAGAGTGCGTATGGCGAAGGAGAGCGTCCCGCGCTGTCTGGCGACATTCAGCCTGAACCGTCCGATGCCGGGAATGCCATAGCCGAAGTCTAGCTCCCATTTATCGCGGAAGATGGTCTTTTCTTTTGCTGGTATGATTTGCTCAAACATGGTCTCAAGGTCATGGGCGGTGAGGGGTGCCATGTTGTCCGCAGGCTTCAGCGCGCCGTGGATGCGGAACATCGGCGGGGTGTCCACTACCAGATGCACGTCTGATGCTCCTGATGACTGTGCCAGCTTGAGCAGTTCAAATATATCCGGCATTAGCCCCCCTTTGTCTTCAGGATGATGATGAACTCCGTTGTCCCTGTATCAGGGTCGTTCTTAATTTTAGAAACAATGACGGCGGAATAACGTCCGCTGGCGTCCAGCCGGCGGGCATACTCCAGGGCATCTACCTCACTGGCGGTGACACCACTCACGGTTAAGGCGCCTTTGGCACAATCCAGACTTTCCAGCGTCACGGCGGTGGTCAGTGAACCCGTGACCAGCATCAGGTCACCATTGACCTGGTCCTGGGCGCGCTTCAAGCCCGTCAGGGCTGATGTGAAGGCATTGGTTGATTTCTCAGTTTCCTTTATTTTTTTCTCAAGTTCAGCAATTTCCCGGTTCAATGCCTGTTTCAGCACCTGCTGTTCTTTGATGACCTTTTGTGCGCTATCAAGTTGACCACGGATTGATACAATATTGGCTGAGGCGCTCTGCACGATGATTATCATTGGCACCAGCAAGCTGACTGCCGCGATTCCTCCGGATAGAGCCAGGATTCTGAAAAGGGAAGTTGGCGTGGGGCGGTAGACATCAGGCAGGGCATTGATTTCAGTAATTGATGAGCCGCTCTCTCTGGCTGACGGCAATACTTTCAGCGCCAGCCCTATGTTGGCGAGGTAGCGGTTCAATTTGAAGAACTCAGGATACTTGACGGTGGGCATCAGAGAGGATACAGAATAGCCCAGCTTTCCGGAGACAAACAGGCACAGCTCCGGCATGTCTGCCAGGTCCCCGGAGATAAATAGTGGCGTCTGACGCGTCAGGGGTTTGGTGGGATTGTTGGTATTATAAAAGGTGATTGTACGCTCCAGCTCATCAATGATGAGGGTCATCCTTTCCTGCCAGGAAACAGCCTCTTTAGGGAAAGCCACGGTCCGGATGGGTTGAGGAATGCCCTCTGACATGATGATGATGTCAAAGTCTGTGGGCTGGACATCAACCATGATGGCGGTGTGCTCTTTTACCAGGTTGGTCAGCGCCAGCGGCTTGATGTCAATAATATAGGGTTTAAGCCCCGCCTGGTGGATGGTGCGGTAAAGGGCATCAGCGCAGGTGCGGCGCAGGGCAACCAGGAAGACGGTGGTCTTGTTATTGCTGGTGGCGAGGCGCTGCCAGGAGATATAGACCTGGTCCAGCGGCAGGGGCAGTACCCTTTTTGCCTCGCGCATCACTGCTTCCGGTAGCATTGAGCCTGGCAGTGCGGGCAGGACGATGGGCCTGGTGAGGCAGTGAAGCCCGCTTATCCCCACGATGACTTTTTTGCCCGTAACCTTCTGTTCATTGAGCAGGCGCTTGATTCTGTTGGCTATCTCCACTTCCTTCAGTATGATGCCGCCCTCAATGACGCCGGGCTCCAGAGGCACCTCAGCCCATTTTTTGATGCGCTTGCCCTGGACTACCGCAAGCCTGATGCTGGCATCATCAAGATATAAGGTAACAATCTTTCCTGTCATAACTAGACCCTTTGATAGGCATAAATAGTAAACTGGATTTTAGCCTCTGGTTTTTCACACTGTTCTGCAGGCGGCTCTCCGCTTTCTGCCTCACCATCGGTTTCACCTCCGGCGGTGCTTTCATCCTCAATTACCTCTGGGACATCTATGGCGGCAGTGCTGACCACTCCGGTGGGAAAGCTGGCGGTTAGCTGGTAAACAAAGTCAATAAGGTTGGGCACATCACCCTCTGCCCTTATGGTCAACGGCAGTACCGAACAGGGTATCCCCTCTAGCTCACCTTTGGCAAAACCGTTTGAGGTAATTTCAGTGATTTTCACGTTGGCTGAACCGGCGATGTTGAATATCATCTCCGTGCTATCAATGCTGGCAATATCAGGGGACAGTTGCTGCTGGATTGATTTCAGGGCCGCTACTTGCTGATTGAGCCGCTGTTCCAGCTCAGCTTTCCGCGCCGCAAGCTGTTTGTTCTGGGTGCTGCCCAAAGCGCGCTGGGCAATCGCCAGCTCTTCCTGGAGCTTGTTCTGCTCAGTAGCCTGCTCATTGCGCATCATGTTCAGTATGATGAAACTTGTGAGCAGAACGCCGCCACCCAGTATTACCAGCGCCTTTCTACCTATTTTCATAAAGATTCCTCATCAGCTTACTTCTGCTAAAGCACCTGACCGTAAATGGAGTACATGGCGGAGACCAGTGAGAGGGCAATGAAGCCGACCACTATAGCAATCAGAAGAGTCATGGCGGGCTGGATTAGTGCAATGAGCGCTCTGGTCCTGTCTCTGGCATCAGCCTCATAGCTCTGGGCCACCGCCGCCAGCGTGGTATCCAGCTTGCCTGTTTCTTCACCCACCTTTACCATCTGCACCATCATCGGCAGGAAGAGAGGGCTTTTAGACATGGGCTGTGACAAGCCCTCTCCTTTAAGCATGTCCTGCTGGACATCAAAGAGGGCTTTGCCAATGACTTTGTTGCCGCTGCTCTGGACGACGAGCGGCATGATTTCAGTAAGAGGCAGTCCGGCGCGGAACAGGAGCGAGATGCTACGGCAACAGCGCGTTAGCTCATTCAAATGTGCCAGTCTGCCAATCACCGGTAGTTTAAGGACAAGAGCATCAAACTTATACTTGCCATACGGCGTCCGGATATAAAGATATATGGCTCCGCCCAGACCAAGTATTGAGACCAGGAGATAAAGGCCATAGCGCTGGAGCTGCTCAGCCAGTGAAATGGTCATCCGGGTGATGGCGGGTAGTTCCGCACCGAGCGATTCATAAAGACTGCCGAAGGCTGGAAAAACAAAAGCGATGAGCACCCCGACGACGATGAAGGCAACAATGGCGGCGATGACCGGGTATGTCAGGGCACTTTTTATACTTTTGGTGGCGGTAATCTCTTTCTCAATATGGTCTGCTACCTGTTTTAGCATTACCTCTAGCCCACCGGTCTTCTCACCCAGGCTTAATGACTGGCAGTGGATGGGGGAGAAGATTTCCGGGTGCTTCGCCAGGGCGGCGGAAAGCTGGCTCCCGCTCCGCAGGTCAGTGATGACGTTGCTTAGGACCTGGCGCAAGGCATGACTGGACGCCTGTTCCCGCAGAAGCTCTATGGCAGAGCTGATATTGATGCCTGATTCTAGCAAAAGAGCCAGTTGACGGCAGAAGAGTATTATCTCGGTTGGCTGGACGCGGGTGAGCCGGCTGGTCAGCCCCTCAAAGTTGATGAGCGAGGTCATCTGCCTTAAACTGATAACCTGATAGCCAGAATACATCAGCAGTTCTGTGGCCGCTTCCTCGCTCTTAGCCGCAAGCTTGCCTTTGACCACTTCACCGTTTTCTTTATAAGCCAGGTAATGATAGACCGTAGGGTTTCACCTCTCTTTTTCTGCGTCTACTGGTCCATGGAAAAAGTATTGCGCATTACTTCAGAAGGCGTGGTCACGCCGGCTTTGACTTTCATCATTCCGTCTTTAATCATGGGCACCATGCCTTCTTTCAATGCCTGGTTGCGTAGCTCGTGGGCGGTGGTGCCGCTCAGGAGCATCTTGCGGATTTCATCACTTATGCTTAAAATCTCAAAAATGCCGATTCTGCCACGGTAGCCGGTATTGGCGCAGAGCTCACAGCCGCTCCCGGAGAGGAACTGGGTACGCTCTTCTCCCATTTCTCTTTGATAGAGCATCTGCTCAATGAGTGGAGCATCCACCATCCGGGCGCAGTTCGGACAAACGCGGCGCACCATGCGCTGAGCCACCACGCCAATGAGCGCTGAAGAAAGGAGAAACGGCTCAACCCCCAGGTCAAGAAGACGGAAAATCACGCCCGGGGCATCATTGGCGTGGATTGATGATAGCACCAGGTGTCCGGTGAGCGCGGAGCGGACGGCAATACTGGCAGTCTCCGCATCGCGGATTTCCCCGATTAACATAACGTCAGGGTCAAGACGCAGGAGAGACCTGAGACCGCTGGAGAAAGTCAGCTCAGCACGGGGATTGACCTGCACCTGGTTGATATTTTTGAACCGGTATTCCACGGGGTCTTCAATGGTGATGATATTGCTCCCGATGTTGTCCAGCTTATTGATGGATGCGTAGAGAGTGGTAGTCTTCCCGGCGCCGGTAGGTCCTGCTACCAGAATCATACCGTATGATACGCTGAGCATTTTCTCGTACTTTTCCAGGCTTTCCGGGAGGAAGCCAAGCTCAGACAAGGTGAGCAGGGCGCGTGACTTGTCCAGAATACGCAGGGCTGCCATTTCGCCGTAGATGGTGGGGACGGTGCCCACGCGGATATCAATGACCCTGCCTTTCGCCTTTACGGTGAACTGACCGTCCTGGGGGCGCAGGTGGTCCGCGATGTTCATATTGGAAAGGATTTTAATACGTGAAATGAGCGGGACGGCAGCCGCTGAGGGCAATGACAGCATATCATGGAGGGTGCCATCAATCCTGAAACGGACTCTGACACTGGTTTCCTGCGGCTGGATATGGACATCAGACGCTCTGGCTTTTACCGCTTCATCAATAATCAGGGAAAGCGCCTGCGCCACCGGCGCATCGGTGAACGTATCCAGCTTGATGCTTTCTTCTATCTTCGGTTTTTCTGGCAGCTTGGAGATGTGGGAGACCTGCTTTTCAATTTCATCATAGGCTTTATAATTGAAGTCAATAGCTTCCTGGATTTCCTCCGCGCTGGCGTGCTCAGCGTGAATGCGTTTCTGGCTTTTGGCGGCGAGCGCTTCAAGGGCAAAAATATCAGTGGGGTTAGCCATGGCTATTTTGAGCGTGTTACCGCTTACAGAAAGGGGGATAACCATGTATTTCCGCGCCATGGCTTCCGGGATGAGGTGAAGAGCTTCCGGCTGGGAAAGGTGTTTCAGCAGTCTGCCTTTTGAATCTGTCGCTCGCTGGCTGGACATCATAATACGTCACTTTCTTGCGCAAAAGCTACTAACTTAATCTTATCTAAGCTCACCTACTACCACAATAGTGATTTGGTCATAGGCGGAAGTAGTTATAACCATAGCCGCCGGACACGCCGGGCAAGTTCAGAAGCGAAAATATCCTAGAAAACGGACTGGCGGTTGCGTTATAATAGGACATCAAGGAGAAGAAAGATTGGATACTAAAAGCCTTAAGACCGCCATCAGCAAGACACTGGCCGCTCACCGTACTGAGATAGCTGAGCTCAGCCGCAAAATCTATAATACCCCTGAGGTAGGTTTCAAGGAGATTAAGGCTTCTGCCTGGCTGGCGGACTATCTTGAGGCAAACGGATTCCGCGTGGAGCGGAAATTCAGCAAGATGCCCACCGCCTTCCGCGCCGTTTATGGCAAAGGAAAGCCCGTTATTGCTTTTCTGGCGGAATATGATGCCCTCCCGGAAATGGGGCATGCCTGCGGGCACAACCTGATTGCCGGAAGCGCCATTGGAGCCGGAATAGCCACAAAAGCCGTGGTTGATGGCACCGGTGGCACGGTGCAGGTCATCGGCACGCCGGCAGAAGAACTACTGGGCGGAAAAGTCTATCTGGCAGAGCGCGGCGCCTTTGCCGGGCTGGATGCTGTGATGATGGTGCACCCTAACGCCTATAATACCGCCACGGTCAAATTTCTGGCGTGTCAGGGGGTTAAGGTGGAGTTTGCCGGGCTGGCGGCTCACGCGGCGGCGCGTCCAGAGGTAGGTATTAATGCTCTTGATGCGGTCATCCAGTCTTTTAACGCCATAAACGCCATGCGCCAGCATATCAGGAGTTCCGCCCGCATTCATGGCATAATTACAGACGGGGGCAAGGCGGCTAACATTGTCCCGGACCACGCCGCGGCAAATATCGTCGTCAGGGCGGAAGATGACGAATATCTGGACGAGCTTAAGAGCAGAGTAATGGGCTGTTTCATGGCGGCGGCGCTGGCGACGGGTGCGAAAGTTGAGACACACTGGGACAGGGTGCGCTATGCTCCCATGCGGAACAACATGACCCTGGCGCGTCTTTTCAAGCGCAACCTGGAATCGCTGGGCAGGAAAGTGCCCCTGCACAATCCCGCTGTCACTTTTGGTAGCAGTGACATGGGCAATGTGAGTCAGCTGGTTCCTGCCATCCATCCGGCGATTGCTATTGCGCCTGAGGGTGTGGCACTCCACTCTGAGCAGTTTAAGTTTGCCGCCGGCGCACAGGCGGGCATCTGCGGCATGATGGATGCGGCACAGGCAATGGCGCTGACCGCCGCAGACGTGCTGGCAGATGACAACCTTCTGAAAAAAGTCAGGGCGGATTTTGAGCGGAGCCGCAAAAAGTCACCCGTGGAGGAAGAGGAGACGTGATAATTGCGCTGGATGCTGAAGGCGGAGATTATGCCCCCCATGAGATAGTGAAGGGCGCGGTCAAGGCGGTGGAGGAATATGACATTGAGGTGGCGCTGGTGGGAAGGCGGAGCATGCTCCATGTCCTCACAGCAAAAGAATTGAAAAAGAAAAAGACCAGCTTCACCATCGTTGATGCGGAGCAGGTTATTACGGCAGATGAGCCGCCGATGAAAGCCCTGCGCAGTAAACCCAATTCCTCAATCATGGTGGGTGTTAATCTGGTAAAGGAGGGAAAGGCAGACGCCTTTGTTTCTGCTGGGAACACCGGAGCGCTCTTCGGCGCGGCAATGCTCAATCTGGGCAAGCTCAAGGACATTGAACGTCCGGGTATCGCCTGCACCATAAACTTCACCGCTTCCCCGGTAGTGCTCATTGACGCCGGAGCCAATGCTGAATGCCGGGCAAGCCACCTCGTCCAGTTTGCCCGCATGGGGTCAATCTACAGTGAGCGCGTCCTTGGCATAGCGTCACCCAAGGTGGGACTGCTCAGCATCGGCGTGGAAGAGACCAAAGGGACGCCACTGGTGCAGGAAGCATACCAGCTTCTCAAACAGACCAAAGGCATAAACTTCATCGGTAATATTGAGGCTCAGGACGTCTATAAGGCAGTGGCAGACGTTGTTGTTACTGACGGCTTCACTGGCAATATCGTTCTCAAGACGATTGAGGGTTTGAGCGATAATTTCCTCAACTTCATGCGCAATGTGGAGCGCGTTTTTTCCAGCGCCTACCACATGCGCGGTAGAGACTTGTTGCGCGACCTCGGTTTAGGCGGTCATGTCAAAAAGATGGATTACCGCGAGTATGGTGGTGCCTGCTTGCTCGGTGTGAACGGCAATATCGTCAAAGCCCACGGGAGAAGCCGGGCGGGGACAATCAAGAATGCGATTGGTGTAGCCGAACAGATGGTTCAGCAGAAAATACTGGAGACAATCAAGGGAGAAAGCGATGAGTAAACCAATCACTGTTGACGACAACACATTTGAACAGGTGGTAATCAAGGCAAAGACGCCGGTGCTGGTGGATTTCTGGGCGACCTGGTGCGCGCCCTGCCGCATGATTGCGCCAATCGTGGAAGAGCTGGCAAGCGAGTATGAGGGCAAAGTGACGGTTGCCAAGCTTGATGTTGACCAGAACCCCAGGACGGCAAGCAAATACGGCATTATGAGCATTCCCACGCTTATCATCTTTAAAAATGGCAATCCTTTTTCTCACATCGTCGGGTTCAGACCGAAGAGCGAGCTGAAGAAAACCCTTGATGCGGCGGTGGGCTGATGGAACAGACCGGCAATAAAAAATATGATGTGGTCATCATCGGCGGCGGTCCGGCAGGACTGAGCGCCGGCATTTACAGCGCCAGGGGCAGGTTGAAAACATTGCTTCTGGAGAGGATGGCGGTGGGTGGTGCTATTGTTTACGCTGGGCTAGTGGAGAACTACCCCGGCTTTTTAGAAGGCATCAGCGGACTTGACCTTGCTGATAAAATGAACCGGCAGGCGGTCAAGTTTGGGCTGGAGGTCATGAATGCTGAGGTCACCGCGCTTGAAATTAAGGGTAAAGAAAAAGAGGTCAGGACATCCCAGGGTGACTTTACTGCTAAGGCAGTCATCATCGCCGGCGGCTCGGAGCGTCAGCTGCTCAATGTCCCCGGGGAGAAAGAGTTCACCGGCAGAGGGGTGGGCTACTGCGCGCTCTGTGACGGCTTTCTTTTCAGAGATAAGACGGTGGCGGTGGCAGGGGGTGGCAATACGGCAATCAGCGAAGCTCTGGAGCTGGCTAAGTTCGCCGGCAAGGTCTATGTCATCCACCGCCGTGATGAACTGCGGGCGGTGAAAATCCTTCAGGAACGCGCCTTTGCCGAACCAAAGATTGAATTTGTATGGAGCACGGTGATTGAGTCCATTGAGGGCGATGACGTGGTCAGGAAGCTGAATCTCAAGAACGTGGCTACCGGGAAAAAGTCAATTCTTGCCGTGGATGGTGTCTTTGTCGCGACCGGGGCGAAGCCTGCCACTGCCTATCTTAAGGGATTACTATCTCTGGACGAAAACGGGGCGATTGTGACCAATGAAAAGATGGAGACAGGAATCCCGGGCATCTTCGCCGCCGGAGACATCCGTTCTGGCTCAATCAGGCAGGTCGTTTCTGCTGTGGGGGACGGCGCAGTGGCGGCGGTCCACGCTGAGCGGTATATCGCTGAGCATTTTCAGGAAGCCCATTAAGACTTATTTCCATCCATGTCATGGTAAAGTATAATATCCAGTAAAGGAGAGCTCATGAAAGTAGTTTTTCTGGAAGATGTGAGCCGTGTGGCAAAAGCAGGCGAAACTAAAGAAGTGGCTGATGGCTATGCCCGTAACTACCTTCTTCCCAAGAAATTGGCGGTGAAGGTGGATTCCCAGACTGCAAGCGTCATTGACGCCCAGCTTAAAAAGCGGGGCCGCATCAGGGCGCTCATGGAAGCGGAAATGAAGGCACTGGCTCAGCAGATTGAAGGCAAAGAAATAACATTGAAGGCAAAAGCGGGCGCTGAAGGCAAGCTCTATGGCTCAATCACCAGCGCGGATATCGCCAGCGAGCTGAGCAAAGTTACCGGGAAAGAGATTGACAAGCGGAAGGTGGAGCTTCCCATGCCTATCCACCAGGTGGGGAGCTATGACGTGGAGATAAAATTCTCCGGGGAAATCACCTCAAAGGTAAAAGTAACCGTAGCGGCGGAGGAGACAGCTTAACGTGGTCACAGAAAAACTCCCGCCTCATGACCTTGATGCGGAAGATGCGGTCATCGGCTCGTTGCTCATAGACGGCACGGCGATATACCGCATTTCGACGTTCTTACAGCCGGCTGATTTTTATCATGAGCGGAATCAGTTACTCTATGACGCCTGCCTGACGCTTTACAGTCGCGGAGAAGCCATCAACCAGATTACCCTGGCACAGGAGCTGGCGCGGCGGAACAAGCTGGAGTCAGTGGGAGGTGCGGCGTATTTAAGCCATCTCATCGCCATCTGCCCCACGCCGCTGGATATTGAGCACTACGCCCAGATTGTATATCGCCTTGCTGTCATGCGCGGGCTAATCAGCACCAGCGGGCAGATAGCGGCGATTGGCTACGAGTCCGGTCCTGATGTGGATGCCAGCCTGAGCAAGGCAGAGAGCCTTCTTTACAAACTGCGCCGCAGGCAGGGCGTCCGTGATTTGACCCACATCCGCCAGGTTCTGGATAAGTACTTTGAGGTACAGCCCACACCGGAGGCGGGCGCACCTTTGCCTTATGTCCTCTCCAAATACATCGCACTTGACGAGTTTCTCGGCGGGTTCCAGCGCTCTGACCTCATCATCATTGCCGGCAGACCGAGCATGGGGAAGACGAGCTTTGCCCTGAACATCGCTCGCAACGCGGCAGTGGAGCAGAAAGCGTGTGTCGCCCTCTTCAGCCTGGAAATGTCAAGGGAGTCAGTGGTATCACGTCTTTTGTCAAGCGAATCCGGCGTCAATCTGAAGCGCCTGCGCTTTGAGCACCACACTGAAGATGAGGAGAGACGAATCATTGAAGCCACCGGCGTGCTCTCTGAAGCACCCATCTACATAGATGATACGCCCATGCTGAGGATGGCGGAGATGCGCAGTAAAGCTCTGCGCCTGAACTTTGAACATCCGCTGGACCTCGTGGTGGTGGACTACCTTCAACTGATGCAGGGCGAAGGAGAAAACCGCGTCCAGGAAATCAGCTATATTTCACGTTCACTGAAGTCGCTCGCCCGCGAGCTTAATGTGCCTGTGATTGCCGTTTCTCAGTTAAGCCGCGCACCGGAAATACGCACCTCACACAAACCTCAGCTTTCAGACCTGCGTGAAAGCGGGAGCATTGAACAGGACGCGGACATCGTCCTTTTTATCTATCGTGAAGAGTATTACTATCGCACTGAAGAAGAGTGGAATGTTACTCACACCGGGGAATATCCAAAGGACCAGGCTGACATCATCATCGCTAAAAACCGCAACGGTCCCACCGGTGAAATTAAGCTTCTTTTCCGCGCCAATGTCACCCGGTTCTTTAACATCGGGAGTGAAGAGCCGAGCTTGCTATGAAGCAGTTTGCCGGTTTCCCCGCCAGGATGGAATTTACCCCCATCCCCAACCTCTTTTTCAGCCGGCTTCTGCCGGAGATAGAGGATTTGGCGGAACTGAAGACCACGCTTCACTTATTGGCTCTGCTCTATCGCAAGAAGGGGTATCCGCAGTATGTACGTTATGCCGAGCTTCTGGGAGATGTGAGCCTGATGACCGGTCTGGGCGGGAAGGAAGAAATTCTGCGCAGGGCTCTTGAGATGGCGAGCAAGCGAGGTACAATCCTGAAGATATCAGCGGACAAGGATGGCGCGTCTGAAGACATTTATTTGCTGAACACGGAGCAGGGCAGGCAGGCGGCGGCGAAGATTGAAAGCGGGGAAATAAAGCTGGGCGGATTCACCGCGGCGAAGCCGAGACCGGCCGCAACTGAACCTCAGCCTGACGTTTTCACGCTTTATGAGCAGAACATCGGCATGCTCACGCCGCTCATTGCTGATGAGCTGAAGGAGGCGGAAAAGCTCTATCCTCAGGAGTGGCTGAGAGATGCCATTAAAGAAGCAGTTGCCCTGAACAAGCGTAACATCAGGTATATCATGCGCATTCTGGAACGCTGGTCTGCAGAAGGTAAGACCGATGGAACACATAAGCGAGATATTAAAAAGGACCCGGACAGATACCTCAAAGGGAAATACGGACACCTTATCCAGCATTGAAGCAGAACCGGTTCAGGATAATGTCTGTCCTGTTTGCCATGGGGCAAGGGTGGTGCATCCGCTCCTTCCCTCCGGGAAGCCGGACTACAGTCGGGTGGTGCCGTGTAAATGTGTTCTTGAGGCGCAGGCTCAAGAGCGCAGGGCTAATCTGGAGAAATACAGCAATCTGGGAATGCTCACCCGTCTTACCTTTGATAACCTTTTGCCTAAAGGCAGAAGCGGGCTTCCCATCAACCAGGAGCGATTTAACAACATCTATAATGCGGCGAAAGCCTTTGCCGCCGCCCCTGAAGGCTGGTTTATTATCAGCGGGCCCAGCGGCTCCGGCAAGACCCACCTCGCCGCGGCGATTGCTAATGAACGCTTGAAACAGGGACAGCCCGTTTTTTACATCACCACACCTGACCTTTTTGACCACCTGCGCTCCGCCTATAATCCAGGAAGCGAGGTGCCTTTTGAGCAGTTTTTCAATCATGTGCGCAATGTCCCGCTCCTGGTGCTTGACGATTTGGGAGTGCAGACGAGCACCCCCTGGGCGAAGGAAAAGCTGGACCAGCTCATTACGTACCGTTTCAATAGCCAGCTACCCACCGTCATTGTCACCATTGTGCCTGTTGAGCAGTTAGATGAGCGTCTCCGCACCCGCCTCACTGACCGGCGCCTCTGCCAGGTTCATGTCATAGAGGAAAAGCCATCTGCCGCAGACTATGCCGGCGGGCTTGAGCTTGCTCTTCTGAAAACCATGACTTTTGAGAATTTTGATTACAAGCGGGTCAACCTTTCCCCTGAGCAGAGAGAAAATCTGGGACACGTCTATCGCATAGCGCTCAATTTCGCGCAGTCACCGGAGGGATGGCTGGTGCTCATCGGAGGGACCGGTTGCGGCAAGACCCACCTCGCCGCGGCGATTGCCAATTACAATAAGCAGGCGGGAAAAGCGGTGTTATTCATTGTCGTGCCTGAGTTTCTGGACCACCTGCGCTCCACCTTCAGCCCGGAGAGCAAGGTGTCATACGACCAGCTTTTTGAAAGCGTAAAGACCGTCCCGCTTCTTATTCTAGATGACTTTGGCGAACACTCCACCACCCCCTGGGCGCAGGAGAAGCTATACCAGGTTATCAACTATCGCTATAACGCCCGCCTGGCGACTGTCCTCACCACGCGCTGTTCCCTTGAGGAGATTGAAGAGATTGACAGCCGTATCAGCTCACGGCTGGTTGACCATAAAATCAGCCTGCCAATTGTTATTACCGCGCCTGATTACCGTGGCCAAGTCCCCCCGGGCCCTAATAAGCCATCACGCGGTAGCCGCAGAGCGCGATAAGGTGAGGAGGTAAGCCACGCCGAAAGAGCACTGAAAGAGGAGCATGAAGCGATAAAGTTGGCGTTGCGAGTCATTAAAAAATAAGCCAGAAGATTGACGCCAAACACCTTGATATGATTCTGGAGTTCATCAGGGTTTTTGCGGATAGATGTCACCATGGCAAGTAGGAAGGCGTGCTCTTCCCGGCGATGGTGGCGGCGGGAATTCCCAGAGAGGGAGGCCCTGTAGGCGTCATGCTTCAGGAGCATGATGTGGGACGTGGCTTTGTGAAGGGAATGAGCGATAGCATTGAGCGCTATAAGCAGGGTGACCGCGCTGGGCACATTTGCCAGCAATGCCCGCGGCTACGCCGATTTGCTTGCCCGGCACATTTACAAGGATGATAACATCCTCTATCCTATGGCGGACATCCACGTCCCTGAAAAGAGACAGCGTGAAATGCTTGCAGAGTTTGAAAAAATTGAAAGTGAAAGAATCGGCGCGGGGAAGCATGAGCAGTTCCATAGGAACCTGGACCTGCTGAAAAGCATATATCTGGAATAGAAAGGCACGATATGGAAAAAACAAAACGTTCAGAGACACTCCTGGCAAAGGTGACAACGCTGGCTGACCTGGTTGACTATCAGGACGGCGCGGTGGTGAGCCGCACGCTCATTGATAAGAAGACAGGGACGGTCACCCTGTTCTCCTTTGCGGAGGGGCAGGGATTAAGCGAGCATACCGCGCCGTTTGACGCGCTGGTTTATGTCATTGACGGTGAAGCGGAGGTCACTATTTCAGGCAAGCCTTTCCGGGTGAAGCAGGGCGAGATGATTATCATGCCTGCTAATGAGCCGCATGCCCTGAAAGCCATAGCCGCTTTCAAGATGATGCTCGTCATGGTCAGGTCATAGCACTGACTGTGATGCTAGAAAGACTATATCGGAGTTGACAGACACGCACCGGGCTGAAACAGGCAGAAACTCACCCCCGCTTCTGGAATACCGCAATGTGACTGTTTTCAGGGGCGACCGCATTGCTTTAGACCGCATCACCTTAAAGGTAGAGCTGGGGGAGAACATCGCCATACTCGGACCGAATGGCTCCGGGAAGACGACCTTCATCAAGACCATCACCCGGGAATGTTACCCCTTTGCGGGCGACCCCGCGCCTTATCTACGGCTCTTCGGCAGAGAGCGCTGGAACCTCTTTGAACTGAGGCAGCTCATCGGCATTGTCACCAACGACCTGGCAAACGATTGTGCAGAAAGCCGGCTTCCGGTGCAGAAAATCATTGTTTCCAGCTTCTTTGGCAGTATCGGCGTCTGGCATGACAGCACGGTCACCCCGCAGATGGCGCAGAAGACTGCTGAGGTGATGAGCCTGCTGGAAATCGCCCAGCTCGCCGGAAGACCGGTGCATGAAATCTCCACCGGCGAGTTGAAACGTGTCGTCATGGCACGGGCACTGGTGCATGAACCTAAGGCATTGCTCCTTGATGAACCTACTTCCAGCCTTGACCCCCGCGCCGCCCGTGGACTGCGCCACATTTTCCGCAAAATCGTCAGCGCTGGCACGAACCTCATCATGGTTACTCACAGCCTGCCGGACATCATCCCGGAGATTGCCCGCGTCATTCTGCTCAAAGAAGGCAGAATTGTGAAGGATGGCCCAAAGGCAGAGGTGCTGACCTCAGCTAACCTTTCTGACCTCTTCGGCCTTAACCTCAAGGTGGTGCGGCGGGACGGGTATTTCCACCTGTTATGATTGAAACTCGCACTGATGATGGGGGAAACTGCCAGCTTGATTGCGTAAGACACAACTTGTTACAATAAGCATGGCTACTGTCAGTAGCAAAGGAGAAGTGAAGATGGTAAAAAAGAAAGGCGCTCCGGAGAAAGCCTATGAACTGGGCTCTAAGTATGAGAAATTATACGGCGGCTGTAGCCAGTGTGTGGTCGCTGCGTTGCAGGACACATTCAATCTGAGAGATGATGTTATCTTTAAGGCGGCTACGGCGCTGGCTGGCGGTGGCGGCAGGACTACGGACGGCAGTTGCGGGGCATACACCGGGGCGATTCTTTTCCTTGGTTCAGTGGTGGGCAGGGAAAGGAATGACTTTGAAGATAAGGCGAAGGTGCGCCTCAAGACGCATGACCTTGCCAAGAAGCTTCATGATAAATTTATCCAGGAATACGGCTCGGTCATCTGCCGCAATATCCAGACGAAGAAGATGGGGCGCTCTTACTATTTAATTGACCCGGATGAATATCAAAAATTCCTTGACGCCGGCGCCCATGATATTCACTGTCCTGACGTGGTAGGCAAGGCGGGGAAATGGGCGGCAGAACTCCTGCTGGAAGCAAAACTGGTGAAGGAGCCGAAAGCGAAATAACATGAACAACAAAAAACCCCTTATTGCAGTTACCCCGGGTGACATTACCGGCGTTGGTCCGGAAATCCTGGTCAGGGTGCTGGCAGAAGGTCCGCGTCCGGATTGCCGCATGCTGGTGATAGCGGATGCTGGCGTAATAAAAGCCGCCTATGATATCTTGGGCGTCAAGTTCAATCTTCCCATCTTCAAAAACGCTGACGAAGCGGTTGCCAGCAGAGTGGAACAGGCGGTTTTTGACCTGGCGGACGGTGGCAAAGAAATCCTTTTCCTCAGAGAACCTCATGAAAAAGGGGGACGGCTGGCGCTGGAAGCCCTGATAAAGGCATCTGACCTGGCGCTGGCGAAGAAGGTTGACGGCGTGGTCTATGCGCCGCTGTGCAAAGAATCGCTGAACTACGGCGGCAAAAAGTATGGCGATGAGCAATACCTGATGAAGGAGTATCTGAAAGCTCCCGATATCAGAGCACTGGCGAAAATCGGCAGTGTCTTCCGTATCACGGTGGTGGAGCACTATGCTCTCAGGAAAGTTTTTGAGATGGTGACCAAAGAACGCGTGCTCAGCAATATAGAGACCATGTATCATGCTCTGCGTGCCTATGGCATTGAGTCACCGCGCATCGCGGTTGCCGCGCTGAACCCTCACGCCAGCGAACACGGTTTGATGGGCAATGAAGAGGCGGAACATTTGACTCCGGCAATTGAGGCGGCGCAGGCAAAAGGCATCAATGCCATGGGTCCCATTCCTGCGGATACGGTCTATGTCCGCGCTTTCAAGGGGCAGTTTGACGGCGTGGTCAACATGTACCACGACCAGTCGCAGATTGCGCTCAAAGCGTTCCATTTTGGTGAGATAGTTATCTTCTATTTCAACTCCCCAATCATCATCACCACCCCGAGCCATGGCACCGCCTATGGCAAAGCAGGAAAAGGGCTTGCCGACCACAAAAACATGAGTGAGGCAGTGGCGCTGGCGGCGGCTTTAGCTTCACACCGGAAATAGATAGAGAGGGCTATGGTCAACTGGAAAATCACCGCAGCCACTATCTTCTGCGATGATGTTGACGATGAGGTAACGCTCCTGGTCTATAAAGACGGCGCGGCAAAATGCGCTGCCTGTCAGAAATACAGCCGCCCGGACAAAGAGACGTCCCGCGCCCTGAAGGAAAAAAGCAGGCAATTGAAGCGTCCTTTGGCGTGCAAAGGCTCCGCCTGCCCCCGCCCCGCTGAATACCGGGACAGGCTCATGGCTGAGGAGGCTCAGCAGAAATGAGCACTGACCGGGATGTCAAGATAAAGATTGAGAACGTTTCACTCTCCTTTGGCGGTGTGAAAGCCCTGACTGATGTCAGCGTTGACATCAAGGAGAATGAAATCCTCGCCATCATCGGACCGAACGGAGCAGGGAAGACTTGCCTGCTCAACTGCATCAATGGCTTCTATAAACCGCAGAAGGGCCGTATTTACTTTGAAGGCGTGGAGATAACCGGCATCCGCCCTGACAAGGCCGCTCGTCTCGGGCTGGCGCGGACTTTCCAGAACATTGAGCTTTTCACCGGGCTGACCACGCTGGAAAATATCATGGCGGCGCGGCATGTCCTGATGAAGCAGAACTTTCTCAGCAGTGCCTTCTATTTCCTCTGGGCGCATAAAGAGGAAATCAAGCACCGCCGCGTGGTGGAAGAGATTATTGATTTCCTGGAGATTGAGCCTATCCGCAAAAAGGTGGTGGGTGCGCTTCCTTACGGCATGAGGAAGCGGGTGGAGCTGGGCAGGGCACTGGCACTTGAGCCCAAGGTACTGCTCCTTGACGAGCCAATGGCAGGGATGAATCTTGAGGAAAAGGAGGACATCGCCCGCTTCATTATTGACATCTTTGAGGGGCAGGGGGCTACTTATCCTGATTCGCCGGTGCTGAGGGACGGCGTGAACAGCATCGTCCTGGTGGAGCATGACATGGGCGTAGTGATGGACATCGCTGACCGTATCGTGGTGCTTGATTTTGGACGCAAGATTGCGGAAGGCACTCCCGCGGAGATTAAGACCGACCCCAAAGTGATTGCTGCCTACCTGGGTGAAGAGAAAAAGTAAAGTTACTTCCAGACCCGTGCGTCTTTGATTTTCCTTTTCTGGTCTTCCGGAATTGCTCCTTTTGGCACGAAGTCAATTCTATCCGCTTTGAGCACGCACGCGCTCTGAAACTTTTTGTTGACCTCTTCCGCCAGCTTTTCTTTGTCTGCGGTCTCATCTTTCAGCTCAATGCGGAAGGTGATTTCATCGCGCTGGGCGGGACGGCTGACGATAATCTGGTAGGTGCTGATTTCAGGAAAGCCCGCCAGCACTCCTTCCACCTGTCTTCCCACCACGAACATCCCGCGCACTTTCACTGCGTCACCCGCCCTCCCCAGTATGCCAGTAAGGCGGTAAGACGTGCGCCCGCACAAGCAGGGCTCAGTGGTGATAGAGGACAAATCACCCGTGCCGAAGCGGATGATGCCCCAGTTCTTGTTGTGGAGCGGCGTAACAGCTATTTCACCCACCTCTCCCGGCGCCAGCTGTTTGCCGGTCTGCGGGTCAATAATTTCAATAGCATATTCATCCATGAGGTGCATGCCTTTCTTCTCGCGGCATTCGTAGGCGAGCGCGCCGCCGGGCTCAGTGACGGCATAGCATTGATAGGTGTCAATGCCATAATCATCTTCCAGCGTCCTGCGGAGAGATGGTGGGAGCATTTCTCCGGTGAACCAGGCACGCCTGACCGCAAAATCTTTCTTGAAGCTATAGCCCGTTTCTTCCGCTTTGTTGATGACGGTCATGAGGAATGAAGGCGTCCCCACGAACCCGGTGACTTTCAGGTCTAGCATGGTGCGCACCTGAATTTCAGTATTGCCCACGCCGGTGGGCACAACCGTGGCGCCGCAGTCGCGCAGGGCTTCATGGAACAGGATGCCGGCGGGTGACAGGTGGTAGGTGAAGGTATTGACGACGATGTCCCCCTTTCTGAATCCTGCCGCCCAGAATGCTTTGGCGAACCATTTAATTGAGGCGGTCTGGATGGGCTCATAGACCGGTCCCGGGGAGATAAAGACGCGGTCAACTTCCTCCGGCGGGACCATCAGAAATCCGCCATAGGGCGGGTCTGTTTTCTGAAGCTCAATAAGGTCAGTCTTGCGGGTGATGGGGAGCTTCTCCAGGTCTTTCACAGTGCGGATGTCAAACGGCTTGATGCCGGCGCGGTCAAGCATTTTTTTGACTGCAGGAGCATGAGCGTAGGCGTAGCGCACTGTGGCAAAGAGCTTTTCACTCTGGTACTGCTCTCTATTCTCAGCAGACATGGTCTCCAGCTCGTCAAAATAATCCGGTTTCCTTTTCAGAGCCATCTTTTGCGCCTCTTATAATGCTTGACTTCCCGGTAGCTCTTCCGCGTGCCCATAGCGGAGAGCCCCATGTAAAACTCCTTGACGTCTTCATTATTCTTAAGGAATTCTGCCGTGCCGTCAAGGACGATTCTCCCGTTCTCCATAACATAACCATAGTGGGCGATGCTGAGAGCAATCCTCACGTTCTGCTCAACGAGCAAAACTGATGTCTTCTGCTCCCGGTTGAAGCGGTTGATGATGTCATAAATCTCTTCCACGAGAAGCGGCGCCAGACCCAGCGATGGCTCATCAAGCATCATGAGTTTGGGAGAGGTCATCATAGCCCTGCCGATAACCAGCATCTGCTGTTCACCACCGGAGAGATAGCCAGCGGTGTTGCGGTGCAGGGATTTCAGGCGAGGAAAATAA
This sequence comes from Dehalococcoidales bacterium, assembly GCA_034434915.1. Lineage (GTDB taxonomy): Bacteria > Chloroflexota > Dehalococcoidia > Dehalococcoidales > RBG-16-60-22 > DAOTYE01. The sequence continues at coordinate 38,751 of DAOTYE010000013.1, forward strand.
TGATAGACCATCTCCAGGTCCCGTTTTACGGCGTGGCTATCGCGCCTGCTGAAGGCACCGACCATCAGGTTTTCTTCCGTGGTGAGATGCCCGAAGACGCGCCTGCCTTCCAGCGCCTGGATGATGCCCAGCTTGCCGATTTCCTCTGCGCTCTTATGGTCAATCCTCTCCCCGTTCCACTCAATACTGCCATCAGTGACCTCACCTTCCTGAACGTGGAGAAGCCCGGAAATGGCTTTCAGAGTGGTGCTTTTTCCCGCGCCGTTGGCGCCGAGCAAAGCAACGATGGCGCCGTCATCCACCTTCATAGATACGCCGTGAAGGACACGGATGACATTGAGATAGGTGACCTCAATGTTATTCAGCTTGAGCATGGTGTTTACCGGGGCTCCGCTTCGGCGGAGCCCCCTTTTTTACTCCCCTTTTCAGTTTATTTACCAAACCAGTCAAACTTTTCGTACTCAATTACCGGGGCATCTATCCAGTCGCTGACCGGCGTAATGGTGCCGTTCCTTATCTGGAAGACCCTCACTGATTTGGACAGCCGGTTGTCTCCGGGTGAATAGCTTACCGGGCCATGAAGCCCGCCGACGTCATAGTTCTTCAGCTTCTGGATACCCTCTTTTTCCACCAGGCGCCACGCTTCCACACCGCCTTTTGCCAGCTTATTGTAGCCCACATTCTTGACCGCCAGTCTGAGGGCTTCAGCAATTATCATGCTCTGCGCCCAGGAAGTAATGTAGTCCATATTGCCCTCGTCTTTGGGGTGGAGCTTGCGGACGTATTCCTTTACTTTAGCCATGCCGGGCACATCGTCCGTCCAGTTCACGGTGGGGTAGACACCATAAACTCCCTCCACAATGTTCGCCCCGGCGATATCCACCAGAGCTTTGGTGATGCTGGCATGCCCCAGCCCGATGGTGACGCTACCAGCGGCACCGGGCTTGTATAAACCAAGCTCATAGGCGTTCTTGATGATGACAGCGGTGGGAGCAGGCGTGCTGGAAATATAGATGACATCCGGGTTCTTAGCCTTGATGCGGGTGAGGGATTCCACCTCTGAGGTGGTGGTGGTGGTGTGCTCGTCAACTGAGACTATCTCTATGCCGATTTTGTCCGCCAGAGCTCTGGCCGCATCCCGCGCGCCGTACCCGGTGGGGTTATTGAGCAGGTGGAGCGCCATCTTCGGTTTGCCGGGGCCCTTCCAGATATTCTGCATGTAGTAATTGGCAAACGCAGCCCAGTCATCGCCGTAATCGGGGAGCTGTCCATAAATATGCTGTGGCGGACGGTAGAGAACCGGTGAGGTGAAAGCGACCACGCCCGGGAACTCTGCCCGGTTGGCAATTTCCATGGCGGCGGCACCCTCCTTGGAAGAGGCAGTGCCCCAGATAAGGGCTCCTTCGTCCATGAACCGGTTGATGATGGTGGCTACCTTGGCTGAATCATAGGCGCTGTCCAGCCAGATTACTTCAACCTTGTAACCTTCTATGCCGCCGAGCTCGGTATTGATATACTCAAAGGCGTCAAGGTTGGCGTGCCCCATGGGACTGCCTTTCTCTGCCGCGGGACCGGTGGACGGCGTCATGATGCCCACCTTGAGCACTTTCCCGGCGGTTGACGTGGCGCAGGCGGGCAGGATTGCCAGCATCACTGCCAGCAGGATGGCTCCCAGTATGATTGCTTTTTTCATTTCATATCCTCCTTCAGATAACTGGTTTTTATCAGTATTGATGGCATGTTACATCACTTTTCTCCCCTCCTCATTAATATGAAAATGGCCATAGCCGGTAGGCGGCCTTAAATAAGTTCCAGCGGTGGGCGAGCCCCCTCGGCTCAAGGATGAGGAAGAGGATGATGACCAGACCGAAGAGCATGGGGGTGACGCCGCTGGCAAAGCCGGCGGGCAGGAGTTTCGTACCTTCAAGGAATGGCACCACCTGCACGGTCAGTACCTGTTGCAACAGGCGTATGAAGACCACGCCCAGAATAGGACCGAGTGTGGTGCCCAGACCGCCGATGATAATCATAGCGATGTAAAGGATTGACTCGGCGAGGGTGAAATGCTCCGTCGTCATGAAGCCTATCCAGTGCGCCATCAGGGAGCCGGCAATGCCTGCCATAAAACAGCCGATGAAGAATGCCAGCATCTTGTAATAGAAGAGGTTGATGCCCATAACCTCTGCGGCAAGGTCGTTATCCCGGACCGCAATCAATGCTCTGCCGAGCCTGGTACGGGCGATATTCTTGGCAAAGAAAATGCTGAGCGCGGCAATGCCCATAATGAGATAAAACTGGCTTGACGCACTGCGTAAGACGTAGCCACCGATGGAAGCGTAAGGCACCCTGATGCCGACAAACCCGCCGGTGATGTCCCAGTGGTTGATGACCCAGATGATGATGAACTGCGCGGCGATGGTGGTGATGGCGAGGTAAAAGCCTTTCACGCGCACGGAGGGAATGCCGAAAATAAGCCCGATGATGCCAGACATGAAACCAGCGCAAATCAGTCCCACCAGGAACGGGAGCCCAAAGCGGTTGGTCAGCACAGCAGAGGTATAGGCGCCCACAGCAATAAATCCGGCATGCCCGATTGACAGTTGTCCACAGTAACCGATGAGGATGTTCAGCCCGGTGGCGGCGATGAGGGTGATGCCGATGAGGTTAGCCACGCCGAGCCAGTAACTGCCCAGGTAAAGCGGGAGAGTAAAGAGCACAATGAGAAAACCGATGAACAGCGTCCAGTGCGTCTTGGTGCGCAGAATCGCCATGTCCTGGGCATAGGTCATGCTTCTCATTCCGCTGGGCAGGCTCATAAGCTAAATCCTTTCTATCCTTTCTTCCCCGAACAATCCATAAGGTCTAATTAACATAACAATGATGATGATAACAAACGGGATGATGTCCTTGACGCCCGCCCACAGATACGGTGTGAGGTAGCCGCCCCCGAGGCTCTCCGCAAGCCCGATAACGGGACCGGCGATGATGGCGCCGAGAAATGAGTCCAGCCCGCCGAGGATGACCACGGAGAATGCTTTCAGTCCGGTCTCAACAAGCCCGTAGGTGATGCCGCCGATGCTTGAAATGAGGACACCGCCCAGCGCCGCCACTACACAGGCGAACATCCAGGAGCGGGAAAAAATCTTGGTCACCGGTATGCCGCAAGCCTGCACGGCAAGCTGGTCGTCTGCGGTGGCTCTCATGGCAATCCCCATCTTGTGGTACTTGTAGAAGGCGGTAAGACCGGCAAAAGCCACCAGTGAAATCCCCGCCACCCAGACATACTCCTGAGAGACCACTGCCAGCCCGATGCGCACCGGCTCCTGAGGGAAGAGACGGGGGAGGGCATCCACGCTCCAGGGCCAGATGAAGGTGACCACGCCTTCAATGAAATAGGCAATGCCGAGCGTCACCGTGATGAGCGAGAGGATGGGCTGGGCAATTAAGGGACGCAGTGCTACGCGCTCAATAAGCCAGCCAAGCAGTAGTGCGAAAAGGATAACCACCGGAAAGCCGAGCAGAGGAGGCAAGCCAGCTTGCACCAGCATGCCGTAAGTAAACCATGAGGAAAGGAGGACAATCTGCCCGAGGGCTAAATTGGCGACACTACTGGATTTCCAGACCACGACAAAGCCGAGCGCAATAAGGGCATAGACCATGCCCACGGCAAGCCCGGAGAAGAGCAACTGGGTAAACTCAGCCATCTAACGAGCTCCTTCTGCAATGGTCCTGATTTTGAGTTTGGTGGTTACCTCACCTTTACGTCCATCGCGGTACGTTACCGGGGCTTTCACGCTGATTTCATCGCCACCGCTGTAGATAGCGTCAATGAGTTCCTTATAGCGCACTTCCATGAACTCCCGCCGGATTTTGCGGGTGCGGGTCAGCTCAGCTTCATCGGCATCAAACTCCTTGTGCAGGAGGACGAACTTCTTGACACGGGCGTTTTCCGGCAGGTAGCTGTTCACCCGCACCAGGTCTTTCTGAATCAATTCTGCAACCTCCTCTTTCTGGGAGAGGTCAACAAAGGTGGTGTAGTTGATATGATGCCGCTCCGCCCACTTGCCCACCATGCTGAAATTGATATTGATGATGGCGGAGACGAAGTCCCTTTCCTTGCCGCCGATGACCATGGCGTCTTTGATATACGGGCTGAACCTGAGCCTGCCCTCAACGTATTGCGGAGCGTATTTGACTCCAGACTTGAGCTGTCCCAGGTGGTCAAGGCGGTCTATAAACAGGAGATGCCCGTCTTCATCAATATTGACTGCATCGCCGGTGCGGCACCAGCCACAGCAGAGCGTCTCCAGCGTTTTGGCGGCGTTGGCATGGTAGCCTTTGAACAGGCAGTTGCTCCGCACCAGTAGCTCTCCGTCATCGGTCACTCTTACCTCAGTTCCCAATGACGGTCTGCCCACGCTCTCAAACTTGATTTCGCCCTTGCCGTGCGAGGAGATGAGACCGGCTTCCGTACTGCCGTAGTTCTGCCTGAGCTCTATGCCGATGGCATGGATGAGGCGGAAGGTGTCCAGGCTCAATACTGAGCTTCCGGTCACGGCAAACCTGACCTTGGTCAAGCCCAGCCTGTCCCTCAGGGGACGGAAAAGTAACAGGTAAGCGATGCAGTAGAGGGCTTTCCAGAAGAGGCTCGGGTTTTTGCCCTGGAATCTGAGGTCGGCGATCTTATAGCCGATGGGCATTAAAAGCCGGTAAACGAAGCGCTTGAGCGGGTGAGCATCAAACATCTTCACCTGGATTTCGCTCACGATGCTCTCCCACTGCCGCGGTCCGTAGATGACGAAGTTCGGTCCCACCTCGCGGGTATCCTCAGCGATGGTTTCCGGCTCTTCCGGGAAGTTGAGCCTGGCGCCGGTGAGGAGGTGGGGGATAGTGGCAAAGAAGCTATCACCCACCCATGCCGCAGGGAAATTAGAGATGAGGTCATCATTCTCATTGAGCGGGTAGCGCCCGATGAAGGCGCGGGCGGTATTGATTAACGCTTCATGGGTGAGGACGGCGCCCTTGGGCAGACCGGTGGTGCCCGAGGTGTAATAGATGAAGGCAATGTCATCACTCCTGCCCCTGGCGATGTTCTGTTCAAAGAGGCCGGGATGGTCCTTTTCATACGCTTCGCCCAGGGCGACGACCTCATTAAACGATATGAGGATGGGGTCATCATAGTTTCTGAGGCCTTTGGGGTCCCAGTAGATGACTTTCTTGAGCGCGGGAAGCTGGTTTTTGATTTCCAGGAATTTGTCCGTCTGCTCCTGGTCATTGACGATGGCGAATTTAGCCCCGGAATGTTCGGCGATGTATTTCACTTCGGAAGGAATGGAGTCCACGAAGATGCCGGTGACAATGCCCCCCGCCGCCTGCGTGGCGAACTCTCCCCAGAACCACTCCGGCTCATTGTCCCCGATGATGCAGACCACGTCTCCCGGCTGAAGCCCCAGGCTGATAAGCCCGAGCGATAGGTGCTTCACTTTCTGGTAGTACTGCGCCCAGGTGTATTTCTGCCAGATGCCGTAGTTTTTCATGTACATGGCAGGGCGGTCTGCCCACCGCTCATAGTTGCGCCGGATGAGCCGGGGGATGGTATCCCACCGGGTCGTCTTTTTTTCCTCTGTCCTGGTTTGCTCTGCGATGGTCATAGATAATAAAAAACCTCCCGCTTGGTGGGGAGGTATTCTTCAGATTACAGGTATCCTGTGTCAGCTATCTAGCCTCATCCCCCAAGCGCACTCCGGTGCGCCGGGTAAAGATGAAGGTGGCTTGCTCCTTGACAAACAAAGCTGACATATCAGTGTGCCTAGTTTAGCATGGCGAGCGTGGAATGTCAAGACTGGGGGAGTGTGGGGCATCAGCAACATCGTTTCAGGAAGTATTGCAGAGTACTTAACGTAGTATTATATTGCCTGCAGAAGTAAAACTTGCGGGATGTGGTAGAGTTGATAT
>DAOTYE010000014.1:0-18017 GCA_034434915.1 Dehalococcoidales bacterium
CGCTTCAGAGAAGAAGCAGAGCTGACGGTGGGGTCAGTGGACATGGCATCAGCACTGCGCCGGATGGCATTGCTGTCTGTAGGACCGGCAACGAGGTTGGTGCCGTTCCAGGCGACACTATACATCTGGACATCCTGAATGAGCTGTTTAACACTAGTGTCCTTCAGTCTCCAGAGACCGCCAATGGTCGTGGCTGGAGTAGTCACTACGTTGTCTTGGATGTCAGCCGCGACGAATGCTACGCGAAGGGAATCATCGCCGCCGAGGTACGCCGGGTCAAGTGAGATAGCGGCTTTCCTAACGACAAACTCACCCGCACCAACTACAGTGCCAGCTTTAATGGTGACAGGATAGCCGGAGAAGCCGGCGGTGGTATCCCACTTCTTCTGGTTGAAGCTCAGGATATGGAATTTCATGACACCAGCAGCACCAGCGGAACCTTGGTCCGTACTGATTGCTACCGCAGTAAGGTCAGAGGTGAAGTAAGGCGAGAATGCTATGGCAGAGATGGTATCAATATCAGCCTGTGCACCGCCGAAGTAGGTGTTTAGACCTGCGCCGTTGTCCCAGTTGGCGCTCTGGACAGCATTAACCCATGTCGGGACAGCGGAACCGAGGTCAAAGTAGAGCAGAACAGCGTCATCTGTATCACCGACTGCTATGGTTCCTCTACCAGCAAGAGCGATGTAGCGCTTGCTACCATCAAGGCTGGATATTGCTACATCGGTGACGACGCGCAGACCTGCAGGGGCAGCACCCACCGGGACGTTGATGTTGCTGAAGCTGGAGCCGCCGTTGGTGGAAACCACAGCGACGATAGCGCCAGGGGTGGCATCAACGACGACAATGACATCTTTATTGTCCGGGGCGACTGCGACCATGTCAGCAGAGAGGATGGCAGCGGGAAGAGTCACGTTGCTGAAGGTCTTGCCGCCGTTGGTGGACTTGCGCAGACGGTTAAGGGCATTATCTACTACGTAGATGGTCTGCCCGTCACTGGCGACGGCGATGTCAGTGACATCAGCACCGGTGTCAATCTTGAGGGTGACATTGGTCGGGTCATCGTATCTGGACCAGGCGAGCTCATTAGCAGAAGCCGGGAGAGCCGCCACGAGCAGGCTGACCAGGATGGCGATGACTACGCCAACGCTCCAAATTCTTGCAATTTTCGTTTTCATGAGTTCTTAGTTTTATCCTCCTTAAGGATATTTGCACGTCCCCGAAAAAGATAGACTCACTCAATCCTCTTTTTCTGGAGACTGAGTTGAGTTCTGTAGGCTGTTCTGGCGAGCATCTAGCTCACATTTCCCTTGCGGGCTTCTGCCATCCCATCACCTCCTTTATGTTGAAGTTATAATTTAGTATAGCACAATCTGCCAGCATGTCAATACCTTCTGTAAAATTCAGGTAGTTTTTCATGTGGCATGGGAATTTCATAAAATTCCATCTATAATTATTAACGGTTATGCGGACCTTTTGTTAGGTCTTGGTAAAATGGTGGTCCTGATGGTGATATCCTGACAGCGGGGGCGCATAATAGGGCGCCGGGCGCTTCCGGATGCGGTCGCCTGCTTTCAGTTACTCAGTTACCCCCGGGACAGGCACCCTCACTGCTGAGCTGGACGCACGTAAGTGGCGCGCTTGGCGGGACTCGAACCCACGGCCTCAGCCTCCGCAGGGCTGCGCTCTATCCAATTGAGCTACAAGCGCGTTTTTTAATGGTGCCGAAGGGGAGATTTGAACTCCCATGTCCTTACGGACACTACGCCCTGAACGTAGCGCGTCTGCCCTTTCGCCACTTCGGCATAATACGGATGAACGGGCTTACCCGGCTTTCCGCTGACAGAAAGATTGTAGCATTAAAACGGGAAGCCTGTAAACTGGGGGGTGCTCTCCTTGCACCCGTGAATTTCAGTTGCTACAATGAAAATAGGGTAAGCAGTCTTTTCAGGAAGGGCAGGGGGTGGGGTATGAAGCTTCCCATCTGGCGGGGCAGACTATTCTGGCCGGCGGTTGCCTTTGCTTTGCTCATGGCGCTGGCATCATGTTCTCCGCCGCCTGCACAAGAACCCGGAAAGCCAGAACCTACCTCAGCCTATTGCCCACCCTTTGACCTCAACCCCCCTCAGACCATCACGCTCACCGCACGCCACCTGGCATTTGACCCGAGTTTTATTGAAATCCCGGCAGGCATCAGGCTCACCATTATCTTCAACAATGAAGATAGCGTGCCGCATAACTTTGCCCTGTACCGCACCCCAGCGGCAGAAGAGCCGGTTTTCATTGGGGAAGTCATCCCCGGTCCAGGCACCACCATTTACGAATTCATCACACCGGACACCGCCAGCAGGCTTTATTTCCGCTGTGATATACACCCGGAGGTGATGCCGGGGACTTTCATGGTCCTGGGCTGAGCACTCATATAGTGGCTGAGGCGTGACCTCAGCATGAGCGGAGAGGGGATAAACACTGCGCCGCGAAGATAGTCCCACTGTCAGCGGTGCTCTCTGCTTCAAAAAGGCGTTCAGAGCCGCGGTGATGCTATCTCAGTAGTTAAGCCACTCGTTTATTTGGCTCTACAGCCAGTGGCGGCAACCGCCAGTACCGGGACTTTAGCATGCCGGATGACCCTGTCTGCGACACTGCCGAAAGCCCAGCGCGAAACCCCGGCGCGACCGTGGGTGCTCATAACAATCAAATCTACCTTGTTCTTATCGGCATAATCCAGTATGGCATCAGCAACCCCGCGGGCAAGTTCGGGCTGAGTGATGACAGTCTTGACCGTCAGCCCCGCTTTTTTCAAGTCAGCAGAGACTCTGGCAAGGTAGTCCTCTGCCCTCTTCCTGGTCTCCTGTCTTTCCTTGTCCCGCTGTTTCGCCATCTCTTCAACCATCTGCTGGCTGGCATATTCCCCGAATGACACGCGTGGTTCCTCAATTACATAAAGCAGGATTACTTCTGAGGTATTGCACCCGGTGGCGATGGCTTTAATGTGCTCCAGAGAGCATTCAGAAAGCTTTGAGCCGTCAAGCGGTCCCAGAATCTTCTGATACATGCCAACCTCCTTCTGGCTAGCCTTTTCTGGCTGAGTTTCACTTTTTATAAACTCTCTATTGACAATTTTAACACCGGTTCGGTGTAGCGTCTAGTGTCAATGGTCAAGGAAAATGAGACAGGTTTAAGAAAGTAGTTACCCGGTGCTTAAAGGCTTGCCGTGATGCCACGCTCAAGGTCATTATCTCACGTGGCATAAACTCTTGTTCTATTTGGTAATCATGATGGTGAATGGTATGGTTGCCAAACCGGTGCCTGCGGTTGACTCTTCATCAATGGAGGCGATGCGCACTTCAGCGTAATGTTTCAGTTTTTCCAGAGCCAGAGCATAGTCAATGATTTTACTGCGGTAGTCCGTCAATCCCAGTATGGCTATTGTTTCAGAATCGGCTTCAATTGCCCGGAGGTTCCCGTAGTGTGTCAGAAGGTCCAGCGCCGGGCGCAGTCTGAGCGCAGTGTCCACCGCAGTCCCCAGGGTCAGCTGGCGTTCATGCTGGAGGCTTTCCGCTTTGGCGAGTAGCTCGCTGATTTCTGCTTCTGTTAACAGTGCCTGGTCAGCGGCGAGGCGCGCCAGACGCAGTTCACGGTTGACCATATTCAGCTCTGTCTGTAACTGTGCGGTTTCATTGACTGCCTGATTTTTCAGGAGGAAAAGCGGCACCAGGAGCAGGGTGAGCACCAGGAAAGTGAATAGGGCGATGCGGCTCCTGCCGGCTTTCTTCGCTTTGATTGCCTCAGCGCGTCTTTTTTCGGTGAGCAGGTTGATAGCGATGTCATGGAAGCGGGCGCCCTCCTTCTGCAGAACAGCCTGGTAGGACGGTCCTCTGATTGCCGCGCCGATGGCGCTGGTGAACTGGCTGACAGGGAAGTCCGGGGGGAATATGACCGGCGGCGTGAGCGGCGCCACAGGATAAACCGTGACCTGCTTCACGAGTCCAATGGTGTTTTCATCGCTGGATAGCGAGCCAGTCAAGAAGAGCGGCGTCTCCGGAGGGAGCGGAGTGCTGGCATGAGTGATGTGATAGAAGTTCACCGTGCGCGAGAGCTCATCTGAGAGACGGTGGACGCTGTCCTCTATTGCTTCGTCTCGGGTCTTTGGCGTGACGGTGCGCAGGATGGCGGGTATGCCGTCAACAACAATGATGATGTCAAAGCAGTCAGGCTCAAAGTTAACAATTATGGCATTCGTCTTCTGCGCCGCCCTCGCCAGCGCCAGCGGTTGCAGGTCTATGCCTGCCAGTTTTATGCCTGCGGAGCCTGCCATTTGGGCGATGTCATCAATGAGCACGCGGGGGACGCCCAGGACAAACACCCTGATTTCATTTCCCTCAGCGCCAATCACCTGGGTGGTGAGGTAAAGCTCGTCCAGCGGAAGGGCAAACTCTTTGCGCGCCGCCCGCATTATCGCCTCAGGCAACTGCGATGGCTTCATTCTGGGCAGGTTGATGATGCGATAGGTGAAAGAAAGGCCATTGACCGTCAGCCACACTCTGTCTGCGGGGACTTTCAGCGACTTAAATAGTGAGCTTATGGTCTCGCCCACTGCGCCGGGTTGCAGTATGTGTCCATCTTTCACCTGTCCTGCCACGAGAGGCACAGCCGCCCACTGCCGTACCTGATTGCCTTCAAGGGCGACCAGCCTGATTTCACTGGAGCTGATATTCAAAGCGACTTGCATCATTGCCTTCTACTTCTTCTCTACGGGTAAGGTATAGATTACCAGCTCAAGGGTTCCTGCCAGCACGGAATTAGCCGGGTCATGACTCCGCTCAACATTCAAACTATCCACCACCAGCGATGGCATCTCCTCCTCTGCCTGCCTGATGAAATCAGTCAGGCTTTCCGGCGCCCCTTCAATCTGGAGGGAGATGCGGAAAATGCGGAAAGTCCTTTCGTCCACTTTTCTTTCTTCCCACGGGTCAGTGGTGAGCAGGGTAACTTTCATCTGACTTTCATCTGCCAGGCTGAGAATATGGTTGATATAAGTGGTGGTGTTGATTGAGCCGGGGAAGACGGCTTCTCCGGTGCTGGTGCTCAATTTACGGGCTTCTGCCAGGCGCTGTTGCAGGTCTGGCGCTGGTCTGGGGACTAACGCCAGCGCACCGGAGACATTATTTATCTGCTCTGAGATTGTCCGCTGTTTCTGGCGCTCCTGAGAGTAGGTGTAGCCGGTATAGGCATAGGCGATAATCAGACAGACTGCCAGCAACAGCGTCAGAACCCTCGTCCGTGACACGGTTCTTCTCCCCGCATATGATACTTTTACAACGATACCGCAATTACTGGGCGCATGCAATAACTATTTATGAGTTAAGACTGCTTTTCCCGGTAAATCCGGTAGAGCAAGAACAGGACAATCAGGTTAATGATGGCGATACAGGCAAGGAACACATTGGAAAGACCCACTGAATTAATTAATAACATTTTTTCCTCCTTCTGCTAATCAGTGCGGTGTTCATCTCTGCACTTCCCATGAGGCGATTTTTATGCCGGTGCCGGTAAGCTGGACTGAGGCGGTAATGGTACAGCCTCCGGCGACCGAGTCTATCTGGTAAGTGGCAACGCCACTGCTGATGCCGATGGTACACAGGAAGCCGTCATTATCGGTGCCGCGGTAGGCGATGGCATAAACATCGCTACCGGTGCTGAGGATAGCCGGTGTATAGCAATTTGCCGTGTCAAACTCCAGGGTATCAATGACTGAATTGCCGATCTGCCCATCGGCGGCGATGGTGACGGTTTTCAGGAAGCCGTCATTATCGGTGCCGCGGTAGGCGATGGCGTAGACATTGCCGGAGACATGGGTGATATCCGGTTCATAGCAATTTGCCGTGTCAAACTCCAGGGTGTCAATGACTGAATTGCTGATCTGCCCGTCGGCGGCGATGGTTACGGTTTTCAGGAAGCCGTCATTATCGGTGCCGCGGTAGGCGATGGCATAGACATTGCCGGAGACATGGGTGATATCCGGTTCATAGCCGTTTGCCGTGTCAAACTCCAGGGTATCAATGACTGAATTGCCGATCTGCCCATCGGTGGCGATGGTGACGGTTTTCAGGAAGCCGTCATTATCGGTGCCGCGGTAGGCGATGGCGTAGACCTCGCCGGAGACGTGGACGATAGCCGGTGTATAGCAATCTGCCGTGTCAAACTCCAGGGTATCTATCACAGTATCCGCAATTATCCCGATGGCGCCGCTGAATCCTCCGGTTTTAGTCACGGTGATAAGGGGAGTCAGGCTATTCACCTGATTTGGCAAACTGTAGCTGATGCTATCGTTGATATTGGGGAGTTGAGGTGCCAGGTCACCGTCAAATAAGCGCCAGATGGCATGTTCAACTCCGGCATCGGCGGCATACGTTTCATTGAGAATCACTGCATAGTCACGTGAGCTGATAATGCTTGCCCCGGCGTGGGTGAGAAATGGGGCGGTAACCAGGGTACCAAGCACCAGCGCCGCCAGTGTTATTGGCAGTATCTGGCCGCTTTCTCCGCGCCATATTCTTTTAAGGAGTTGGCCGCATGGTGACACGGTATGTCCCCTGTTCTGTCACTTGAGTTCTGCCCGCTGGTGTTGAGGTGATATCCATGGTAATAGAGCGTCCTGAGACGGAAAAGCTGACAGTGGAAATATTGCGTGCCAGCGTATTCGTCACTGCATCTGTGGTCCTCTGCAGGTTTGTGCCTGACAGTGCATAGGTGATGGTCTCGGCGGTCGGCAGGGTCAGCGTGAGCGTGGCACCGCCGCTGGCGGCGATTGACTTCTGCCCATCGTAATTGAACCAGTAGGCGGCGTTCTGCAGTTCATGCAGGGCGGTCAAGCGGGCATTGCCGTGTTCGCTTACCGTGGTCAGCTGGAAGATGACCGTGCCAATCACAGAAGCAACTACGCCGGTGATGGCGATGACGATGAGCAGTTCCACCAGGGTAAAACCCCGTTCGTTTTTCATCGGTATACCTTGTAGCCCTCCAGAGTTTGTAATATGTCGCCGCTTTTGCTCACGGTAACGGTTACCTTCTGGATGGCGGTGCCGGCATAAATTGTGGAATCAACTTCAAATGCTACCGAGTAATCCGGGGGCGTGCTGATTGAAGGATAAGAAGCGCCGCTCACGTCATAAGGTGCCGCCTTGATGGCCTCCATCTGAGACTGCGCCAGTTGCTGGGCAGTGGTCTGCTGGGTCTGCGCCTTAACAGCGAGGGAGCCAGTGGATAGCATGGTGATGAAAGCTACCACACCCACACCTAGCAAACCAACGGCAACTATTGATTCCGCCAGCCCGATGCCGTGTTCATGGCGCAGGATATTACGGCTTTTTCTCAGCCATTCTGTCAAAGTCATCGCCATTGGTATCTACCGCAATGCCCCCAGAACGGAATAAAGAGGCAGAATAATGGCTACCAGCATGAAGGCAACGCCCAGGCCGATAAGCACGGTCACTACCGGTTCAATCATACTGACAAGAGACTGCAGACGCTGGCTCATCTGCGCTTCATAGTAATCTGCCAGGGTCGCCAGAGAGGTATCCACACTGCCCGTCTGCTCTCCCATGGCGACCATTTTGACCATTTCTTCCGGGAAGAGCGGGTTTTCTGACAGTGGCGCAGAGAAGCCTTTTCCCTCCAACATTTTCTCTTTGACCTCGGACAGGGCTTGATGGATGACGCTGTTAGTGCTGACTGTCCGTAGCGCCACGTCTATTACCTGAGGAAGCTGTAACCCGGCGCGCAGGAGCATTGCCGCTGTGCGGCAGAACTGCCCCATGAGGCGGATGATGGTGATGGCGCCCCATACCGGCAGGCGCAGAGTCAGCTTATCCAGCGCTCTTTTTCCTGCCGGGAGGCGGCTGTAGATAAGCAAGCCCAGCGTTGCCAGTAAGACCGCTAATAGCAGCTGGAGTCCATAAGCGGTGAAAAAGCCAGTAAAACCAATCATGGCGCGGGTGGCCCAGGGGAGCGGTACATTGAAGGAGCGGTAAAGCAGTACCATCGGCGGCAGGACCACCGTTACCAGCAGGACAAATATGGCAATCGCCAGTAGGGAAATAAAGCTGGGGTAGACCAGCGCCCGCCTTGCCTTATTGCGGACCGCTGCCTGCCTCTCCATGTAGTCCGCCATCTGTTTCAAACCGATTTCCAGCTCGCCTGCCAGTTCACTGGCTTTCATGACTCGGCAATAGGTATAAGAGAATACCTCCGGGTATCGGCTCAGAGCCTGGGAAAAAGAGCTACCGCCCTCAATCTCTTTGATTAGCCCGGAGATGACTGTGCGCAGGGCAGGGCGGGTTGCCTGTCTTTCCAGAAGGCGGAGTGACGCCAGCAAAGAAATGCCGGATGCGATAAATGTTGCTAGTTGCCGTGAGAAAAGGATGATGTCAGCGGGCCTGATGCCGAAGAGCGTGGGGAGCAGACGCTGTATGGTCATGCCGGGGGCGCTTGCCCGCAGGCTGAGGATGTATTTGAACCCCGCCTGGTAAAGGGACTCTTCAGCGTTGCTTTCTGAGCTTGCCTCTACCGTCCCTTCTACAATTTCCTTGCTCTGAGTGTAAGCTCTGTAGTGATAGGTCATGTCATTAGCGGCTTAAGCAATTGATGAAACATTGCGGATTACTTCTTTGATGGTGGTGATGCCATCTTTAACTTTAGTCATGCCGTCCCGGCGCATGGTTATCATGCCCTCCTTAAGTGCCTGAGCTTTGATATCAACGGCGCTCTTGCCACAGAGGAACATGTGCCGGATTGCCTCTGTCATCAGCAGGACCTCAAATACGCCGGTCCTGCCCCGGTAGCCGGTGCCGGCGCACAGGTTACAACCATCGCCAGGAGAATAGAAGACTGATGGCCGCTCCGCTAGCTCCGTATCATAGTAATCAAGCTCTTCAGGAGGCGGCGTATAGCGGACCCGGCAGTCAAGGCAGAGGCGGCGCACCATGCGCTGGGTTGAAATCCCCAGCAGTGTGGAAGTAACCAGATACGGCTCAATTCCCAGGTCCACCAGGCGGAAAAGCACGCCCACGGCATCATTGGCATGGATAGAAGAGAGCACCAGATGGCCGGTAAGTGCCGCCTGCACCGCAATGCTCGCCGTTTCTTTATCACGTATTTCCCCCACGAGGATGATATCAGGGTTATGGCGCATGATTGACCGTAAGCCGCTGGCGAAGGTAATGCCTGCTTTGGGGTTTACCTGGGTCTGGTTAATGTCCCGGAAGCGGTACTCAATGGGGTCTTCAATGGTCATGATATTGCGTCCCGCGCGGTCCAGGGTATTGATGGCGGCGTAAAGCGTGGTGGTCTTGCCCGCGCCGGTGGGACCGCCGACGAGGATAAGCCCAAACGGATTGGCAATCATGGCTTCAAACCTCTTCAGGCTATCCGGCAGTAAGCCAAGCTGGGAAAGGTTCATGACCGATAGTGATTTGTCCAGAATGCGGAGCGTGACTCTTTCTCCATATACGGTCGCCATGCTGGCAACGCGGATGTCCACCTGCCGGTCGCCCGTGTTAACGGTCATTTGCCCGTCCTGCGGGCGTCTCTGTTCTGCGATGTTCATTTCCGCCAGGACCTTTATACGTGAGATAAGAGGGACATGCGCGCCGCGCGGGAGAGAGAACATGTCATGCAGAACGCCATCAATCCTGAAACGGACCCTTAACCTATCCTCTTGAGGTTCAATGTGAATATCAGAAGCGCGGTCTTTTACTGCCTGGGAGATGATAAGGTTGACCGTCTGGGCGATAGGCGACCTGGCGACAAGCTCCTGAGTTACCGCTGTCTCCTCAGCCACCCGGGGAGCGAACTCGCGGACCTGTTTTTCAATCTCAGCAACGGAGCGGTAGTTAAGGTCAATAGCACGCTCAATGTCAGCCGGGATGCCGAGGGCGACTTCTACCCTCATTTTCGCCCTTGTTTTTATATCTTCAATGGTCTGGATGTCCTCGGGGTCAGCCATCACCACCACGAGGGAGTCACCGACCACGTCCAGCGGAATCAGCAGGTGCTTGCGGGCGATGTCTTCCGGGATGAGGCGGAGGGCTTCCGGCTGGACTTTATGTCTCTGTAAATCAATGACGGGGATATTGAGATGGACACTGAGGATGGTCGCCAGGTCCTCCGGCTTCACCAGCCCTGAGGCGCGCAGGATTTGGCTCAGCCTGCCGCCCTGCTTCTGCTGGAGTTTAACTGCCATTTCCAGTTGTTCAGGGGTGATGAGCTTTTCTTCTAGGAGAAGCTCTCCCAGGCTCTTTTTAACACTGAATGACTCCGCGGTGTTATCAACCATACCTTATATGTCCCCGTCCTGGGTGTGAGAAAGAATCTCCCTGGTATACTGAGCCCTCCCTGTGGAACAGGCTATCGCTGGCACGGAGTTGTCTGGAGACCGGGTTGAACCGGGTGCCTAATAACCGGTGGTGACCTGGGTTATCAGCCCGCTGGTGGTGCAGGTATAGGTGCCTTTGGTGGTGGACATACGCAGGTAATTGGGGTAAAGGGGGTGAGTAGCATCCGGGAAGCTAGCCATGTTATTGGTTGCCACGGTTACCGCCGTCACGGTGCTGAGTCCCTCTTTCGCCATCATGGTATCCATGGCAGTCTGGAGGGTAGCCAGCTCTGCCGCCGCCGCCTCTGTTTTGCCGGTGCCAGCCAGACCGGCGACATTGGGGAGAATAAGCGCCGCCAGCACACCCAGGATAGCGACGACAATAAGCAGTTCCACCAGAGTAAAACCAGCCGCATTGCCCCTCAGTTTTGATATGATTTTGTTCATAGCTCTCATTGCCCTCCTTATTTAGTCTTCTGCGAATCTGCCCTATTGAAAGGTATCTACTATTATTGTAAAGTATAATATCTCATAGTGTTCAGAGTGTCAATACTGCTTCAGAGGGGCACGGTGCTCACTGAGATAGCGGGGCAGGTGGAAGGCAAGTAGGATGTGCCAGTACTATCATGCCTGGCGGAGCAGACATAGGAAAAAAGTGTGATGGAAAGCAGTAAAAAAGTACTTATTGTGGATGATGAGCCGCACTTGGTCAAGTCTCTCAGCTTTGTGCTGAGCAAGGAAGGCTATGAGGTATCATCAGCTTCAGATGGTGAAGAGGCGCTCCAGAAGATCCACCAGTCCAGACCAGCGCTTATCTTTCTTGATGTCATGATGCCGAAGAAGAACGGTTATGAAGTCTGTCAGGAAATCAAGAGTTCTCCTGAGCTAAAAGACATCCATGTCATCATGCTGACTGCCAAAGGACAGTCAGCTGACCGCGCACAAGGGCTGAGTATCGGCGCGGATGATTTCATTACCAAACCTTTCAGCACACTGGATGTCTTAGCCAGAGTAAAGAACATTCTGGGATAGTATTGATGAGAGACCAGGATGGGACTCCGGGCTCAAACAGCATGGGCTGTTTATAGGCCGGTGGCTCAGAAAGCAAAGTGCGTAATATGAAGAAGCAAATGCCGTCATATTTTGAAACAGTTTTCGCCGCTCTGCCCTTGCCGGCGCTCCTGCTTGATAGTCAGGGTATCGTGTTCAGCGCTAACCCGCCATTCCTGAAATTCATCGGCTTGGCAGAGAAAAGCATAATCGGCAGAGCATTTGCTGATTTCATCGCAGAGAATGATGAGCTTAAGCAGGAAATCACGGCTGATTTCAGGACCGGCGCAGTGAATAGAAAGACGCGGCAGGCGGAGTTTGCGCTTACTGATGGAAAGGGGGCGTTGCGCTGGGTAGAGGCAACCTTAAGCTTCCCGGATTTTGAAGGGGAAGCCCTCTGCCTGGCTATTTTCCAGGATATCTCCAGGCTGAAGCGAGCAGAGGAAAAACTGAAAAGCAGTGAAAGAGCATGCCATTTCCTGATGAACAATTCCCATGACTTGATGCAGAAGGTGGGTCTGGATGGGGCAATACTTGACGCAAACAGGAAGTGGCTGACGACTCTGGGATACCGCCGTGAAGAGCTTTCAGCTTTGAACTTGAAGCAGGTAGTACGCCCGGGTCAGCTTTCTTTCTGGACGGAGATGCTGGAAAAGGTAAGCGAAGGGAGAAAATTTGAAAGCGTAGCTACCGTCCTGTTGCCGAAGAGGAGTAAGACCCGCTCCGGTGAGGTGTATGCCGTGGGTACCGTGGCGCCGCTGATTGAAGGCGGAAAAGTGACTGCCGCTATTTGCATCTTTCATGACGTTACCGAACAGAAAGCGGCAGAGCAGATATGTGATACTCTGGTGGATTGTTCACCGGTCGGCTTGCATCTCGGCATCTATATCGTCCAGGATGGTGTTTTCAAGTTTGCCAATCTTCGTTTTCAATCTCTAACCGGCTATTCATTACCTGAGTTGATTGGCAAAGACCCCCTGAGCATTGTCCATCCTGATGACCGGCAGAGAGTGAGAGACAGCGCAGTGCGGATGTTAAAGGAGATGGACCCTAAACCCTGTGAATTCCGCATCGTTAAGAAAAGTGGCGAGTTAGTATGGGTTATGGAGACAGTAATATCCACCACCCTCTACGGCAAAAGAGCGGTGCTGGGAAATATCATGGACATCACGGAGCGCAAAAAAGCGGAAGAGACTCTGCGTGAATCAGAGGAGAGATACCGCGCTCTGGTGGAGCTGGGGACGCGCACCGGCGAGGCAATCGTGATGCTGCAGGACACGGAAAATGGTACCGGCATGCATGTCTTCTTTAATGACGTGTGGGTACAGATGAGCGGGTATTCGCGGGAAGAATTGCTTGCCCGTTCCATGGTAAGCCTTATTCATCCCAGAGACCGTGAGGCGGCGCTTGAGCGGCACCGCCGCCGCATGAAAGGTGAGGTATTGACCGGGCTTTATGAAGTAACCATCTTGCGGAAAGACGGCACAGAACTGCCCGTTGAGGTTACCTATGCTCCCACCACATATCGTGGCAAACCGGCAAACGTGGGTTTCATCCGTGATATTACGGAAAGAAAGAAGACGGAAGAGTTACTCAGGCAATCGGAAGAAAAGTTCAAGGCGTTATTTGAGCTTGCACCGGATGCTTTCTATTTGAATGACCTTAAAGGTAATCTTATTGATGGCAATAGAGCCGCTGAGGAAATCACTGGCTATAGAAGAGAAGAGCTTATCGGTAAGAGTTTTCTAAAGTTGAAACTGCTTCCCCGCGGGCAAATGCCTAAAGCGGCAAAGCTTCTGGCTATGAATGTCATGGGAAAACCTACCGGTCCTGATGAGTTTGTTCTCAGGAGAAAAGATGGCAGTCAAGTTCCGGTAGAGATAAAAACTTTTCCTGTGAAGCTGAGAGGCAAGGTTATTGTACTGGGCACTGCCCGGGACATCACCGAGCGTAAAAAGGCAGAACAGGCAGTAAAAGAGTCAGAGGAGAAATACCGCACTCTGGTGAATAGCCTGAGACTGGGCATCTGCCGCACCACACCGGGACCTGAGGGCCGGTACCTTGAGGTCAATCCGGCAATGACGCAGATTACCGGCTACTCGCGGGAGGAACTGCTCACTATGAAGGTAGCTGACCTTTACGCGTATCCGGAAGATAGAGACAAGATAATGAAGCAGATAGAGCTGGCAAGTGGTCCGCTGAAGGTGGAGTTTCTCTTGCGCAAAAAAGACGGCAGTCTGATTACGGTGGAAGGTAACCCGGCGCCGGTCAAAGACGCCCAGGGCAAAATTGTTTATATTGACAGTGTTATTGAAGATGTCACTGAGCGCAAGAGGATGGAAGCAGAGCTAAAGCAAAAGATGAGAGAGCTGGAAGAAGCCAATAACCGCCTGAAGGAGCTGGACAGGCTCAAGGATAACTTCCTTTCCACGGTTTCCCATGAACTGCGCACGCCGCTTACTTCTATTAAAAGCTTCACTGAAATCCTGCTGAACTATCAGGAAGATGAGGCGACGCAGAAAGAGTTTCTCGGCATCATCAATCAGGAATCTGACCGTCTCACGCGGCTCATTAATGATTTCCTTGACCTGTCCAAGATTCAGTCAGGGCGCGTCCAGTGGCAGACGGGGGAAGTCTCCGTGCAGGAAGCCATTGACGCCGCTGTTATGGCAACGGGCGCTCTTATCAGTGAGGCAAATCTCAAGCTATCCATTGACATTGAACCAGACTTGCCGCCGGTGCTATGTGACCGTGACAGGCTGGTGCAGGTGCTGACCAATCTGCTGGGCAATGCTCAGAAATTTACCCCTGCGGGAGGTAAGATTGACGTCAGGGCACGGCTCAGCAAAAGTGACGGTGTGCAAGCGAAGGCGGATATGGTACTGGTCAGCGTGGCGGATACCGGCATCGGCATTGCGCCGGAGAACCATCAGCGCATTTTTCAGAAGTTCTCCCAGGTAGGGGATACTCTGCGGGACAGACCTCAAGGCACCGGGCTGGGATTGGCCATCTGCAAGGAGATTGTTGAACACTATGGCGGCAGGATATGGTTTGAGAGTGAACCGGGCAAAGGAAGCACCTTCTTTTTCACTCTGCCCGTTGCTGTTGACGGAAAGGCGCAGCTTTCACCTGAGACGCCTCCCCCCGCTGTTGCCGCCGTCAGGCGGGGAACAATTCTGGTGGTAGATGATGAAGCCAACATCCGTCACTTCATCAGCCATGAGCTGAGCAAACATGGGCATAAGGTAATAGAGGCGGACAGCGGCAAGCAGGCGATTAACCTGGCAAGACAGCACCATCCTGACCTCATCACTCTGGACGTGCTCATGCCTGACCTGGATGGCTTTGATGTTACAGCAATCCTTAAGAATGACCCTCAGACCCAGGATATACCTATATTGATTGTCTCGGTAGTAGAGGACAGGAAACGCGCCCTTCAGCTTGGTGCGAGTGACTATATCACCAAACCGTGTAGCATGGAGAAACTGCTGGAAAAGGTCAATCATCTGCTACCCGTGTCACAGAAGACAATCCTCATTGTGGACGATGACAAAGCGCTGGTCAGGTCACTGGAAACTGAACTCAATAAGCGCGGGTTTGCCACGCAGCGGGCGTACAACGGCAGGGAAGCCCTGAAGGCAGTGGAACGTTACCAGCCGGACCTTATTTTGATAGACATCAGGATGCCAGAAATGGACGGCTATGAGACAATTAAAGTGCTTAAGAGCAATCCTGAAACTTCAGGCATCCACATCATCGTGATGACCGGCATTGAGATTGATGATGGGCGGGTCAAGGCGCTGTCCATCGGCGCGGAGGATTACTTTAAGAAATCCGGGAGCATAGACCAGCTCATCCAGGCAGTGGAGCGCATTCTCAGCACGGGTAAAAAGTCCGCGGGCTAGCTGTCCTCCGGCTGTTCTGCCAGCAGTTTGCTCACGGTATCAAGCAGAACCTGCCTGTCCACCGGCTTGGTGAAGAAAACATTTGCCCCCACTTTTAACCCGGTCACTTTATCTGCATCCTGACCTTTGGCGGACAGCATGACGATGGGCAGTTTCGCCGTTGCTGGCTCTGAGCGCAGGCGGTGACAGACCTCAAACCCGTCAAGACCCGGCAGCATCACGTCAAGTATGAGTAGGTCAGGAGGGTCCTGCTGCGCCATGCGCAGGCCTTCCAGCCCGTTTGAGGCGAGGGCAACCTGATAGCCCTCCTTTTCAAATAGGAAGCTGAAGTACCTGCGGGTGCTGGGGTCGTCTTCAATGACCAGAATCCTTTTTCCCACGGGCTTGCTCCAGACAGGCGCTGGCAATTAACTGTAATTATAGCATACTTTCAGACCACCTTAACATATTGATAACATAACGTGTTTCCGTATCTTGTCTTTGAATGCCGGCAAAAGCAGTGCTTAGCTGAGCGATTTGGCAAGGAATCGCTTTAATTCTCATGTCTTAGCAACTGTCTTGATGTTATTTTGTTATGGTGATGGACCATAAAAAAAGATTTTTGAAGCACCACTCAGTCCTGAGATGAGAGCCAGAAGTTATGAGTAAAAGGTGAAAACAGGGGAGTTGTTGAGCCAAAAACGCAGGCGGGCGGAGCGGCAAAGAATGCGGGTGGGGCTGTCAGGCAGTCAAATTAAGGATTTCCCTTGCTTCATCTGGGGTGGCAATCTCCCGCCCGTACTCTCTGGCAAGGCGCACTGCCCGCTTGACCAGCGCCACGTTTGACGCGGGAACCCCTTTTGAGTATTCCAGTACGTCTTCCAGTCCGACTCTGATGTGCCCGCCCAGAGCCAGTGCCAGCGTTATCATCTGAACATGAGCAGTGCCCACGCCTGTTACTGAGAAAGTGGCATCTGCGGGCAATATCTCTATCATATGGAACAGGTTTTTCGGCGTTCCTTTTATTGACCCGGGCACATTCATCACCAGGTTAAAGTGCATGGGGGTCTTGATTAAGCCTTTCCTGGCATAGAATTCGGCATTGGTTATCATTGCCACGTCAAAGGCTTCTATCTCCGGCTTTATGCCGTTGGCAAGCATTTTGTGGCATAGATATTCAATCAGCGCCGGCGGGTTAGCGTTGACGCCGCCGGGAAAGTTGGATGACCCCGTTGCCAGGCTCGCCATCTCCGGCTTCAAATCCAGCGGTGCCCCCCTCTCCTCCATCGTTTTCCCTCCCCGCGCCCCTGTTGATATCTGGATGACGATGTCGCACTTCGCCTTCACCTTCACCATAATCTCACTGAATATCTCAGGGTCTGCCGTGGGTTGCCCGTCTTTGTCCCGCGCATGCAGGTGGGCTATCGCGGCTCCCTCCTGGTAACAACGGTAGACATCTTCCGCAATTTCCTCAGGAGTTACCGGCACATAGGGATTCATTTCCTTTGCCGGCACATTGCCTGTGGGTGCTACGGTGATAATAACTCTATCCATAAAACCTCCCGCTGTGGCGCTACGGGATTCAGTCAGGGTTTCTGAAGCTCTGGAAGAATGCGTCGGTAGTAGTCCAGCGACTCCGGATTCACCAGTGCCCCTGCGTTTAACACTGGTTTGTTATTGATGATGTTTGTGACGGCAACCTCCACCCTCTTCATGTTGAAAGTATAGGGAATCTCCGGCACCGCAATGATTCTGGCGGGAACGTGCCGCGGAGATGCGTTTTCACGGAGTGTTTTGCGGATTTTGTCCTTCAGGTCATCGGTAAGTTCAAACCCCGGCGCCAGCCGGACGAAGAGAATAATGCGCTGGTCACCCTGCCACTCCTGCCCGACGACGAGGCTGTCTGCAATCTCTTTAAGCTTCTCCATCTGGTTATAGATTTCCGCCGTGCCGATGCGGACTCCAGAAGGCTTCAGGACCGCGTCCGAGCGCCCGAAGAAGGTGATGCCGCCGGTAGCGCTATTGATGCGGACGTAATCTCCATGGCGCCACACGCCGGGGTACACGCCAAAATAGGCTTCACGGTATTTCTGACCATCAGGGTCATTCCAGAAGTAGAGCGGCATTGACGGGGACGGGGCTTCACAAACCAGTTCACCTATCTCATCGGTTATGGCTTTGCCCCGCTCATCATAGCAGTTCACCTTCATGCCCAGAGCCGGTCTCTGCAATTCATCGGCGTATACCGGAAGCGTGGGCACCCCGATGGCGAAGCAACCGTTAATCTCAGTGCCGCCGGAAAGGGAGTTAAAATGCAGGTCTTTTTTGATGGCTTGATAGACATATCGGAAGCCCTCTGCGGAGAGCACCGAGCCGGTCTGGCAGATTTCCCGCAGTGAGGATAAGTCATAATCTTTAGCGGGCTGAAGTCCCAGGCTCTTGAGATAGGTGAGATAAGAGGCGCTGGTGCCAAAGACGGAAACTTTTTCCTCCTGTATCAGCCGCCACATGGCTCCGGCATCAGGAAAGCTGACATTGCCGTCGTACAATACCACCGTAGCACCGATGCCGAGAGCGCTGAGCAGCCAGTTCCACATCATCCAGCTACAGGTGGTGATGTAAAAAATAGTATCGTCCCGCTTCAGGTCAACATGGAGCATCAGTTCCTTCAGGTGATTGATGAGAACGCCACCTCCGCTCTGGACAAT
>DAOTYE010000015.1:0-49416 GCA_034434915.1 Dehalococcoidales bacterium
ACCCCTTGACAGATTACACGAAACCGTGTAAAGTTCTATCAAAGCGATATGCCCATCCGCGTCTTAGATAAAAAGGTCGTGGCTCAGATTGCCGCCGGCGAGGTGGTGGAGCGACCGGCATCGGTGGTGAAGGAGCTGGTGGAGAACGCCCTTGATGCCGGGGCGACTCAAATCGTGGTGGAGGCGAAGGGCGGCGGCGTGAGCCTTATCCGGGTGACCGATAACGGCTCTGGTATTCCTGCGGATGAGGTTGAGCTTGCCTTTGAGCGTCACGCCACCAGCAAAATCAGCAGTGTTGCTGACCTGCAGTCCATCCACAGCCTCGGCTTCCGCGGTGAGGCGTTGCCTTCCATCGCCGCCGTAGCCCAGGTGGAGATGGTCACCTGCGCCGTGGGCGAAGCCACCGGTACCTTTGTGAGTTTGGAAGGCGGCGTTATGGTGCAACGCCGGACGCAGGCGCGGGCGCCGGGTACCACGGTTGCGGTGCGACAACTGTTCAGAAATGTGCCAGCGCGACTCAAGTTCCTGAAGTCGGCGGCGACTGAAAACAACCATATTGCCGGTGTGGTGAGCCAGTATGCCCTTGCCTATCCGGAGGTCGCCTTCATGCTGATGATAGACGGTCGCAAAACTCTTTCTACCTCAGGCAGGGGCAGGCTCATGGATAGCATCATGGAAATCTACGGATTGGAGACGGCGCGCCAGATGCTTGAGGTGAAATCGGATGGCTGGTCCGGTCCGGTGGAAGTGAGCGGGATGGTGGGAGCGCCGACCCTTTCCCGGGCGGGTCGCGACTACCTCAGCTTCTTCGTCAATCGGCGGTGGGTGAACAGCCGATTGCTCACCCGGGCGGTGGAGGAAGCCTATCATGGCTTGCTTACGGTCGGCAAACATCCGGTCGCGGTCATTGCGCTGTCTCTGCCGCCGCCGGAGGTAGACGTCAATATCCATCCTGCCAAGAGTGAGGTTAAGTTCCATAATGAGCGAACCGTCTTCATGGCGGTGCAGAAGGCGGTGCGCCAGGCGCTGGTGGAGCAGATGCCGGTGCCGTCCATAGGCGAAGTTGCCACCGCCCCTTACGCGCCGCCCGTTCAGCGAGAGCAGGAGATATGGAACCGTGTCGCCGTCAGCGGCAGGTCGCCTCAGCCGGCGGTGGATACTTTTCTTCCCCTCACGGCGTCACTCCCTGTCCTGCGGGTCATCGGTCAGCTCATGAAGAGCTATATCGTGGCTGAAGGACCAGACGGGCTTTATCTCATTGACCAGCATGCCGCCCACGAACGCATCATCCTTGAGCAGGTCAAGGCACAGAGGGCGCGGCAGGCAGTTGAAGTGCAGGGACTGCTGGCACCGGCAACTCTTGAGGTCAGCCCGGCGGAGGCGCAGGTGATGAAGTGGCATCTCACAGAGCTTGCCAGCTTCGGCTTTACCTTGGAGCCGTTTGGCGAAAGGACCTACCTGGTGCGGGCGGTGCCCGCGGTGCTCGGAAATGGGGACTGGCTCTCCGCGCTGCGGGAACTGCTTGATGCCGGCAACGACAAAGCAAGCTGGACGGAGAAAGTCCTTATTTCCCTCGCCTGTCACGGCGCGGTGCGTTCAGGGAAAGCGCTGACCGACGACGAAATGCGAGCGCTGGTGCGACAGCTGGAGCAGACGGCGGCGCCTCATACCTGTCCCCACGGGCGTCCCACCCTCATCCGGCTTTCTGCCGGACAGTTGAGCCGCGAGTTCAGGCGGACGTAGCGCCGGCGGGTCGCTGTAACAGCTCCCACCTCACCATCCCTTCCTCAACCAGCTGGCGGATTTTGGCTTCCTGCGGGGTGAGCTGAGGGTTCTTGCCGCTTTTCACCTCTATGATGACAATCTCGCGGGGGTCGCCCTGCGCCAGTCCGGGGAAGACGATGAGGTCAAAGGGACTGCCGATGAAGCGAGCTTCCGTGGGGTCATAGCGGAACTCGGGCAGGTAGGGCGCCATCTGCTCGGTGAACCTGCCGCCGAGGACGGCACGACTTTGATTCACCGCATCCTGAATGGCTTTCTTGCGCTCTTCCTGCCAGACGCTGATTTGCTGGTCCTGCCACTGGCGGAACTTCCGCTCAAAGTTAAATCGGGTGATGAAATAAGTCAGGATGATAATGAGGATGGCGATAAGGATGGTGAGAGCGATTTCCATACGGCCCTCCTTCAATTGATGTGAAGGATTGCTAAGTCGCCGGTTGCTGACTGCTCCCTGGCTTGACCAGCGGGACTCCGGCGGCGCACAGGGGACAGTTCTGAGGCGAATAGGTGATGGTGGCGGCGCGGTGGCAGGCGAAGAGCGGGAAGCCGAAGTCCGGCGCCTGCGCCGAACGGTCCACCAGCACGCCGATGCCCACAATCTTTCCGCCTGCCTCGCTCACGGCGGCAATCATCTCGCATACCGAGCCGCCGGTGGTGAGGATATCATCAACCAGGAGGACGCGCTCGCCGGGAGCGAGGTAGAAGCCGCGGCGGAACACCCGCATGTCTCCCTCTTTCTCGGCGAAGATGCTGCGCACACCTAGCTGGCGGGCGACCTCATAGGCGATGATGATGCCGCCGGTGGTGGGACCGGCAACCACCTGTACCTTGTCTTTGCGGAAGCGGTCGGCAATCATTCTGCAGAGCTTCTCAGTGTACTCCGGAAACTGGAGCACGCGGAACTTCTCCCAGTACACGGGCGAATGAAGTCCGGAGGTTAAAAGGAAATGCCCCTGGAGCAGTGCGCCTGCTTTCTTGAAGAGTTCCTCTACTTTTTCCGTCACTGCTGACCTCTTTCAGCGTTACCCGCTCACGAGGATGACCGGATTAAAGCCGGCTTTGATTTGCGAGCTCAGGTTGTAGTGCGGGGCCAGTCCCCACTTCTGGGGAGGCCAGATGGAAAGCCACACCTTGCCCACGATGTTCTGGCGTGGCACAAACCAGCCGCTGTGCGAGTCATTGCTGTGATTGCGGTTGTCCCCGAGGACGAAGTAGCTGTTCGCTGGCACAGTGGTGCTCTTCATGGTGTATTCAGGCAGGTCATTGATGTATGTCTCGTAGAGCGGGGAGCCATTGACATAGACCGTGTTCTTTCTCACTTCCACTTCATCGCCGGGGAGGGCAATGATGCGTTTGATATAGTCCTCATGCTGATTATCAAACGGCTGGAAAACAATGACATCTCCCCGTTTCGGCTCGCCGAGGTAATATGCCACTTTGCTCACCAGCAGGCGCTGTCCCTCGTAGAAGCTCGGCTCCATGCTGATGCCGACGACGACAAAGCTCTGCACGGTTGCCTGTATGCCCAGAAAAAGGGCAAGGGCAAGCAGTGCGGTGACCAGAATCTCGCGCAAAAATGCTTTCATAGCTACTGGATAGCCTTTCAATTATAGCGTATTCATCATTCCAGTGCCAGCTTGTCCGTCTTCACCCATAGCCGTTCACCGTTGGTAATGAACTCAATTGTGCCTTGGATATCAGTGCGGTAGATTTTCTTGTCACCAAGCACCTGCCGCAACCGTGCCATCACCTCCGGGCTGGGATGATGGTACCTGTTCTCTGCACCGACCGAGATAACCACCGCCTCAGGGCTGACCACGGACAGAAATTCGCTCGTCGTGGCAGTGGCTGAGCCGTGATGGGCAGCCTTCAGCACGGTGCAGACGGGAAGCGAGCGATTCATTATCAGGGCGCGCTCAGTCTCCGCATCGCTATCGGCGGTGAACAGGAAGCTGATTTTCCCGGTCTGTAACCTCAGGACGATACTTGCTGTATCTGAACCATTTTCAGCTTCTGTGGATAGCTCCGGTAGCGGATTGAGGACATTAAGCACTATCTCATCACCTAAACTTATCCGCTGACCTGCCTGCGCTATTGTGCTTGCTATGCGCTTCGTCACAAAAAAGCTCTGCCACTCCTGCGCCAGTGGCGAACTGCTGACAATAGTGCTCTGTAATACCTGCGCCACATGATAGCGTTTCAGCACTTCAATTAGACCGGCAAGATGGTCGGCATCAGGGTGAGTGGACACCACAAGGTCAATGCTCCTGTCCCAGAACGGCATTGCTTTGCTGAGGGCGGCGCTGATAGCTTGAGGGCTCGGTCCACCATCAATGAGAATCTGCTGGGTACCGTGTTCAATGAGTATGGCATCACCCTGCCCCACATCCAGGAAGCTGACGCGGACTTTATTATCAGGCAGGGTGGCGGCTGTGGCGGAGACGGCAATGGCGATTGTGAGCAGAGGCGGCACCACCAGCTTCAGAGAAAGCGAGGAGACGAAGGCTTTAGACTTGTTCACTGCCAGCTGTGCTTTATTTGCCATTGGGGCGATAAAACTTGAAAGGCGCCTGCGCTGGCTGACCAGCCAGATGACAAGGGTAAGGATTGAGTAGTAGGTTGCGATGAATGTAATAGTGATGAAGCTCGTCTCCAGGTACACCAGCGGCGACTCCGCAAGCACTTGAACGATAAACAAAACATAGGTGAGAAAAAGCCAGGCAATCCAGCCAATGACC
Source organism: Dehalococcoidales bacterium (assembly GCA_034434915.1). Classification (GTDB taxonomy): domain Bacteria; phylum Chloroflexota; class Dehalococcoidia; order Dehalococcoidales; family RBG-16-60-22; genus DAOTYE01. The sequence continues at coordinate 4,518 of DAOTYE010000015.1, forward strand.
TGTGCTGCGGGAATAAAAACAAGTCCCATTGCCCCGCCCAGGAAGCTGAAAGCTATGATGACAGGAAGCGCCGGCAGTACCAGCAGGGTGGCAAAGGGACCAACGAAAGAGATGGTGTCAAAGTAATAAGCGACTAGAGGCCAGACGGCTATGGTGGCGGCAAAGGTGGCGCTGAGGCTATCACTGATGAAGCGAGCAAAAGGGCTGAGCGGTCCCTCTTCACTGATAACACGGTCAACTGTTATCCTTCCCAGCGATTGCAGAGGGGGATAGAGGCATACCAGTCCTGCCATCGCCAGAAAGCTCAACTGAAAAGCGGCATCGCCGAGGATATAAGGGCTGATGCCGACCATTACGGCGGCGGCAAAGGTGAGCGCGGTGAAAGCGTTTTTCTGTCTGCCGGAGAGTTCTGCCAGAAGGAACAGGCTTGCCATGCTGGCACTGCGCATCACAGGAGGGTTCATGCCGGTGATGAGAGCGTAAAGCCAGACCACCGCCAGCGCCAGCCAGACATAAAGGTAGCGGCGCTTCCCGAAGAGAAATATGCCTAAACTGACCATGATGCCGGCGATAATGCTCAAATGAAGACCGGATATGGCAAGAAGGTGCGCTGTGCCAGTGCGAGTGAAATCAGCCTTTATTGATGTGGGCATATTGCTACGAATGCCCAGCGCCAGCCCCTGCGCCAGTGATGCCTGAGGCTCAGGCAGAATGCGGGCTAACGTTTCAGCCAGCCTGTTCCTCAGGGAGTAAATCCATGCCATGGCTTTATTTCCTCTGTCACGCTCAATGATTTCTACCTTTGGATAAAGCATGGTGCTATTAATGCCCTGATGTGCCAGATAGCCCCGGTAATCAAAATCGTCAAGGACTGGCGGTGTCTCCAGCCGCCCGGTTATCAGGAGCACATCGCCGTAACGGTAGGCAGGGTACCGGGGGACCAAAATAAGCACGTTGCCTTTTGCCTCATGCCACTCGTCACCTGTTTTCATTTCGCTCGCCGAGAAATAGAGGTGAGTATTTTTGTCTCTTACGTCCGGGTCTCTCGCTATTATGCCTCTTATTTCCCTCACGCCGCTATCATTATAGAAGGAGAGGTCGTTTTCATTTATCTGGTGCAGGCTTTCGTATGAATAAAAACCGGCGCTGAAGAATATAAGCAAAACGAGGCTGACCAGGATAGAGCTTTTCCGGTATCTCCGGAAGAACAATAATGACAGTGGAATCAATGCCGCGAACATGAAGAGAGATGGCACATTCACTCTTGTGCCCAGGAAAATGCCCGCCACCCAGGCAAGGCTCAAATACATGAGGTACATTGGTCTCTTACCTACTCAGCCACGGTGATTAAGTCTTTTATCTTTTCCAGCGTGGCAGTGCTTATTCCCTCCACCTTCAAAAGGTCGCTAATGTGAGCAAACCTGCCATGCTCATTGCGGTAGGCAATGATTGCTTTCGCCCGCGCCTCACCGATGTCCGGAAGCGCCTTAAGCAACCAGGCTTCAGCGCGGTTTATGTCTATTTTCTGTGGGGATGGCTCTTCAGCGGCAAGCGGAATGTAGAGCGTGAGCTTACCGGGAGCGGCGTCAGGTGTAATGCCGCCGGCTGATTGAATCACAGCCTCAAGGCAGTCACCCGGGCGCAAAGGGTAAATTCCAGGGACTTTTATTGCGCCGGTAATGGTGATTTCACCGCGCAGTTCAGGAGCTGGCTGGAGGACTATTTCCAGAGGTTGACTGGGCTGGAGCTTTGACCAGATAATAAGACCTCCGGCGGCAATAACCATCACCAGTACAAGTATCACGGCGGTCCAGAATCTGCCCCGCGTCTCCATGGCTGCCTCCTATTGTCAGAGATAGCAAAAAGAGGGGCGGTGCCCCTCCTCTGTCATTCTACGGTAGCAAAAACACACTTTATGTTCCGGTGAGAATAGCTCGCAGTTCCCCTTCGTGTTCCGGCGGTGTGAGGGCGATGATTTGGTCATATGCCTGAAGCACGGTCTCAGCATTTGGCACGGAGGGTTTGCCGTCCTTGGGAATAATCAGGGCGAGCTTGCTTTCCTCTGGCAGGGCAAGCTCTTGAACGCTCTTGCCGATGCTTTTAGCCGATAGCGGAATCCTGACCTCCACAATCTCCAGACCCTTTTCACCGATGGTCAATAGGTGCGTGAGGGGGTGAGTGGGCACCTCTTTCTCTATAGCTTCAAGGATGAGTTCTGTGGCACTGAGCGGGACATCTATCCCCAGCTTTTCAAAGAGGAGCTTGTTCTGCGGGTTGCGGATGCGTGCGATGACCCGCGGCACCTTGAATTTGGCTTTAGCAATCTGGCAGGCGACAAGGTTGTCCTCGTCATCACCGGTCACGGCAACCAGCATGTCCGCTCTATTGGTGCCCACTTCAGTCAGCGTTGCCGCCTCACAGCCGTCACCATGATAGCATATACTGCCCAGCTCCTCATTGATGATATCGCAATATGAGGCGTTCTTCTCAATGATGAGCACTTCATGTCCTTCTTCAAGCAGAGCGCTGGCAAGGTGATAGCCCACTCTGCCGCCACCGACAATAATAATGTACATCTTTAGCCGCTTCTTTTCTCCTCTTTACCCTCTATTTTGTCCCGTATTAACCGGGCAAAGATGGTTGTCGGGCTGAAGGCTTCCAGTCCCAGCATCTGATAAAGTTCCTCGCGCAGTGGGTCATATATCCGGCAGATGACCCTGGGGACATTGTAAATGTGTTTGGCAATCTGTGCCGCCATGACATTGCGGTTATCTCCCTGGGTCACGGCGACCAGCACATCCGCCTGCTCAATGCCGGCGCGCACCAGCGCCCTCTGGTCTATGCCGTTACCCACCAGCGCAGTGCCTTTGAACTCTGAGGACAATCTGCGGAAGCTGTTGGCATCTATGTCCAGGATGGTAACCGTATGCCCATCCTTATCCAGAAGCTCAGCCAGCTGTGCGCCCACTCTGCCACAGCCAATAATGATTACTCTCATCTCTGGCTCTTATAATTCCTGGTACAATATCACGGGACAGGGGGCATTTTTCAGTACGTATGGCGCGATATTCCCCAGACTGAACTGCCCGAAACGGCGCTTCTGTTTTACTCCGATGAGAATCAGGTCAACCTTCCTCTCAACAGCCTCATCAATGATAGCGGGACCCGCGTCACGCGCCTGAACTATGTCAGTTTCAATTTCATAATCCTGCTCTTCCGCAATGGTCTCAATGTGGTCCAGGATTTGTTCCGCTTTTTGCATTTCAGATTGCAGTTCTGCCTCCAGCGGCAGAGTGCGCTTTATGGTGATGACATAGACCGCCCAGATTTTGCTTTTGTCTTTCCTTGCCAGCCGGCAGGCAAGTCTGGTCGCTTCATCATCAGTTTCAGTCCCTGCCACCGGAATAAGAATCGTGCGGAATTCCATCTACCTTACCTTTACAACAGAGGCTATTATAGTCCTCTTTTAGAAAATCTACAATACCTTTTCCGCCCGGTCTTCATTTTTCAGGCTTGTCTGGCTCCGGTGCTGGCGTATGAGTAAGTGGGAGATGTGCTTTCCGCCGGTAGAGACAGTAGATTAGGACTCCCCCCGCTATCCAGATGCCACCAGCCCAGCCGCTCAGCGGCGTGGTCACGATGACGATGAGCCATACTGCCGTGGTCGCCAGGAAGCCCGCGATAGCGGTGATGGGCAAACGGCGTTGTTTCCAGGTGATATTCCAGCCGAGTTTGAAAGGCCGGTGCATTTCAGGTCGTTTAATCCTCAATTTCAGGATTGAGGCGTGAGCCATGGCAAAAGTGGCAAGTGAACCGAAGACATAGATTGCGCCTAGGTCAACGAAGAATCTCGTGCTGTAGAAACCAGGGATTAACATAATAATCGCCAGTAAAGAAAAGGTGATGATGGCAATGTATGGTGTGCGGAACTTTGGGTGGACGCGGTTGAGCGCTGCCGGGAACTGGCGCCGGGAGGCGAGATTGAACGTAAGGCGAGAGCTCCCAAGTACACCTGCGTTGGTAGCGCCAAACAAGATAATAGATGCCGCCACCGCTACCAGCGGAATGAAGACGGCCCGTAACCACGGGTAGGGCAGGCTTGCGGCGACTCCAGCCACAGGGTCGCGTGCCCAGCCATTGACGGGGTCGCCCAGCACCTGCGGGGTCATTGCCGCCAGGGCAATAACGGATATGCCGATAAAAAGCGTAAAGACTGCCACGATGAGCAGGGCATAAGCCTGGGGTATCCTCTTTTCCGGATGGCGGGTCTCCTCTGCCAGCTGGGCGATGGTCTCCACGCCTGTGAAACAGAGCGAGGCAATGGCGATGCCATAGATGAGGCTGGTGGTGGGGGGCCAGTTGCCAGGGCCAAACATGTTCCAGACCAGGCTCCTCAGATTTGGTGTCAGGATGAGAACTGCGCCCAGAATGACGAGAAGAAGCTGAGTGCCGATGCCGAAGGCAATAAGAAGACCGTTCAGTTTGGCAGATTCTTTTACTCCTATGATATTGACAAGCATCAGGATGAATACAATGCCCATGGAGAAACTGGTGCCGATGGTCGGATTTGCCAGCGCAGGCCAGAAATAGCTCAAGTAAGGTGGAATGGTATAGGCGGAGATGGCGATAGTGGCAATATAGCTCAGGATAAGCGCCCATCCTGAGATGAAGCCGCAGAGGTCGTTAAACGCATAACGGGCAAATGCGGCGGAACCACCGGATTCCGGGACAGTTGAACCGCCTTCAGCGTAGGTGAGCGAATTAAAAATAAAGATGATGCCGGCAACCGCAAGCGCAACAGGCGTCGCCCCCAGTGCCACGAAAGCTACCACTCCCAGCGCATAATAGATAGAACTGCCCACATTGCCATAGCCGGCGCTGAAAAGGGCGGTGATACCCAGCACTCTTCTTAAACGGAATTGTCTGACACGCCGGGGGCGGAAAACCCGGTCGCCCGGCTTAGGCTGCCAGCTTGTCTGCATATGACGTTCAGATTTCTCAGTCTAACCCAAGATGATGTATTCTAAGGCTCTTTTACCTTGCTGTCAACTGCCTAGTAGTACTAATTTCCTATGACTTAAGTTTCTCCAATACTTTATTCCTAATACGTGAACGCAACTTGACAGATGGCGAATTTCCTTCTTATAGTAATAAACAAGCAGGGACGCTATTTGATAATTCCATACAAATTGACAAAAAGGTCTATTATGCGATAATAGGTGACAAAAGGCTAATTACCGCGGTGGTTATTAAAACGAGGATTTTTGAGTTATATAGCAAAAAGTACGGCAGTCTAACAGAGCTTGCTGAAGCTATGGATTTGTCTCTCAGTCAGCTTTACCGGGTGCGCATGGGCACGCGCGGTATCAATCAGAAGTTCATCATCGGCGCCAAGAAGGCGTTCCCTGACTATAAACTGGATGACCTCTTCTATCTTGACAATGAAAAGCCCGGCGCGGATTCTCAGCCAGATGACTCTTTAATTGAACGCTACCGCCACATTGTGCGCAGTCTGACGGCTTGACCTCAATCATCGCCAGCGTCTGGCGGCGTTCCATCAGTACCGCTGGTTTCTTTTGGCTGGACTTTCTGTAGTTCAGCCATGTTCTTCAGGTGCTCAAAGTAGAGGGTGCCATTGAGATGGTCAATCTCATGCTCCAGCGCCTGTGCCAGCAGTCCATCAGCTTTAATCCTGACCTCTTTTCCGTCAGCGTCCAGACCTTTTACGGTAACTGCTTCTGAGCGCGTGATTTGGGCAAAGTAGCCCGGCAGGCTGAGACACCCTTCTTCCACAATACGTTCTCCTTTCCGTTTCACTATTTCCGGGTTTATCAATACGATGTCATCTTGCTCTGGAAGACCGATGACTATCACCCGCAGAGATACGCCCACCTGAGGTGCGGCTAGTCCCACCCTGCCCGGCACCGCGTGCAGGGTTTCAATCATATCGCTGATGAGCTTCTTAATGGAGCGGTCAATGATGGTAACTCGCTTTGCTTTCTGTTTCAGCACCGGCGCCGGATAGCTATGAATCTGCAAGACTGCCATAGGTTTCTTTAAAGAGAACGTATCGTTTCAGTTTACTAAAGTAAGCTCACGGGGTCAATATCCGCCGTCCATCCCTGTGGGAAGGCAATGGGGGCGAGGAAGGCGGAAAGGTTACTGCCGCGCAGGATAAGCTGCCAGCGGAACCTGCCCCGGAGGCGCGAGATAAAAGCCGGTGCCGGACCAATGAACGTCAGGTCGGCAATTCCTTTTGCCTCACTCTCTGTGATGAGCACCTGTTTCATGCGCTCCGCTTCTCGCTGACAGCGGGCTTCATTGGTATGAGTGTAGGTCAGTAACGCAAGCTGGGAAAACGGCGGGTTGCGGAACTGCCGCCGGTACTCAATTTCCTTTTCATAAAATGTTTGATAGTCATGCCGCCCTGCCGCCTGTATGGCATAGTGCTCCGCAGAAAATGTCTGGATGATGACCTGCCCGCCTGAAACGCCCCGCCCTGCTCTGCCCGCCACCTGGCTGAGGAGCTGAAAGGTGCGTTCCCCGGCGCGGAAATCAGGCAAGTTCAGGCTGGTATCGGCGTTGATGACGCCCACCAGAGTTACCGCAGGGATATCAAGCCCTTTTGCCACCATCTGTGTGCCGATGAGTATATTTGCTTCATGGGCGCGGAACTTGCTCAGGATGGCTTCATGAGACTCACGGCTCCGGGTAACATCACTGTCCCAGCGCAGGAGCCTGGCACGGGGAAAAGCGGCACGCACTTCCTCTTCCAGCTTTTGAGTGCCCGTGCCCAGGAATTTTATCTGGCGGCTCATACAGCGTGGGCACATCTCAGGCACAGACGCTTTGTAATTGCACAGGTGGCAGATGAGCCTGTCTTCTGCAGGATGATAGGTCAGTGGCACATCACAGCGTTTACAGCGCATGACGAACCCGCAGTGGCGGCATTGCACAAATGTCGCCCCTCCCCGCCGGTTGAGGAAGAGAATCACCTGCTCTTTTTGCGCCAGCGCTCGTGAGATTGCTTCGGCAAGAGGGCGACTGAACACGCTGCGGTTCCCGGCTTTGAGTTCCTCCCTCATGTCAATGATGCTGACTTCCGGCAAAGCGGCACCGGCAGAGGGAACCACGCGCTCCGGCAGATGAAGCAGGTGGAAATCTCCGGTCTGAGCATGGTAATAGGTGGTAACATCAGGTGTGGCGCTCCCCAGAACCACTACTGCGCCAATCAGCTCCGCCAGCCTGAGGGCGACATCCCGAGCATGGTAGCGGGGCGACTTATCGTCTTGCTTGTAGGTCCACTCATGTTCCTCATCTATCACGATGAGTCCAAGGTCCGGCTGTGGCGCAAAGATGGCACTGCGCGGGCCAATCACCACGTCAAACTCCCCATTTTTAATGCGGCGCCACTCGTCAAATTGCTCGCCGGGAGTGAGCTTGCTGTGGAGCACCGCTACCCGCCGCGGGAAGCGGGCGGCAAACCGCTCTATCGTCTGCGGCGTGAGGGCTATTTCTGGCACCAGCATAATTCCTTTTCTGCCTATCTTCACTGCCTCGGACAGCGCCTGCAGGTAAATTTCAGTTTTGCCACTGCCGGTAACCCCGTGAAGCAAGAAAACTCCAAATTTCCTTTGGTGAAGAGCGTCACGTATGGCGGTGAAGGCAGTCTCCTGTGCCGGCGTGAGCTTCAAAGGTGGGGTGGCAGAGATGGTTTTATAAGAAATCGGCTCCCGCGTTACTTCAACCTCTGTGAACCTAATCAAACCTTGCTCAGCGAGGGCGTTGGCAGTAGCGCGGTCAATGCCAGCCTTTTCTTTTGCCTCTTTCCACGGCACAGCCCCGGCTTGCTCGGCGAGGAACAGGAGCAGGGAAGCCTGCTTGCGGGATTTGACCCCTTTTGCTGTCACCAGCGTCCTGGCTTGTTCCGGGTTGACAGTCAGTGTCAGGTACGGTACTCTCTTGGGCTTGATTTTGACCGGCTCAAGCTCATACTGGCGGGAGAGAATCCCACACCTGACAAGTTGCGCCACCACTTTCTGCGCCTTTTCTTTGCCCAGATTCCGCTCAATTTCTTTGAAATTAATCCTTTCCTTTTTCCTCACGATGTCAGTAGCCTGCTTCAGTTCCGGAGAAAGTGAAGACAGGTCATGGCGTTCATAGTCTGGCGCCAGCGAGAGAAATGTGAGGGTGTTCCGCGCAAAGCCGGGCGGCAGGAAAAGCGCCATGGCGTCAAAAAGCGGAGAGAGGTAGTATTCGCTTATCCACTGTGCCAGCTTGATTTGTGTTAACGATAAAACTGGCTCTGGCTCAATGGTGCTGAGGATGTCTCTTGTTTCGGCTACCGCAGGCGTGGAGCTTAGGGCGATGACGATGCCCTGCAGGACCCTTTCACCAAAGGGGACCAGGACTGCCTGTCCGGTGGAGACCGATAGGTTATCTGGAATGGAATAGCTGAATGTCCGGCGCCGGGCGACAGGCGAGTTTACGCTGACTTCGGCGTATCTCATCATGTTACTCCGGGCAATAGCCTTCTCCGGCTCCTGTCATGTGCCCAGCGCCAGAAAGTTGGTGCTATTTTTCCTCTTTTGGCTGTTTTTCTGCTCTAGCCGGCTCAGCTTTTGGGGCTTCAGCTTTAGCTGACTCTGACTTGGGTGATTCACCGGATTTAGTGGCTTCAGCTTCTGTCTTTTTCAGCGGTGCCGGTTCTGCTTGCGGCGCTTCAGGCTTGGGTGCCTCAGCTCTGGTGGCTTCCGCCTGCGTGTTCTCTGGCGGAGCTTCAGGCAGGGATTCCTTTTCCCGGGCGGCTTCTGCCTCTGCCTGCGCCACCTCCTCCGCTGATGGCTGTAAGCCTATTCTGGCAAGCCTCTTTTCCTTGAGCCGTGCTGCCTTACCACTGCGTCCCCGCAGATAGTAGAGCTTTGCCCTCCTCACCTTGCCATGGCGCAAGACTTCCACCCTGTCCACGAGCGGTGAGTTAAAGGGGAAGGTGCGTTCTACACCCACACCATAGGCGATGCGTCTGACGGTGAAACTGCCGCCGCTTTTGGTCTGCTTGATTCTAATGACCACGCCCTGGAATGGCTGGATACGCTCCTTGCCGCTTTCAATAACCTTGGCGCTCACCCTGACGGTGTCACCGGGAGCTATTTGCGGAATTTTCTTGTTCTTTTTGATTTCAATGAGAGACTGGATGTTCATTTCAATTTACTCCTTGTTCTAGCCACGCATGATTATTTGGTCGTATTTAATAGCCGCTCTAGCGCCTTCTTTTCATCCGCGCTCAGCTGTTTTTGCGCCAGGAGTTCCGGCCGGCGTTCTTTGGTACGGCGTATCGCCTGTTCCCGGCGCCACCGGGCAATCTCTCCATGGTTGCCGGAAAGAAGCACCTCTGGCACCGCCCAGCCGCGATACACCGGAGGGCGGGTGTACTGGGGATATTCCAGCAGTCCGCCGCTGTGTGATTCATCACGCGGTGATTCCTCTGAGCCGAGGACGCCCGGTATCAACCTGGTGACGGCATCAATAACCACCATCGCCGGCAGTTCACCCCCGGTCAGCACGTAATCACCGATGCTGATTTCTTCCGTGGCAAGGTGCTCTCTCACCCGCTCGTCAACCCCTTCATAGTGCCCGCAGATTAGAATGAGACGTTTATGGTGAGCCATCTCCTGCGCCACCTGCTGTGTGAAAAGGCGTCCCTGTGGGGAAAGAAGGATAACCGGAGTTTTATCACGTTCTTCCTGGGTCATCTCAGCCTGTATTGCCTCTACCGTCTCAAAAATAGGCTCCGGTTTCATGACCATACCCGGACCACCACCGTAAGGGTAATCATCAACTGTCTTATGCCTGTCATGGGTGAAGTCCCGTATGTTGTGCAGGCGGAGGCTGACCAGTCCCTTATCAATCGCTCGCTTGAGAATGCTCAGGCTTGACATAATTTCAAACATCTGGGGGAATATCGTTAAGACATCAATGTGCATCGCCGCTTCCCTATGACTTGATAGCGTGCTCCGTAACCACGCCCTTGATGATTTCCACGGCGTGGCTAATCGCCGGCAGGGCTACTTCCAGACATTCCCGCACTGCCTTAGGACTGCCCGGCAGATTGATAATCAGGCACTTTTTCCTGAGACCTGCGGTGGCACGGCTCAGCATCGCCATGGGCGTTTTTTCAAGCGTTCGGGCGCGCATCGCCTCTGCGATGCCGGGCACGACCTTGTCAAGGATGGCTAGTGTGGCTTCCGGCGTCACATCACGCTGGCTCAGCCCGGTGCCCCCGGTAGTTATGATGACGTCAATAGTCCCTTCATCCGCCCACTCTTTAAGTTTGCGGCTGATGATATCCATCTCGTCTGGAACGATTTCATAGCGCTCCACGCGGCTATCCAGGCGGGAGATGAGCTCCCTGACGGCTTTGCCGCTTTCATCAGCGCGCTCGCCGCGCCAGCCTTTGTCGCTTATGGTGAGTATGCCCACAGTGATTATCATAAGAATGCCTTGAAGACAAACAGCATTTATTTTACCACAAATTGCTGTATCCAGCCAAATTGGATGAGGGACAGGGTGCCACTGATACCATGACTAAATATTTTTCTAAAAATAAGCCTGAAGGTATTGACAAACAGGGGATTGCGTGATATAAAATGGGGAAAAGTGGTAAATAGTGGGGGAAAAGGGTAATATTTGTTTTACGGTGAGTTTGTTTACAAGATTGATGAGAAAGGCAGGGTAACTATCCCGCCCCGGTTCCGCAAGGAGTTGAAAGAGGGCGTGGTTCTTTTCCCGGGGCAGGAAAAGTGTATTAATGCTTATACCCTCTCAGAATGGAAAAAGCTGGCGAATGCGCTCACCGGCGGTTCAGTCACCCCCACCCACAAGATAAGAAAGCTGAACCGCGCCATATTTGCCACTGCTTTTAACCTCTTCGTTGATGCGCAGGGGAGAATTGCCCTGCCGGCACCGCTTAGAGAGTTTGCTGAAATCGGTGAGGATGTCGTCATCGCTGGCGCAAACACCTATCTTGAAATCTGGAATAAGGAGCTCTGGGAAGCGGAAAAAGCTGCCAGCCAGGAGCAGGCTTGGCAGATAATTGAAAGCTTGGAGAGGCGTTAAATGGGCTCCGATGCTGAGGTCTCGCGCCATATCCCTGTTTTGCTTCAAGAGACAATCAGGGCGCTGGGGGTTCAGCCCGGTGGGCGTTATATAGACTGTACGGTGGGTGGCGGTGGACATGCTCTGGCTATTCTGGAGCACAGCTCACCCGGCGGACAGCTACTGGGCATTGATGCTGACCCGCAGGCGATAAAAGTTGCCCGTGCCACGCTCAAAAATTATGAGGAGTCTGTCCTCCTTGTCAACGATAATTTTGCCAATTTGCAGGCTATCTGCATTAAGTTTGATTTTTTCCCGGTGCATGGCATCCTTTTTGACCTGGGGCTATCCTCGCTACAGCTGAGCGATGAGAGCCGCGGCTTCAGTTTCCAGACGGACGCACCACTTGACATGCGGTTCAGCCCCAGAACGGAACTGACCGCAGAGGAAATCATAAATCGCTGGTCTGAAGAGAGGCTCTCTTATCTCATCAGGAGATACGGGGAGGAGCCTTTCAGCCGCCAGATTGCCCGCTATATCGTGAAGGCACGCCCCATTCGCTCAACTCTTCATCTGGCTCAGATTATTGAGCAGGCGGTCGGCGGCAGAAAAGGCAAAATCCACCCTGCCACCAAGACTTTCCAGGCGTTGCGCATTGCGGTGAACCGTGAGCTGGAGAACCTGGAAGCGGCATTGAAACAGGCACTTGACCTTCTGGGCTATGAAGGGCGGCTGGTGGTCATTAGCTACCATTCTCTTGAAGACCGCATTGTCAAGCAATTCATGCAGAGAGAAGCGCGTGACTGTCTCTGCCCACCGGAGATACCAGCCTGTGTCTGTGGACATAAAGCCAGATTAAGGTTGCTTACCAGAAAGATAGTAACGCCATCAGAGGCGGAAGTGGCATCAAATCCGCGCAGTCGCAGTGCCAGGATGAGGGTAGCTGAACGCATCGTGGTGCCGGAAGACTGTTATGAAAGCGATGCCGTGACCAGTATTCTGTCTGAAACAAAAGCGATAGCCTGGAAGAAGCCGCTATTGCTTCAGAAATTAAAAATGGTATTTGCCGCATCATAAAAAAGAAATTGGGAAGAGCGGGTAACGGCGGAAAAGGAGGTCCTGGCATGTGATAATGAAAAATAAAGATAGGTCAGCATCATAGCGATAATGAGGAGGGTTAGATGAAAAAAAGAATTATCACGTCTATTGATGTTGGTACTACGAAGGTATGCACTATCATCGCTGAAGTGGGCGAAGGTACCGGCATGCGTATCATCGGCATGGGTCATGTGCCGTCAATAGGCTTGCACAAAGGGATGGTGGTGAACATCAATGATGCCAAAGAGTCCATCCGCCAGTCAGTAAAGAAGGCAGAGCAGGCGAGCAATTATAAAATTGAGTCTGCCTATGTCGGCGTCACCGGGCGGCACATTTCCTCTATGAACAACCGCGGTGTCGTCGCCATTACCCGCAGTGACCGTCTGGTGAGGTCAGATGACTTGAAAAGAGTGCTTGCCTCAGCTCAAAGCGTAAAAGTGCCCAATGACCGGAGATTGCTCCACGTTATTCCGCGTGCCTATGCTGTGGATGGGCAGCCCGGCGTAAAAAACCCCGTGGGCATGCATGGTTTCCGCCTTGATGTGGAGACCCATGTCATCACCGCGGCGGTGACATCCATTCAGAACCTGGTAAAATGCGTTCGCGGCGTTGGCATTGATGTTGATGAGCTTGTCCTGGAGCCAATCGCCAGCGCAGAAGCGGTGCTGTCTGAGGATGAAAAAGAGAGTGGCGTCATCGTCGCGGATATCGGCGGTGGCACCACTGATATCGCCGTCTTCAAGGATGGCAGCATCTGGCATACGGCGGTCATTCCGGTGGCTGGTTACCAGTTCACCAGGGATATCTCCATCGGCTTGGGTCTGCCCTTTGATGTTGCGGAAGAAATGAAGAAGAAGTACGGCAGTGTCATGCCAGTTTATGAGAGCAAGCAGGAGACCACCACCGCCATGTCACAGGACGGTCACGGAGTGTCTTATCAGGACCTGTGTGATATTATCCGGGCGCGTGTGGAAGAACTGCTGAAGCTTATCGTTCTGGAACTGCCCAACGCCGAATACCGCAAGCTGGTACCAGCAGGTCTTGTGCTCACCGGAGGTAGCTCTAACTTAGCCGGCATTGATGCTCTTGGAAGAGAGATTCTGGGCATACCGGTGAGAGTGGGCGCCCCGATGAATATCTATGGCATTGCTGATACCTTGTGTGACCCGGCATACGCCACGGGTGTGGGCATGTTACTCTGGGGTGCCAAGAACGCCGGTAATGGAAAGAACTGGGAGACCCCGGGGTTCGGCTCCAAGATAAGGAACCTCGCCTCCCGGTTTGCCCGGCTGTTCCGCTGGTAAAACAGTAGGTTGATAAATTTGCCAAAAAGGAGGAGGGAGATGGCAAAGACAACGTTTGTAACCAATCCAGCCAAAATAAAAGTAATCGGGTGTGGGGGTGGCGGGTGCAATGCCGTCAGCCGCATGGTCCGTGAAGAAATTCAGGGCGTGGAGTTCATTGCCATGAACACGGACGCGCAGGCGCTGGCAATTACTGAAGCCCCCATACGCATCCAGCTCGGGGAGAAGCTGACCAGGGGTCTGGGAGTCGGCGGGGACCATCACCTGGGACAGAAAGCAGCTGAAGAAAGCCGGGATGAAATCAGAGAAGTCGTCGCCGGAGCAGACATGGTGTTCGTCACCGCAGGCATGGGTGGCGGCACCGGCACCGGCTCGGCACCGGTTGTTGCGGAGATTGCCAAGCAGAGCGGTGCCCTGACCATCGGCGTGGTCACCAGACCCTTCAGCTTTGAAGGAACTCACCGTGACCGCGTCGCCAAAGAAGGCATCGCCAATTTGCTGGGCAAGGTTGATACTCTCATCATCATTCCCAATGACAGATTGCTTGACCTCTGTGACCAGAAGACGACGGTGGACAGCGCCTTCAAGATGGCGGATGACGTCCTCCGTCACGGCGTCCAGGCAATATCTGAGGTCATCACTGTCCCCGGACTTATTAACCTGGACTTCGCTGACGTCAAAGCAATCATGAAGGACGCCGGTCCGGCATGGATGTCAATCGGTGTTGGCTCCGGTCAGAACCGGGCAGTGGACGCGGCAAAGAAGGCGCTCGCCAGCCCTCTGCTGGATGTTTCCATCGCCGGTTCAAAGGCGGTCCTTTTCAATGTCATTGGTGATAACAGCCTGACCTTATTTGAGGTTAATGAAGCGGCTGAGGTCATCAGGGAAGCCGTTGACCCGGAGGCTAACATCATCTTCGGCGTGGCGTTTGACCCGAGCCTGGGCAACGATGTCAGAATCACTCTCATTGCCACCGGCTTCACCACCAGAATGGGGCTCACCGAAACCGGGAAAGAAGATGAAACGGTGAAAATGCTCAAAGGATTGAAGAATGAAGAAGAGCTGGATATACCGTCCTTCTTCCGCCGCCCGCTGTTCAATCAGCGGCGCCAGGCGGTGGTACAGCCGGCCGCAAAATCAGCTCACACCGCGGCGGCAAACTGCCCGCAACCACCTGTCCCGAGCGAGCAATAGCTGAGCGAAAACAGTACTTGGCTGGATTTAAAGAGTAAAAACAACCGAGGCTGCGGGGGATGATCCGCAGCCTTTTTATGCCTTGCGTTTGACAATTTCAGCGATGCTGGCTATCCTATTACGTGTGTGCTTGACTTTTCAATCCTGTGAGGACGCAGTGTCATGATGAGGGTTATTGCCGGGAGTGCTAAAGGACATCATTTGAAAGCCCCGAGAACTCCACGCACTCGCCCGGCAACAGACCTTGTCCGCGGCGCCATCTTTTCCATTCTGGAAAGCATGACTGATGACTGGAAGCTGGTTTTAGACCTTTTCTCCGGTAGCGGCGCCCTTGGTATTGAGGCTTTGAGCCGCGGGGCGGGCTGGGTGGACTTCGTGGAGCGCGCGCCGCGTTGCTGCGCTGTTATCAAAGAGAACCTGGAAAAAACCGGGCTTAAAGACCGGGCACATGTTTACTGCTGTCCGGTGGCTAAAGCACTTTCCTTCTTGGATAGGGAATACAGCATTATTCTTATTGACCCACCATATGCAGATACCACCATTGGTGCCACCATCACCCAGCTGGCGGAATCAAAGCTGGTGGGGAACCGGACTGTGGTTATCGTGACGCACTCTTCACGCTTTGCTTTAGAGCCATTATATGCTACATTAAAAATGGTTAAAGAACACCGTCATGGGGACAGCACCATCGCCATTTACCGGAAGGAGGTTGCCTCTTGACCATAGCGGTTTATCCCGGGACGTTTGACCCCATCACTAACGGGCATCTTGAAATAATCAGCCGTGCCGCCCAGATATTTGACAAAGTCATTGTCGGCGTCTATGAAAAGCCTGACAAAAATATCTTTTTCACCACTGAGGAGCGGATGGAGCTGGCACAAAAAGCGGTCTCCCACCTGCCAAATGTGACGGTACACAGCTTTGATGGCTTGACTGTTGACTTTGCCAAAAAGATGAAAGCAAAGGTCCTCATCCGGGGGCTCAGGATGATTTCTGACTTTGAGAAAGAGTTTGAGATGGCGATGATGAACCGCAAGCTGGCACCGGAAATTGACCTGGTCTGCCTCATGGCAAGCCAGGAGTTCCAGTTCTTAAGCTCCAGCCTGGTGAAAGAGGTCGCCTGTTTGAATGGTGACATTGATTGTCTTGTGCCATCCCACGTAGCCAGAGCATTGAAGAAAAAATGCGGCACGCGGCCCCGCACGACTAAGTCAATACGGTAAGCAATAGGTCAAGGAGGAAGAATTATGGCATACAAAATCACTGAAGAATGCATCAGCTGTGGCGCCTGCGAACCAGAATGTCCGAACAAGGCTATCAGCGAAGGGCAAACCACTTATGTCATTGACCCGGCAAAATGCACTGAGTGTGTGGGTTCATTTGACTCATCACGCTGTGCCGCCGTATGTCCGGTTGACGCCTGCGTCCCTGACCCGGCACACAAAGAGACCAAAGAGCAATTGCTGGAGAAATGGAAGAAACTCCATCCCGGCGAGACGCCTAAAGTATAAGCTCATCCTAGCGGAAAAAAGAACGTACTGAGTCAAACTCCTTTGGCAGGAGCGCCAGCACCATCGGCAATTTGTCCAGCAGAAGCAGTGCTAGGGCAGAATCAGCTATCGGTCCTTTCGCTCCAAGGAATTTGACCCACAGGGCGAGCAGGGCACTGCAAAACAGGGCTCCCATGATGAAACCGAGGGCGGCACCGCCCAGACGGTCAACCCAGCCCAGCATCACCGCGGAGGTGAGCCATTTCAGCACCCCTGCCGCCACGCCGGCAATCACCATCACCCCGATGAGGATGATGGCGAAGGCGGCAACCTTCGCGATACTGGTCTGTGAGATAAAGCTGAGCTGTGGCGCCAGGGCGGCATAAAAACGTCCCGCCAGGATGACGCCAATAATCAGCCCGGCTAGTGTCAGCACTTCTTTAATCAGCCCCATTTTCAGCCCGCTGAAGGTGGACACGGCAATCAGGACGATGATGATGATGTCAAGCCAGTTCATACACGCCTCCTGTACCCTATTTAGCTACTCCACTATTTTTATCACTCATAGCGCAGGGCGTCAATGGGGTTAAGGCGGGCGGCTCTCATCGCCGGGTAAATGCCTGAGGCGAGCCCGATGAATATTGACACCGAAACGGCAAGGATAACGATATCTGGTGACACCGCCGCGGCAAGCTTCATGCCGCCCACATCAATCTGTGATATTAACAGGGACAACAGCCAGCCTCCAGCAATGCCTATCCCCCCACCGACAAGACTTAACGTCGCCGCTTCAAACAAAAACTGCATCAGGATGTCGCGTCGTTTTGCGCCCACCGCTTTGCGGATACCTATCTCCCGAGTGCGTTCCGTCACGGAGACCAGCATGATGTTCATGATGCCAATGCCGCCCACAACGAGCGAAATGCTGGCGATGGCGCCGAGTACTATGGTAAAGACACCGGTAACCTGCTCCATGATGCCCAGAGCCTGTTCCTGAGTCATTATAGAAAAGTCGTTCTTTTCACCCTCCTTGATGCGGTGGCGTTTCCGCAAAATCTTCTCTATCTCAGCTCTGGTATCTTCAATTAGGCTGGCATCTGCCACCTGGACGACAATAGACTGGACGGCGTCCTCACCGGTGGCAGTTTTTGAGGCGAACAGCTTGCTTTGAAAGGTGGTGATAGGTACTACGATGATATCATCCATGCTGATGCCCATAATGGCACCACCTTTTGGCGCCAGGACACCGATAACCGTAAATTCTTTCCCTTTTAGCTTTACCTTCTTTCCAATAGGGCTAACCCCACCGAAGATGTCTTGCGCCACCTTATTGCCAAGCACCAGCACCGTATCCCGTGAAGCCACATGACGGTCAGTGATAAACTGTCCTTCAGCGAGTTTATAGTTCATTAGCGCCTGGAAGTCAGGCGTACTACCCTCAATGACCGCAACTTTGCTTTCATCACCGTAAGTCACCTCCGCAAAGTTCTCATTGGTTGGCGCCGTGGCTGTTACCCAGCGGATATCTGCAATCGCTTTCACGTCATCCATGGTCATCGTAGGATTAGCATAGCTGGGCGACAACCCGGCCAAGCCTGGAGCATCAGGATTATGAGGTTGGACGAAAAGGATATTAGTTCCCAGCTCCTGCATTGAGGCGGTAATAGAAGCCTGAGCACCTCTACCCACTGACATCAGCGCAATCACTGCTCCCACACCAATAATGATGCCAAGCATGGTGAGCGATGAGCGCAGTTTATTGGCAAAAAGTGACCTGATGGCGATGACTATTGAGTCAAGAAACTTCACGGCTGGACCCCTTTTCCTCTGGCGCTCTGCTCATTTTCCTTCTCCAGTCGTTCGCAGATGGCTTTTTCATCTCTCTTGACTATCTCATCGCTCACAACTCTGCCATCTCGCAGGCGGATGATGCGCTTAGCCTGGTTGGCGATATCCATTTCATGTGTCACCAGCACAATGGTTATCCCCTCCTGATTCAGCCGGCAGAAGATGGAAATAATCTCCTGTGATGAGACGCTATCCAGATTTCCGGTGGGCTCATCCGCCAGGATTAGGGCGGGATTATTCACCAGCGCCCTGGCGATGGCGACGCGCTGTTGCTCGCCACCGGACATCTCCGTAGGTTTGTGGTGGGCTCTGGCACCCAGCCCTACTCTTTCCAGGGCTTCAAGGCATCTCTTCCGTCTCTGGGTCAGGGTACCGCTGTACACCAGGGGCAGTTCTACATTGGCGATGGCATTGACGCGGGGCAGAAGATTGTAACTCTGGAAGACAAAACCTATTTTTTTGTTCCGCATTTCTGCCAGCTTATTATCGCTTAGCTTGCTCACGTCAGTCCCTTCAAGCAGGTACTTTCCGACGGTGGGCTTGTCCAGGAAGCCCAGGATGTTCATCAGGGTTGATTTGCCTGAACCTGACGCGCCGATGAGTGCCACCATTTCACCCTGCCGGATGGTGAGCGTGATTCCTCTGAGCGCAGGGACCTCCACTTTCCCCATGCGGTAGATTTTAGTGATGTTATCCAGCTCAATCATGGCTCTATCTCCTGAAGGCTCCGCCGGGTGCCGGTCTGGTGCGGACTTCAATGACCACTGTGTCACCCTCAGACAGCCCGCTCACAATCTCTGTCTGAAACTCATCGCTGAGGCCGGTGACCACTTCCCTCGTCTCTATCCTACCGGAAGCCATTACCTTGACCCAGCTTTTACCTTCTGCATCCTCGTCAATGGCGCGACTCGGCACGAGGAGGATGTTACTTTTCCTGCTGACGATGATGTCAGCAGAAGCGCTCATGCCGGCTCTAATGCCGGAGTCAGCGGGGTTAGTGAAGTTTATCTTCACTTTATACATCACCACACCCCCCACCACATTGGGCAGGGGGTAAATAGCCGTTACTGTGCCTTTGAATTCCTTCTTCGGGAGGGCATCCAGCGTGATGACCGCTTCCTGACCCGGCATAACCTCAGCTATGTCTATCTCATCAAGCTCAACGTTAAGCTCCATCTGGCTCAGGTCAACGAGATGGAAGATAGGCATCGTTGGCGTAATGGTGTCCCCTTCTTCAGCTCTGACCCTGCTGATAACTCCGTCAAACGGTGCGGTGATGACGGCGTGAGCCAGGTTCCTCTGCGCCTCGGCAAGCGATTGCTCAGCAAGCTTGACTGACCCTTTACCCGCCTGCACCTGCAGTTCCCTTAGGGCAATCTCTTCATTTAGCTTGTCTAGGTTTCTCAAGGCATCTGCCACTGATTTCTCTGCCGCCTCCACCTGCATCTTCTTGATGGCTACTTCTTCCGTGTCATATCCGGCAAGCTGGGCTTTGAGCTTGGCTTCAGCCGCGGCGTAATTGGCTTGCGCATTGGCTACCGTGCGCGTCCACATCTCCACCTGCGCTGGAGTGCTTGCCGCCGCCAGACCGTCCAGGGCATATTGCAAAAATGTCTGCGCTTTATCTAAATCTGCTTGTGCCTTCTCCACCTCAGGCCAGCGGTAAACGTCCTTAGCTTTGTCTAGGTTATATTGAGCGGTGCGCAAATTGATTTGGGCATTCAATAGCGCCAGTTCCAGCTTTGCCTTTTTGTCCTTCGTCACGCTCAATTCATATTCATAGCTCGCGCTGGTCAGCCGGGCTTGAACCAGTGATGCCTCTGCCTGGCTGACCGCCAGTTCTAAAGCGCCCGTATCCAGCTTGGCGAGAGTCTGTCCCTGTTTGACCGCATCATTTTCTTTCACGAATATCTTTTCAATCCTGCCGCTGACGCCGAAGCTCAAGTTAGCGTCATGGGAAATCTCAATATAACCATTGCTGTCTACGGCTACGGTCAAATCACCACGCTTCACCGGTATAAGTTGCTGTTCAGTTTGCTCTGCCTGTCCCAGGCAGCCGGTGATGCCAATGAGAACCAGTGCCATCACCAGAACAGCTGTAATCACAATTCCCGGTCTTTTCATCGTTTTTCATGCCTCCATATTATTAAGATAGCGGTGAGACTGAAGTTTCCCGCTTATGTTTTTGTTCCCACTGTCTGAGCAGGGCAGGGAACTTGCGCTCCAGGAAAGAATACAAACTTTTCATTTCTTGAAGGTGTTTTCTCACTGCCGGCGCTTTATCTGCAAGGAGTTTTAGTCCGTGTTCTGCCAGGCACCGCACCATTCTCAGCTCCTCCTCAATTCCATGCCGTATCAGCTGGCGGCTGGCATCAGCCCTGAGACGGAAATAGTCACGCCTGACACCGGGCAGGCTGAAGCGCTCAATCAGCCCGGTCTGGATGAGGAGGCGGGTCATACTGCTGATTGCCCCCTTGCTGACAAGGAGCGCCTGAGCAATATCCTCAGCTGATTGCTGGGGATGGTGAGCGATGACCAGCCAGCCGAAGATTCTGCCGGACATGCGCGGTAGCCCGGTCTGCTCAAAGACTAAGCCCATCTCCTCCACGAACTGCCTTTCTGCGGCGCTCACGCTATTCTTCATAAGTCTCACCCCTGCTGGACAACTGCGCGTAGTATAACTGGTAGAAAATGTTTTGTCAATATAGTAAATAGTAAATTTTTAGAAAATTCAGAAAATAGTGAAATAATTCTTAAAATGGGGATGAGCGGTATGGTGGGGACTGGTTCAAAGGCTACCTGCCCAGTTCCTGGGCGCGTTGGTAGGCGGCAGTCACTGCCTGCAGGACGAGGTTGCTGAAATTGCCCTGCTCAAAGCGGGCAATAGCGGCGGCAGTGGTACCTCCCGGGGAAGTCACCTGGCGGCGTAGCTCAGCAGGAGGCTTGCCGGATTTCTGGAGGAGATGAACGGAGCCGAGCATGGTCTGCATGACGAGCTGTCCGGCTATGTCCCGGGGTATGCCAATCTTCACGGCGGCATCAGTGAGCGCTTCCACAAACAGGAAAAAATATGCCGGACCGCTCCCGCTCACCGCAGTTGCCATGTCAATATACTTCTCATCGTCAGCGTAGGTTTCTTTTCCCATCACGCTTAGTATGGCTTGTGCCTGCTTTTTTTGTGTGGCGGTGACTTCCGGCGTCACCGTCCAGACGCTCATGCCCATGCCAATCTGCGCGGGAGTATTGGGCATGACTCTCACAATGGCGTCATGAGCCAGTCCCTGCCGCAGTGTGGCAATCCGCGCCCCGGCGATGATGGAAAGGACAAGCTGAGACGGTTCAAAAGCGCCTTTCAGGTCGGTCATGATTTCAGCCAGGTTCTGTGGCTTGATTGCCAGAACGGTAATCTCGCTCCTGCTCACCGCCTCGCGATTTTTGTCGGTCACATTGATGCCGTAGCTCTGTGCCAGGTGCTGGCGGCGTTCAGGCTTAATATCGCTTGCCCAGATATCTTGGGGTGTGCTCAGCTTCTGGCTCAGGACGGCAGAAAGCATCGCCTCTCCCATCGCCCCGCCGCCGATGAATGCGATTTTCATTCAGACTACCTCACCACGATGTTGACCAGCTTGCCGGGGACGTAGATGATTTTAGCCACGCTTTGATTATTGATGTACGCCTTTATTTTATCACGCTCCAGGACAAGCTTTTTCGCTGTTTCCTCAGTGATTGAGGCAGGCACGGTCATCTTATCACGCACCTTGCCGTTTATCTGGATGACAAGGGTGATTTCCTCTTCTTTTGCCAGTGCCTCGTCCCAGCTGGGCCATTTCTGATTGTGGATGCTGTATTCATGACCTGTAAGCTGCCATAACTCCTCAGCGAAGTGTGGTGTTGAAGGCGCCAAAAGCTTCAGCAGGGTCGTGATGCACTCATTCCACGTTGATTGCGGCACCGCACCAGCCTCTTTAGCTCTGGAGAGGGCGTTGGTATATTCCATGAGCGCGGCAATCATAGTGTTAAACTGGAAGGCATCTATATCTTCCGTAACCTTTTTTATGGTCTGATGGGTGAGCCGCGTCAGTTCTTTGAGCGCTTTGCCGTCACCGTCTGTTGATTTTGTCTCATATGGTTCCAGCACCAGGTTCCAGATTCGGTTGAGCCAGCGGGTGACGCCGCTGATACTGCTGTCATCCCATTCCCCGCCCTGCTCCCAGGGACCGAGGAACATCAGATAGACACGCACCGCGTCCGCGCCAATTTCATTGACATAATCGTCCGGGGTGACCACATTGCCTTTTGATTTGCTCATCTTCTGCTTCTGGGCGATGATGGTGCCCTGATTAAAGAGCTTGAGGAATGGTTCACTGAAATCAACCAGCTTCATGTCCCGCAGGGCTTTGATGAAAAAGCGTGAATATAGAAGGTGCATCACGGCATGTTCCGCGCCGCCGGTGTAGATATCCACTGGCATCCATTTTTTGACTTTAGCGCTGTCATACGGCGCACGGTCAAAGTGCGGACTGCAGTAGCGCAGGAAATACCAGGAGGAGCACATAAAGGTGTCCATGGTGTCCGTCTCACGTTTTGCCGGACCTTTGCATCTGGGGCAGGTGGTGTTGACCCATTTCTCATTGTATTTCAGCGGGGATTCCCCGGTGGGCTTGAAGTCTGCCTCTTCCGGCAGGAGCACGGGCAGGTCTTTCTCAGGCACAGGGACAATGCCGCACTTATCACAGTAAATTATGGGAATGGGCGCGCCCCAGTAGCGCTGGCGGGAGATGAGCCAGTCACGGATGCGGTAGCTCACGGTACGTCTGCCCCACCGTTTCTTTTCCAGGAACTCAGAAACGGCAGCAATGCCTTTTTCATTCGGCATCCCGTTGAACTGTCCTGAGTTCACCATGATGCCTGGCCCAATATACGCCGCATCCAGCTCCTTGCCGTCCCAGTTAGGCGGGGCGATGACCACCCGGATGGGCAAATTATACTTTTTGGCAAAGGCGAAATCGCGTTCATCGTGGGCGGGGACACCCATTACCGCCCCGGTGCCGTAGCTCAAGAGCACGTAGTCCGCAATCCATATGGGCACCTTTTCTCCGTTGAGCCGGTTGGTGCAGTAAGCGCCGATGAAGACGCCATCCTTTTCCTTCTCTGTGGACAGGCGCTCAATATCACTCATGCGCTTTGACTTGGCGATGTAATCTTCTACTTCTTGCTTCTTTTCCGGTGCCGTCAGCACTGCCACGAGCGGATGCTCCGGGGCGAGCACCATGAACGTCACGCCGAAGGTGGTATCAGGGCGGGTGGTGAAGACTCTGATTTCCTTTTCTTTGGTCGCCGGATGGTCAAGGGCGAATGAGATTTCTGTGCCATAGCTTTTGCCAATCCAGTTCTTCTGCATGGTTTTGATGCGTTCCGGCCAATCAATGCCGTCAAACTGAAGCAATTCATCGGCGTATCTGGTGATGCGGAAGAACCACTGCTCAAGCTCCTTGCGCGTCACCGGCGTATTACAGCGCCAGCAGGAGGCATTGACCACCTGCTCATTGGCGAGCACCACCTGGCACTGGGGGCACCAGACGACGGGCGCCCTGGTGCGGTAGGCTAATCCAGCTTCATACAGCTTGAGGAAGAACCACTCCGTCCATTTATAGTATTCCGGCGCGCAGGTGATGACCTCGCGACTCCAATCGTAAATCGCGCCGATAGTTTTAAGCTGGCGCCTCATGTTCTCAATGTTCTGCATCGTCCAGGTGGCGGGGTGGATGCCGCGCTTGATGGCGGCGTTGTCCGCTGGCATGCCGAAGGCGTCAAACCCCATGGGGTGAAGCACGTTATAGCCCTGCATCCTTTTGAAGCGGGCATGCACGTCAGACGGCGCCATGGCATACCAGTGCCCGATGTGGAGGTCGCCAGAGGTATAGGGGAACATGGTCAGGGCATACCATTTGGGACGCGGGTCATCATCATTTACCTGATAGAGCTTGTCCGCCTCCCACTTTTTCTGCCATTTCTTTTCTATTTCAACTGGATTATAAGCAGGTATCATATGTTTTCCCTTTCCAGAAAAAGAATTAACGTATCATGTGATTTGAGAGGAAACTGCCGCTGATGCCCCTTCCCTTAGTTGGGGAAGGGGAAAGTAAGTGTGAGGAAAGCAGAACATTTATCACGTGTTTTGATTTGCTGGCAAAAAGTAACGCCCATTTCTTGAGTAAGTGTAACGCAAATTATCTTATCCCGTCAACAGCAGGAAGTGCGCCATGCACCTGCCAGTAAAAAGGAGAGAAGCTGGACTTTGCATCCAGCTTCCCTTAAGACCGGTCTAGATATTCAAATTTAGCCCTTGCCGATGCGGAACATCTTGGTGCCGCAGGTGGGGCAGGTACCCTGAGTGGCAGATTTCTTGTTCTTCATGGTGATTGCCTTGGGGTTCTTCATTTCTTTCTTGGCGCGGCACTTGACACAATAGGCTTGCATCCTTTACCTCCTTAAGTATTTTGAAGCTAGAATAAACTATTCTGAACGTAATGTCAATAGGCTGGACACTCAATCAGCGCTGTACCTGAGCGTCAAGACTGCCTGAGCCTAGCTGAGATTGCTATATCGGCTCAGCGTGTGCCTTCTCTCTCTGCACTGTGCTCATTTGTGCTCTTTCGTGCTAATCATAGCTTACTGATGCCCTCTAGGGCGTCTTCTGCTCTGCTTGTGCCGTATCCTTTCGCCTGCTGAAGGCTAAGATATAGATAATTGGTAATATACCCAAGGTATTAATGATGAGCACGCAGATGAACCAGGCAAGGTGCCCGTTTCTTGCCGCCCGCCACATGGCGATTCCTTTCCAGACTGCCTCCCAGATAAAAGCAAGAATGATGAGCGCCAACATCAGACCATTCCGTGCCGGGAACCAAGCATTAATCATAACAGTACCTCCTGAGCACATTATACCTGAAGGAGGCAATATTTTGCTTGAGCATCATAAATCACCTATAATTGGTAGTTCAAGGGGCGATGATGTCCACGCTAAATAATATTTTAATTCTGTTTGTCGCTATCTTTTTCTATCTGCTTATCGCCCGTTTTTTGAGAAAGCTATTGCATGCGCCTGCGCCGCCTATTATTGGCCGTGGCCTGGACAGCAATTTCCGGCGCTGGATGCAGCCAGCGGAAAAGGTGGTGGCGCGTAGCGGCATCAGAAACGGCATGACGGTGCTGGACCTCGGCTGTGGCAGTGGTGCCTATACCACCTTCTTTGCCCGGGCGGCAGGAGAGAGAGGTAAAGTGTACGCCATTGACCTGCAACCCAAAATGCTGGCTCAGCTCGCCCGCAAACTATTAAAGCCGGAGAACGCAGACATACACAATATTGAGTTCAAGGAAGCAGACGCCTATCATCTGCCTTTTGAAAATGATTTCTTTGATGCCGTTTGCATGGTGACTGTTCTTCCGGAGATACCGGACAAACATAAAGCCCTCAGCGAGGTGCTGAGGGTGCTCAAGCCGGGTGGTTTCCTGGCGGTAACCGAGTTTTTCCCTGACCCGGACTACCCCTGGCGCAGTACTACCATCAAGCTGGGCACGCGGGAAGGGTTCATCCTTGATGCCAGCGAGGGGAATTTCTGGAACTATACCGTGCGGTTCAAGAAACCGTCTTAGCTACCGTGGAAAATGACATTGACACGGAAAAAGGATTGCTCTGCGGCGGTGTGGTGGTTTTTCCCTTTCTTACCGGCGCTGGAGCCATGGCAATAGTGGCACTGCTAGTCCCCTCAATGCCGGCGGAAAAGAGAAGGCTGACCTCAGCCAGGGCAACCATTTAGAAAACCACGATTTTTGCGGCAAACTCGGCGAGCTTCATGGCGAAGCCCGGCATGATGCCGAGTATAATGACGCCGGCGCAGGAGATGATGAGCGCCAGCCTCAGCGCACCACCTGACGGCACACGCTCCGCAGAAGGTGCTTCTCCCAGCCACATCACCTTTGCCACCCTCAGGTAGTAGTAGGCGGAGATGACGCTATTGATGACCGCAATGATGACCAGCCACAGCAAGCCGTGTTTGACCGCCGCGCTGAAAATGTAGAATTTAGCCATGAAGCCGGACGCTGGTGGAATGCCGATGAGTGAGACCAGGCACAGCGTCAGGGCTAATGCCAGGAGCGGCGCACGCTTGCCCATGCCGGCGAAATCTTCAATCTGGTCGCTGTCCAGCTTGCTGGAAATAGCGATGATGGCAATGAAAGCCCCGAGATTGGTCACGGCGTAGCTGGCGAGGAAAAAGAGGATACTGCTTCTTCCCAGCGCGTCAGTCACCGCTGAGAAGCCGATGGTTGCCAGACCCACCATGAGATAGCCCGCCTGGGCGATGCTGGAGTAACCGAGAAGCCGTTTGATGTTGCTTTGAGGGATGGCGACAATGTTGCCGATGGTCATGCTGATTGCCGCCAGCACAGCAAAGATAACGCCCCAGTTCAGGCTCAGCCACGGCAGGCTGAAGGCGGAGAAGAAGACGCGGATGATGACCGCAAAGCCCGCCGCCTTGCTGGCGACGGAGAGGTAAGCGGTGATGGGAGTGGGCGCGCCTTCATAGACATCAGGCACCCACATCTGGAAGGGCACCGCGGCAATCTTAAAGCCGAAGCCGGCAATGAGGAGCACAATGCCTAGAATGAGCGCTGGGCTTGATGCAAGGGTGGATAGCTTCATGGACTGGAGCACTCCGGCAATGTCGCCAAGCTGGGTCTTGCCGGTATAACCGAAGACGAGCGCCATACCATATAGCAGTACTGCAGAAGCCAGCGCTCCCAGCAGGAGATATTTCAGCGAAGCTTCGGTTGATTTGCTGTCTTTCAGGAAGCCCACGAGGGCGTACAGTGAGATGCTGGTCAGCTCCAGCGCAATGTAAACCGAAATCAAATCAGTGGCGGCGGACATGAGCATCATGCCCAGCGTGGCAAGGAGCAGGAGCGCATAGTATTCGCCCTGGATGTGGGAGAACCTGGCGGCGTAGTCCATTGAGAACAGGACTGCCAGAGTCGCCGTGCCGATGAACAAGAGCTTGAAAAAGACGGCGAAGTTATCCAGCGCCAGCATCTTATTGAAAAGTGGCGCATAGCCGCCTCCCCACATGGCAACGGCGATTCCGCCGGCAATGAGCAATCCGATGATGCTGACAATGGCGAGAGTCTTCTTCTGTTTGACGGCAAAATCAAGCAATACAACAAGCGCAGCAAAGAAAGCCAGCGTAAGTTCCGGTATCAACAGCGTCAGATTCAATCTTTGCTCCTTTTAACCACCTAATAGCTTCACGATTGGCGCAATGCCCAGCTTGAGCACATCAGTCATCACCGCCGGGTAGATGCCGATGAGCATAATCACCGCCACAAAGGCGAAGGTATAGGCTTTTTCCAGGGCATCAGCGTCTTTTGTGCCGTTATACTGTTCCAGCACCGGTCCGTAGAACACGCGCTGGAGCATCCACAGGATGTATCCTGCGGTTATCACCACGCCCAGCACCCCCAGCAAGGTCCAGAATTGAATTGCGGGCACCACCGTTGACGAAAAGCTGCCCACAAAAATGAGGAACTCAGCCGCAAAGCCGCTGGTGGCAGGCAGACCGAGCGATGCCAGCCCGGCGATTGAGAAGACCACCGTGATGACCGGTATCTGTCTTGCCAGCCCGCCCAGCTTGCGCAGGTCTCGCTCATGAGTATTGTGCATCACCAGCCCCACCATGGCAAAGAGCAGTCCTGTTACCAGTCCATGACTGACCATCTGGAGCGACGCGCCCACCAGGCTCACCCTGCCCAGCGCAAAGATGCCCAGAAGCACATAGCCCATGTGGCTGATACTGCTGTAAGCGATGAGCCGTTTGAAATCGTTCTGGCGCATGGTTACCGCTGCGCCATAAAGCACGCCGATAATTGCCAGAATGACGAAGAGCGGGGCGTACCGCTGGGCTACCTGCGGGAACATGCTCACGCAGAGGCGTATCATGCCATAGCCACCCATCTTGATGAGCACCCCGGCGAGCATCACGCTTGCCGCGGTGGGGGCGTCAGTATGGGCATCAGGCAGCCAGGTGTGGAGCGGGAAAACAGGCAGTTTTACTGCGAAAGCAATGATGATAAGGAAGAAAATGGCTGTTGCCGGCATGATGGACTGCACCATCGCCTTGCCGCCCGTGGCGATGTCTATCATGCTCAGACTGCCCGTGGTGAAGTAGAGGCTGAGGATGCCGGCAAGCATAAAGGCACTGCCGAACAGGGTATATACCACGTATTTGATGGCGGAGTATTCTTTTCTCCCCGCCCCCCAGATGCTGATGAGAAAATACATCGGGATAATCTCAATCTCCCAGAAGATGAAGAAGAGCAGGAGGTCCAGGGAGAGGAAAACACCCAGGATGCTGGTCTCAAGTAGGAGGAGCCAGGCGAAGTACTCCCTCGGTCTGAGGTGAATCTTCCACGAGATAAGGACGGATAGAAAGCCCAGGAAGGCGGTGAGCAGAGCCAGCGGCAGGCTTAAGCCATCCACGCCCAGATGATAGTGTGCTTTGAGCGCCGGTATCCAGAGTATTTTCTCCTCAAACTGGATGAGCCCCGCCGCCGCAGATGAGCGGTCAAAGCTGAGGAAGACGATAAAGGCTAAGATAAACGGCACCGCGGTGAAAACTGCCGCCAGCCATTTGATTTTCTTCTCTGACAGCGCCGGGATAAAGGCAATCAGGATTGCCCCCGCCGCCGGTAGCCAGAGTATCCAGCTTAAGTAGTTAAAGTCCACCTGTGCCCGCTCCTTTACCCGAAGAAATAAATCACCAGAATAATCGCCAGGATGCCCGCACCAATGAATAGCCCGTAGAGTTGCAGTTGACCCGTCTGCACCCGCCTCAAGGTTTTCCCGGCGCCTACGGCACCATTGGCGATGCCGTTCACTGAGCCATCAATTATCTGGACGTCAATCTCCTGCAGGTAGCCGAAGAAATTGTTGACCAGAACATTGCGCACGATGATATTCTCATAGAGCTCATCAAACCAGTACTTGCGGGAGAAGGCGATGTAGAACGGTTTGAACATCTTGCCGATTTTCTCTGCGGAAACTATCTTCCTGCTGTACATGGCGTATGCCAGGAAGATGCCGCCGATGGCAAAGAGGAGGGAGAGCCAGGGCAGGGGATGGGTCAGGATGCCGAAGAAGCCTTCCAGAAAGCCTTTCGTCTCACCATGGCCCAGGAAGGCGCCGAAGGCTCCGCTCACGCCCCACAGACCGGAGATGATGGATAGCACTGCCAGCACTCCCATGGGCAATATCATGACTTTAGGTGACTCATGGAGGTGAGGTGCGCCGTGTCCATGTCCGCCACCATGCCCGTGACTGCCATGAGCTTGCTGGTTGCCGCCGCGGTATTCCCCGCTGAAGGTCATAAAGAAAGCGCGGAAGATATAGAAGGCGGTCATAAATACGGTTATCATCGCCAGGAAGAAGATGATGCGCTGGTGGTCCCAGGCAAAGGCAAGGATTTCATCTTTGCTCCAGAAGCCAGATAAGGGCCAGATGCCGGCAAGGCTCAGCGCGGCAATGAAAAAGAAGCGGTAGGTCCAGGGCATATGTTTCTTCAGACCGCCCATCTGGCGCATGTCAAAAGTGCCTGTGGCATGGTTGACGCTTCCTGAGGCGAGGAACAGCAGAGCTTTGAAGAAGGCGTGGTTGAAGAGATGGAAGATGCCCACCGCCGCACCGCCTGCCGCCAGCCCCAGCATCATGTAGCCCAGCTGGCTGATGGTGGAATATGCCACCACGCGTTTGATATCGTTCATCACCAGACCCATTGAGGCGGCGAAGATGGCAGTGAAGCCGCCGATGATGGCAACAGTGGTCAGCGCCTGCTCGGAATGCTCAAAGAGCGGGAACATGCGGGCGACAAGAAAAACGCCGGCGGCAACCATCGTTGCGGCATGGATGAGGGCGCTGACAGGGGTAGGACCTTCCATGGCATCAGGCAACCAGACGTGGAGCGGGAATTGGGCTGATTTGCCCACCGCGCCGGCAAAGATGCCGATTGCCGCCCAGGTCAGCACGGTGCCTGCCAGCATGCCGGTGATGGCGAGTTCATGCAGTTCTTTAATGTCAAATGTGCCGGTATTCAGGAAGAGGACCAGAATGCCGGCAAGAAAACCGAAATCACCCAGCCTGGTGACGATGAACGCTTTTTTGGCGGCGTTTGCCGCAGACGGCTTGTGGAACCAGAAGCCGATGAGCAAATAAGAGCACAGCCCCACCAGCTCCCAGAAGACGAACATGAAGAGCAGGTTGTTCGCCATCACCAGCCCTATCATTGACGCCGTGAACAGGGACATCCAGGCGTAATAGCGGTGGTAGCCGGGGTCG
The DNA here is from genome assembly GCA_034434915.1 of Dehalococcoidales bacterium. Lineage (GTDB taxonomy): Bacteria > Chloroflexota > Dehalococcoidia > Dehalococcoidales > RBG-16-60-22 > DAOTYE01. The sequence continues at coordinate 34,931 of DAOTYE010000015.1, forward strand.
CCATGCATGTAGCCCTGTGAATAAATCTGCACCATCAGGCTCACAATGGTCACCACGAGGAGCATGACCGCCGTGAGCGAGTCCATGATGAGACCGATTTGGATGGTGACCCCGTCCTCAATCACCACCCAGTTTATCGCCGGCACTTCCAGCTCATGGTGTGCTGACCCCATGACGGAGAAGAGTGCCCAGATTGACAGGATGAGTGAACCGGTCAGCGCCGTGATAAGAATGTATCCGGCAACCTTTGACTCCTTCCGCACGAATGGTCGGACAAAGAATGAAATGATGATAAATGAGAACAGCGGTAGTAAGAATATGAGCCAGATAAATTGGTGCGGCATTATATCTTCCTCAATATATCATCAATCACGTGTTTCTTATCGTCAGGCACCAGAATGGAATAGCTGGTGAGCTCCTGTCCTATCGGAAAGCCTGAGGCGGGCATAATTCGGGTGGGAATGCCCTCTCCTTCAAAAAGCTCTTTCCACATCTCGGCGAGCATCAAGTTCGGCGCTTTTTTAATTTCTACCCACATGTTCTTTTCTTGCAGATGAGGTTCTCACCTCGCTCCTTTTATCAGTCTTGATTTTTGCGTTGCTCCGGTTAAGCCAGGGCTGTGCCCAGATAGAAGGGCCAGATGATGATGCCCAGTATAATCTTCCACCACACCAGATGGGCGTAGCCAATGGTAAATAGCCAGCCGGCAAACCAGAAAGCGCCCGCAAAACTACCCGATTTCATGTTTTCCCTTTCTTTCTTTCATTACTCTCAGGGCTTTCTCAAGCTACCACTTTAATAAGTTAATCTTGGTAATATCTATGTCCTCAATGCCGCGGTAGATGGCGAGGATGATAGCAACACCCACCGCCACCTCAGCCGCCGCCACGACGATGATGAAAATCGCAAATACCTGCCCGGTGAGCAGGGTCGGCACGATGTAGCGGGAGAAAGCCACCATAGTGATATTGACCGCATTGAGCATGAGCTCCAGGCACATCAGGATGATGATGGCATTGCGCTTGGTCAGCACACCATACAGCCCGATGCTGAAAACGATTGCGGACAGGACTAAATAATGCTCCAGCCCGATGCTCATTTTTACTTTTCCTTTTCCCTCGCCAGGACGATGGCGCCAATCACGGCAGAAAGAAGCAGGACTGCCGCCATCTCCACTACCAGCAAAAAGCCATCACTGCCCAGCAGTTTTTGCGCCAGGATGGATGTGGTGGGTGCTGCTGGTGCCGTGGTGGCGATTTGCCACGGTGTTCTGGTCAATGCAAAAGCCGCAACTGCAAAAAACAGCACGGCAATGATGAAAGCCGGTATCCGCAACTGGTTGCTTGGGTTGCCCTGCCGGATTTCACGGGTCATCATTATGCCCAGGATAATCAAAACGGATATGGCGCCGACATAGATAAGCACCTGCACTGCGGCAAGGAAGTCAGCACTGAGGGTGACATAAAGCCCGGCGACGGCGATAAAGCCCATGATGAGCGCTAGTGCGGCATGGAAAACATTCCTCAGCACCACCACGCCCAGCGCTGATATGATGGCAACTATCGCCATTATCCAGAAAGAAACCGCCAGTGCCATTACTTCTTCTCCCAGATTTTTTCCAGAAGCAGGGTCTGTTTCGGCAGTTTTGCCGCCCGCTCCGGGTAAAAATAGCCGCTGACTTCGCGGTCAGGGGTTTCCATCATCGCCTCTTTCGTCTCTACCAGCTCGCCGCGACGGTACCTAGCCTTCTCAATGCCCCGCCCGAAGTAAAGCGCAGAATAGGGACAGGCTTCCACACATAAGCCGCACTGGATACAGTAGCCTGTGTCCACCTCATATTCTTCAACCTTGTATTTGTTATCGGGCAGGCTGGCTGAAGTGACAATTCTGATGGCACCCTGGGGACAGGTCTTGGCGCAGGTGGCACAGCCGGTACACCGCGTCTGGCTCCAGACCAGCCCCACCCCGCGTATTCTCCGTGAAGGGTTAAGCCTCTGCTCAGGATACTGGGCGGTTACCGGGTGGCGGAACAGGTGCTTGATGGTAACCACCATGCCCTTCATGATTCCTGAGCCGAAAAACTTAGACTTCAACTCTGCCCCATCCTACTTTAAATAATCGCGCCCACAGGGTAATCAAAATCACTGCCAGGGCGAAGTTTATTACTATCATCAGCCAGGACATCGCCATCGGTATTGCCAGCACCTGGATTGCGGTGAAGAGCAGATTGAGCAATGCCAGTGGAAAAAGCACCTTCCAGGCAAGCGCCATGAGCTGGTCTATCCTCACACGCGGGAGGGTGGTCCGTACCCAGACCATCAGGAAGAACACTGCCATCACCTTGATGACAAACCAGAGCCACGGCGGCAGGAAAGGACCTCTCCAGCCACCCAGGAAAAGCGTGGTGATGATGCAGGAAAGTGCCAGGGCTTCCGCATACTCCACCAGATAGAACATGGCGAACTTCATGCCTGAGTACTCTGTATGGAAACCGGCAACAATCTCTGAGTCTGCTTCCAGCAGGTCAAAGGGACTGCGGTTGATTTCCGCTGACCCGGCAAGGAAGAAGATGATGAAGCCCAGCGGCTGTAATAAAATAAATGGAATGGTCTGGCTGACCACTATCTGGTTTAGCGAAAGCGAACCGGCGATGAGCACCACGCTGGCGATGGAAAGCACAAGCGGCACCTCGTAGCTTACCACCACTGCCACATCGCGCATCGCGCCCAGCAGGGAATACTTGTTGCTTGAGCTCCACCCCGCCATGAAGATGCCCACTGCGGTTACTGAGCTTACCGCCGCCACATAAAGGATGCCGATGTTCAGGTCAGCAAGTAGCGCTCCGTTCTGGAAAGGGATGACCGCAAATATCATCAGCGCCGGCGTGAAAGCCACCGCGGGCGCCAGCCAGTACACCAGCTTATCCGCTTTGTTCGGGATAATATCTTCTTTCAATAATACCTTTATGGCGTCAGCTACCGGCTGGAGCACGCCGAAGGGACCCGTCCGGTTCGGCCCCAGCCTTGCCTGCATCCGCGCCATGGCTCGGCGCTCGGTGTAAATGAACGCCATGACCATCCCCACCACGAAGGCGAGGATGATGATGGTGAAAACCAGCCAGTGCCACCAGAAGCCGCCCGGCCAGTCAGGCGGCAGGGCCTGAAAACTTATTGCATTTAACACTAGCGGTCTACCTCACCCATACAGATGTCAATACTACCAAATATGAGAATGGCATCCGCTATCTTCCAGCCGAGCACCATCTCGCGCAGGGCGGTGAGATTGATGAGGCTGGGTGCCCTGATGTGTAGGCGGTACGGCGCGATGGAATTGTCTGACACCAGGTAGAAGCCCAGCTCGCCTTTGGGCACCTCAATGTGGGTGTAGGTCTCGCCTGCGGGCGGACGGATAAGATGAGGCACCTGCGCCCGCACCGGACCGGCGGGCAGTTGCTCCATCGCCTGCTTGATGATGCGTACGCTCTGGCGCATCTCTTCCACGCGCACGCGGTAGCGGTCATAGCTATCGCCAGTTTCCCCCGTAGGAATGTCAAACTCAAACCGGTCGTAGCCAGAATAGGGGTCGGCTTTGCGGATATCCCATTTCACGCCGCTGGCGCGCAGTACCGGACCACTCGCCCCGATATTTATCGCGGTTTCCTTGGTGAGGATGCCCACACCTTTGGCGCGGGCAATGAGGATTTCATTCTCTTTCAGGAGCTGTTCATATTCCTCAATCCAGCGCGGCATCTCATCTACAAACTTCTTCAGCGCCGGCAGAAACTCCTCCGGGACATCCTGGCTCAGCCCGCCGATACGCATGAAATTATAGGTCAGCCTCTGCCCGGAGACCATCTCCAGTAAATCCAGAATCTTCTCTCTTTCCCGAATCATGTAGAGGATGGGTGTCATGAATGCCCCGGCATCATTCAGGAAAGCTCCGACGGCGATTAAATGGCTGGCAATGCGCTGAAGCTCAGCAAGGATGACGCGAAGATACATGGCGCGCTCCGGCACAGTAATCCCGGCAAGCTTCTCCACCGCAAGGCAATAGCCCAGATTGTTCGCCATGGAGGAAAGGTAATCAAGACGGTCCGTGAGAGGAATGAAACCGGTATACGTCCGCTCTTCAGCCAGCTTCTCAACACCACGGTGCAAATAGCCAAAGACCGGCTCCAGGTCAACAATCACCTCACCGTCCAGCGTTGCCCGCATGCGGAACACGCCGTGCGTGCTCGGGTGCGCCGGTCCGATGTTGACTGCAAACGGTTCCGTCTTCAGTGCCATCAGGCTAGGTAGTCCTTTCTCAGCGGGTGCCCCTGGAAGCCTTCCCACAGGACAATCCGCTTCAGGTTTGGGTGCCCTTCAAATGTGATGCCTAAAAGGTCATATATCTCCCGCTCCTGCAGGTCAGCCGCCTGCCACAATCTCACCACTGACGGCAGGACGGGCTTCTCCCGCGCACAGCGGGTCTTCAGTACCAGGCTGTGGTTGTGGTCTATTGAAGTCAAATGGTAGACCGCTTCAAAATAATCATAGTAGTCCACGGCAGTGACGCTCGTGAGGTAGTTGAACTTGTATTCCGGGGCATCTTTCAGGAAGGTGGCAATCTCCAAAAGAGACTCTGGTTTGACCAGAATAAACTGTGGTTTGGCATCAATGATGCTCTCAGGGAATTTCTCCCTCAGTTTGCCCGCAATTTCTGTGCCAGAGAGAACTACAGTCATGCCTGACTACTTTTCATTAAGCTTTCTTTAGCGATTTTTTTCTGCAAAAGCCGTATACCGTAAAGCAAATTCTCAGGACGGGGTGGGCACCCGGGAACATACACGTCCACCGGAATGATGCGGTTATATCCGGGCACCACCGAGTATGACGAACGGAAAATGCCACCGCTCACGGCGCAGGCGCCCATGGCAATGACCCATTTGGGCTCCGGCATCTGGTCATAGATGCGCTTCACGTTTGGTGCCATCTTCCAGGTCAGGGTGCCGGCGGTAATCATCAGGTCTGCCTGGCGTGGTGAAGCGCGGATAATCTCCATGCCGAAGCGGGAAATGTCAAACCGTGAACCGGCAGTGGTGATAAATTCAAAAGCACAGCACGCCGGGAAACATACCGTCGTCCACAATGATGAGCGCCGCGCCCAGTTGATGGCGGCGTCAACCGTGGTCAGCAGAACATTCTTTTTCAGCTCTTCATCAAGCCATTTATCCCGGTCAGGAATAGGTTGCTGAGCGCTCGCCTTCAGGTTTTCAATTACGGCGCCTTCAGCGCGGTCTAGTTCCGCTTCTGAATAGACAAGTGCTCGCGGTTTGCTTACTTCCATTCCAGGACTCTCTTTCCCCAGGCATACAGATAGCCAACCGTGATGATGGCAATCAACACGATGATGGCTATAAGACCGGTGAATCCCAGCTTTCTGAGACCCACTGCCCACGGATAAATGAAGACTACCAGGACGTCAAGAGCCAGAAAAACAAGCGCATAATAATAGTAGCGGAAGTTAAACTGCACCCAGGACTTCCCGATGGTTTCCATGCCGCATTCAAAGGCGTTGCCCTTCACCGGGTTGGGTTTCTGGGGGATGACTTTGATGAAGCGGAGCGTCACGGGCAGAAGAATAGCAGTGGCAGAAAAAAGGATAGCAACAATTAAGAACAGTCCGATTGAGCCGAACTCTGCTATCACTAACGCCCCTCGCTTATCGGTTACATAGTATATCATAGCGTTTTTTTAAAACGCAAGTAATACCGCGGGCACTTTTTTCTATTGATTTGCTGGGCTTTTCTGGGGCAAATCAGCATAGCGCTTATTTCCGGCGTCAGTCATTCTTTCTACTTTTTCCTTTCCCTGTCCCTCCTGATGAGTCTGGCTGGAGCCGCGGCACCACTGCCATCATGTTCTCACTTAACGTTTGTGGTCTGGCGCTTGCCGGCGCCCTATGCCGGTAAGCAAGGGAAAACCTGAGGCGAGTCTTCATTGACAATCCTCAGCACAGTCAGTTAAACTCATCTGAAAGCAGTTTCACAAGGAGCTTCATGGCCAGGCGACCCCTGTTTTTTTATGGCTGGTATGTGGTAATCACTGGCGCCATCACCATGGCTCTTGCTTATGGCATCAGGCACACCTTTTCCGTTTTCTTTCCTCCCATTCTTGATGAGTTCGGCTGGAGCCGCGGCAGCACTGCCTTTATTTACTCCCTGAACCTCGTGGTCTATGGTATTCTGGGTCCTCTTACCGGCTCGCTTGCTGACCGCTGGAAGCCGCGCACGCTATCACTCATCGGCTTTGTGGTTCTTTCCTTCGCCACGGCTGGCTGTGCGCTGGCACAAGAACTGTGGCATTTCTATGTGCTTTACGGCTTGCTGGTACCGCTGGGGACTTCTTTCGTTGGCTGGCCTATTATTGCGCCGGCGCTCACCAACTGGTTCGTCAAGAGAAGGGGAATGGCACTGGGATTAGGGCAGATGGGAGGCGGTATGGGATTTGTCTATGGCATCTTCGTCACTTTTGTCATCTCCCAGATAGGCTGGCGCTACACCTATGTCGTGCTGGCAGGGATTCTTCTGGTGGTTCTGTTGCCTCTTCAGCGCCTGTTCTTTCACTATCGCCCGGAAGATAAGGGAATGAAAGCCTACGGTGCGGAAGAATTGCTCCTTATGAGCAGAACCATGGAAACAGCCGGCGCGCATGACTGGACGTTCAGACAGGCGGTAAAGACGCCAAGGCTCTGGCTCCTCGTGATATCGCAGTCTTTCTACTGGGGACTGGGGTGTTACCTCGTTCTGGCACATCAGGTCAGATTTGCTGAAGATGTGGGTTACACCAGCACCTTTGCCGCTTCTATCTTAGCCCTCTTTGGCGTCTGCATGACTGCCGGGCAGTTTCTGGGATTTCTTTCTGACCGCATCGGGCGGGAGATGACGGTCAGCCTGGCAAGCATGTCTGCTATCATTGCCATCATTGCTCTGCTTCTGGTAAAGGATACATCTCAGCCGTGGCTTCTCTATCTTTACGCGGTCGGTCTGGGCTTGGGCGCGGGGGTCTACTCACCAACCATCGTCGCTGGTGCGGCGGATATTTTTCACGGCAAGCACTTTGGAGCCATTGCCGGACTCCTGCTCACCGGCATGGGAATGGGTGGGATTATTGGGCCCTGGCTGGGGGGCTATATTTATGATGTCACCGGGAGCTATAGCCTCGCCTTTTTCCTCTGCATTGGCTTTTTCTTTTTGTCCTGCATCGTTTTCTGGCTTGCCGCGCCGCGGCATGCCCATAAGATTATATTGAAAGCCTGAGGCGAGCTCTGATTGACAATGTGACGGCATTCAGCTAAACTCACCTGAAAGCTTCCTTCAAGGAGTCTCATGGTCAAACGACCGTTATTTTTTTATGGCTGGGTAATCGTCGGCATCGGCGTCATCAGCACCGTCCTTATCTATGGTACCAGGCACTCCTTTTCTATTTTCTTCCCTCATATCTTGGCTGAGTTTGGTTGGAACCGCGGTGACACCGCCTTCATGTTCTCACTGAATTTGTTCGTCTATGGACTTGTGTCGCCATTCGCTGGTAGCCTGGGCGACCGCTGGAAAGCCAAGTGGGTGGTCCTCATTGGCTCAGTGGTCCTCGTCCTGGCGCTGGCTGGTTGCGCCTTCGCCAGCGAGCTGTGGCATTTCTACCTGCTCTTCGGCTTTCTGGTGCCCGCAGGCACCTCTTTCAGCGGCTGGCCACTCCTTGGTCCCACGCTGGCAAAATGGTTTACTGAAAGACGTGGACTGGCACTTGGCATAGGGCAATCTGGCTCAGGACTGGCTTACGTCATGTACGGCATATTCGCTGATTTTCTCATTACTCACCTGGGGTGGCGCTTTGCTTATCTTGTTTTTGCTGGCATTCTGGCGGCAGTGCTGGTGCCGGTCTACCTTTTTCTTTTTTATTCCCGTCCGGAAGACAAAAGATTGAAGTCTTACGGCGGTGATGCTGCGCTTGTGCTCCCTACTTCAGACAAGATGGCTCAAAGTGATGGAGGCTGGACACTGGCAAGAGCGCTTAAGACCCGTCAGCTCTGGCTGATGGCTCTTTCACAGTTCCTTTTCTGGGGTATCGCCAGCTATCTGGTCTTGGCGCACCAGGTGAAATTTGCTCTGGAAGCCGGCTATACTAGCACCTTTGCCGCCTTCATTTATTCCCTCTTTGGTGTCTTTATGTCTCTGGGACTTTTGAGCGGGTTTATCTCAGACCGGCTTGGTCGTGAATGGACGATGACGCTGTCAGTCCTGCTTCCACTCGTTGCTTTTCTGGCTCTGCTTTCTGTACATGATGCTTCTCAGCCGTGGCTGCTTTATGTGTTTGCCATCGGTGGTGGTTTTGGCGCAGGGCTCTACCTGCCCACCTTTAACGCAAGTCTGGCGGACATGTATCACGGAAAACACTTTGGGGCAATTGTGGGCATTACCCTCGCCGGCTTCGGCACCGGTGGAGTCATCGGACCGTGGCTGGGCGGCTATATCTATGACCGCACCGGTAGCTATACCTCAGCATTTATATTCAGTATCGTCTGTCTCGTTCTCTCCCTCATCGTCTTCTGGCTTGCCGCTCCCCGCCACGCCGCCAGGTTGAGAGCACGCCCTTTAGTTTGAATTGTCTTCGTTGACAATAAGTTCACCTGTTCTGTAGACTGGAAAGGTCAGGACTGGCTGGCTCTGGAGATTCCCATGATGATAGAAGATATTGCGCAGGAACTGGCACATCTGATTAAAAGCGCCCGCGCTGACTATGCTGAAGCGCGGGTTGAAGAAAGCCAGTCAACTCAGATTAGCTATCGCGGCCGTGAGCTGGAGTCCGTCAATCGGTCATCAGCCATCGGTGGTAACGTGCGGGCATTTGTCAATGGCGGCTGGGGCTTTGTCAGCTTCAATGATTTTAGCCGGCTGGCGGCGCGCGTTGAGGCGGCAGTGTCACAGGCGCGCTTTGTCGGCAAGGGAAAAAGCCGGCTGGCGGAAGTTGCGCCGGTGGTTGACACCGTCCCTGCCGCTGATAACAACCCGCTCGCTATCCCCCTGGTGACAAAGAAACAGACCCTTGACGAATACAACGATATCATCTGGCGCACCCCGCAGATTCAGACGTCAACCATCAGCTACGGCGATGGCTATAAAAAGACTGTCTTCGTCAGTTCAGGTGGCAGTTTTATCGTTCAGGAGAGGGCAGACATCACTCTGCGCGTGTCCGCCATTGCGGCAAAAGAAGGGGATGTCCAGCAGGCGGGATTGAGCCTTGGTAGCCGCGGTGACTTTAAGGCTATCAATAACATTCATAAACAGATAGCGGAGATGGCGCAGAATGCCGTGATGCTCCTCTCCGCCCCTAAAGCAAAAGGCGGAGAATACACCGTCATCCTTGACCCGGTGCTCGCCGGGGTTTTTGTCCATGAAGCCTTCGGTCATCTTTCTGAGTCTGACTTCATCTATGAAAACGAGCGCCTGCAGAAGCTCATGGTGCTGGGCACCCGGTTCGGCGGCGACCATCTGAACATTGTGGATACGGCAGCCCTGCCGGGAATGCGCGGTAGCTATAAGTATGATGATGAAGGTGTGCCCGCCACGAAGACCTATCTCATCAGAGAGGGGAAACTGGTGGGGAGGCTTCATTCCCGTGAGACCGCCGCCGCCATGGGAGAAAACCCCACCGCCAACGCCCGCGCTCTCAGCTACCGTTATCCGCCCATCGTGCGCATGAGCAATACCTATATTGAGCCGGGCACCGTCACATTCGCTGATATGCTTGCGGACATTAAAGAAGGCATTTATGCCAAGAACTGGTACGGCGGCATGACCAGCATGGAGATGTTCACCTTCTCGGCAGGGGAAGCTTACATGATTCGTAACGGGAAGGTAGCTGAGGCAATACGTCCGGTCATGCTCACCGGAAATGTGTTCACTACATTGAAAAATATAGACGCCATCGGCAATGACCTTGACATGAACCAGGGTGGAGGCTGTGGCAAGGGGGAACAGATGCCTCTGCCCGTGTCCAATGGCAGTCCCCACATCCGTATCCGCCGCTGTCTGGTGGGAGGAAAATAGTGGAAGAAATCTTAGCGCAGGCAAGAAAAGAGGCTGAGGAGGCAGAAGTCTTCCTTGTTTCCTCTGAGGAGACGGAGGCCAAGTTTGAAGCCAACCGGCTCAAGCACCTTCAGACCAAACAGCGGACGAACATTGCCCTGCGCATTATAAAAGATGGCAGGATTGGCTATGCCACGGCGACCGACCTCAGTGACCCGGAGAGCTTGATTGCCAGTGCGGTGGAAACCGCCCGGTTCGGCATGGTGGCAAAATTCCGGTTCCCTTCAGCAAGCTCTTACCCGCAGGTCAGCATCTATGACTCTTCAGTGAAAGCCTTCACCACTGAGAAAATGATTGCGCTCGGCGAAGAGCTTATCTCATTGGTGCTGGGGCATACGGCAGACTTGGTCTGTGATGCCGGAGTGACGAAAGGCGTAGTATCAATCAATCTTCTGAATTCCCGTGGCGGCAGGGCACACTATGAAAAGACGTTTTTCAGCCTCGGTCTGGAAGGGAATCTGGTTAGAGGCAAGGATATGCTCTTTGTGGGGGAAAGCCAGAGCTCCTGCCACCCGGACATCCGCGCAAAAAACATCGCTAAGATAGTCATTGAACAGCTGGAGCTGGCAAAAAATCGCGCCTCCGCACCGACCAAATCGCTTCCGGTCATCTTCACTCCCAATGGCGTCGGCGGCGCACTGGTCATGCCGCTCATGGTAGCCTTCAATGGAAAAGTGGTTCTGGAGGGCGCCTCACCCATCGGCAACAGGCTGGGTCAGCAGGTCTTTGATAAGAAACTATCGCTGTGGGATGACCCCACCGTTTTCTTCCGACCAAGCAGTCGCCCCTGTGATGATGAAGGCGTCCCCAGCCAGCGCACGCCGCTCATTGAAAACGGGGTCGTCATGAATTTCCTCTACGACCTGCAGACCGCGGCGCTGGCAGGTAAAGAAAGCACCGGTAGCGGTAGCCGGGCACGTGGCGGGCAACCCGCTCCGTCACCTTCTGCCTTCGTCATTGCGCCCGGGGACGTTTCATTTGAAGAGATGGTTGCAGACGTTAAAGAGGGGCTGGTGGTTGAACAGCTCATGGGCGCGGAGCAGGGGAACATCCTGGGTGGCGATTTCAGCGGCAATGTCCTCCTGGGATATAAAATTGAGAACGGAAAGACTGTGGGCAGGGTGAAGGATACCGTGGTCTCCGGGAATGTCTATCAGGTGCTGAAAGAGGTTGCGGCGGTAGGGAAGGAAGCAAAGTGGGTGGGGAGTTTCATCCAGACGCCGCACATTTACTGCCCCAGCCTGTCAGTGGCAAGCAAAGGGTAGCCCCCATTTAATCCGGTCATTCTGAGCGTACCGTAGAATCTCAGAGAAAGTGGTCCGGTCTTTCACAGTTTTCTTTTCGTTGTTATATAATGTAAAAGAATTAACGCATAATTACCCTGAAGTGAGGTTTACATAATGAAAGGTCTGGTTAAACTCAGTGCCCGCCCCAAGCTCAATGTGCCCAATATGCTTGCCGTCTGGCCCGGCATCGGCAACGTGGCGTTGATTGTGGCGAACTACCTGGAAAAAAAGCTCAGCATGAAAGAGCTCGGGGAGATTGAGGCGTCCCAGTTCTTTGACCCCATCGGCGTGCTGGTCAAAAACAGCGTGGTTGAAGCGCCCCAGTTCCCGCGCAATAAGTTCTATTACTGGAAAAACAAACCCGGCGCCAGTGACCTCATCTTGTTCATCGGTGAAGACCAGCCGGTGTCCAAAGGGTATGAGCTGGCAAACTGCGTCCTTGACATCGCGGAGAGGTTCCAGGCGAAGCGCATCTATACCTGCGCCGCGGCGATGACCCGCATCCACCACACTGAGACACCCGGGGTCATTGGCGTAGGCACCAATCCTTACGTCACCAAAAGCTTATGGAATTACAACCTCATCCCGGCAACCAATCTGCAGATTGCCGGCCTCAATGGGTTGCTCCTCGGCGTGGCGAAGGAAAGAGAAATGGAAGGAGTGTGCCTCCTCGGCGAGGTGCCCATGTACGCCTCACGCATCCAGAACCCCATGGCCGCCCTAGCCGTGCTCAAGGTCCTTTCCCTGATGCTGGAAATTGACATTGACCTTGATGAGCTGACTCAGCTTGCCGCGGACGCCAGAGACAAGATGAAGCAAATGGCGGCTCAAGCCATGGGCGAATACATTGACTACTTCACCGAGCCACTGTGGGAGCGCGAGGGAGAAGAGGAAGAGTATGAAGATGATGAAGGTGAAGATGGCGGGGAGAATGGCGGCAACGGCGGCAACGGCGAGCTTTAGATGAACCGGATGGAGATATGATTACCGGCACAAAAATCAGACTGCGCAAGAAAAAACTTTCCGATGCCAGAAACGACTACACCTGGCAGAGCACGTCAGAGCTGGCAAAACTTGATGCCGCCCCTGTCCTCACCATGCCTTTCTCTCAGTATATCATTGACTACATCAGCGAGCTTCAGTTCCCCACCCCTGACCGCCGCGTTTTTGCCATAGAGACACTTGATGGCAGGCACATCGGCAATTGCGTCTATTACCACATTGACAGCGTCAAAGGCGAAGCAGAAATTGGCATCATGCTTGGCGACCGCGCTTTCTGGGACAAGGGCTACGGCACTGATGCCATCAAGACGCTTGTTGACTATATCTTCACCCACACCCGGCTCAACCGGCTTTATCTCAAGACGCTTGACTGGAACAAGCGCGCCCAGCGCACCTTTGCCAAGTGCGGTTTCACTCCCTGCGGACAGATGACCAGGAATGAATATAACTTCATTTTAATGGAGCTCCTGCGGCACCAGTGGGCGGAGAAAAAACGCCTTGAGACTGCGTCTGCCGTGGACGGGCAACGTGTCTGAGATAACCATTGCGCCGGTGGCATGGCGGGAAGACAGGGTGCGCCTCCTTGACCAGACGAAACTGCCCCAGGCGGAGGTCTACCTTGAGCTTGAAGATTACCATGACGTTGCCCTCGCCATCGTGGAGATGAAGGTGCGCGGCGCACCGGCAATCGGCGTGGCAGGTGCCTACGGCATCGCCCTCGGTGCGCTCCAGATAATGGCTGAGACGAAGCGCGAGTTCCTGACAAAATTGGAAGATGTCTTCACCACCATCGGCAATACCCGCCCCACCGCCCGCAACCTTTTCCACGCCATTGAGCGCATGCGTGAAGCGGCGGAAAAAGCGGGAGACATTGCTGAGTTAAGAGGCGCGCTCGTTGACGAAGCAAAAGCCATCCACCGCGATGAAGCAGAAGCCTCCCGCAAATTGAGCGGCCACGGCGCGGAACTACTCAAGAACGGCGATACCGTCCTCACCCACTGCAACACCGGTCCACTGGCGACCGCTGGCTACGGCACGGCGCTGGGCGTTATCATCCACGCCCACCAGCAGGGCAAGAAAATAAAAGTCCTTGCCACTGAGACCCGCCCCCTCCTCCAGGGAGCGCGCCTCACCGCGTGGGAGCTGAAGAAAATGAGCATCCCCTTTACCCTCATTACTGATACCATGGCGGGGTATTTTATGAGCCAGGGCAAGGTAAGCTGTGTCATCGTGGGAGCCGACCGCATTGCGGCGAATGGCGATGTGGCGAACAAGATTGGCACCTATACCCTCGCCGTGCTGGCTAAAGAGCACGGCGTCCCGTTTTACGTGGCGGCGCCCACCTCCACCTTTGACCTCTCTCTTCCCTCCGGCGACCGCATACCCATTGAAAGGCGCAGTCCGGATGAAGTCACTCACATTCAGGGCATGCCCATTGCTCCAGCAGGCACAGACGCGGAGAATCCCGCTTTTGATGTCACTCCCCACCGCCTCATCAGTGCTATCATCACGGAGAAGGGCGTGAGGAGGGAGTTTTAAGGAGCGTGTGCTATGGAGACTAACGTTCTTTACTACGGCGATAATCTGGAAATCCTGCGGAAATATATTCCGGACAACTCAATGGACCTAATCTACCTTGACCCGCCGTTCAACAGCAAGGCAACCTATTTCTCTACAAAGAGCAATCTGGTGAACCCGGCTGTTGACAGGTGGCTGAGCAAGGCCCTCGTGAAGGTCTGAAGAGGCCGTTTAAAAAGTGAGGGTTGAGGTTATCCTGTTTGGTTCTGGAGAGGTGTTCAGAGCCAGGAAATTGTTATTAGGCCAAAGTCATATTCTTTGACTCCTCAATTTGAGGATTTTAGCACCTTAACAACAGCATAAATCAGTTCACACCAGGGCATCAGTATCGCCACGGAGGCAATATTAACCCCTGACCTCTGGTAGAGGTTACTATGTTCTTTTTAAGGTTCTCTACACCCTTACCATGCAGGGCGCAGCGCGAGGTCTGGCGAGCCTCTCCGTTGCCACAGCGCCAATCCTCTTTATTACCTGAGCGCATAGGGCAAGATAAA
>DAOTYE010000016.1:0-9320 GCA_034434915.1 Dehalococcoidales bacterium
TGACGTCATTGACCTTGTCCTGGGTGATAAAGGGGTCATAGGCGATGTGCTTCATGCCGAATGGCATGGCGAGCTTGAAGGCTTCATGCCCGATATTGCCCACGCCGATGGAGCCGAGCGTCCTGCCCACCAGTCCCACGCCGAGAAACTTGCTGCGGTCCCAGACGCCGCTGCGGAGAAGCTTAACTTTGGGAAAGATGTTACTGCTGAGGCAGAGGATGAGGGTGATGATAGCCACCGCCATGGGGCGGCGGACTCCTTCCGGAGTGATGGTGAGCATGACGCCGGCTTCAGTCATCGCTGGCACGTCAATAGTGTCATAGCCCACGCCGTTGCGGTGAATGGCTAAAAGCTGGTCGTTCCCTGCCAAGGTTCTGGCGTTGAATTTCGGCTTGAGGACGATGACCATGTCCAGGTCTTTGATTTGTTCTGGCGTTGCTTCAACCAGATACTCTTTGAAGATTCTGTATTCCACATTGGGCATGGCTTCAAGCAGTTTGAGGCCCGGACCGGGAGTAATGGGTTTGCCTTCCTTGTCAAACATGTCCCGCGTGATGCCGATTTTTACTTTTCTACTCATAGCGATACCCTTTCCAGTCAAAATTGGCTATCTGATTAAAGCTTTTGCTTCCTCAATGAGCGGCTTGACCCTGCTCACGTTCCCGTCAAAGACGTAGCCGAAAGTGAACACCTGAAACCCGAGCTTTGCCCAGCGCGCGCACTCACGGGGAGGAAATCCTCCCAGTCCTGCTATCTTACCTGCTTCCTTGCAGATGCCAGCAACCTGAGCCAGCTTTTCATAGACTGTCTTATTATGCAGGATGCCGGGCAGGGTAGTCTGCGGGTCTATGCCGCCGATGTCAAAAGCCAGGTCATATGCGCCAACAATGGTGCCGGTGACTCCCTTAAGATTCAGGATATGGTGCAGATTGCTTATGCCTCTCAGGCTCTCAGTCAGAGGGAAAAGCATGGTATTGTTATTGATGTACTCCGTTATCTTCAACGCCGTCACTTTGCTCAAGTCATGAGAGTCAAGCAGGAAAGGGCTGGCGCCGATGCCACACCCCCTATGTCCAATTGGCGGGAAAAATGTCTGGTTTACCGCGTAGGTGGCTTGCTCCACAGTTTCCACCTGGGGCAGGATTAAGCCGCTGACGCCGGCATCAAGGTAGCACCTGAAGGGAGCGGAGTTCTCTTCAGGACGGAGGAGGACAGGGAAGTCAACTTCTTTTGCGGCGCGGACATAGTCAATGACTGTTTCTTTATCAATGAGGCTGTGCTCCAGGTCAATCAAAAAAAAGTCCCAGCCCTGCTGCTTCAGTGCCGTTACAGTCGCTTCAGGTTTATTCCCCCATCCAACCAGTGTGCCGAGAATTGTATCACCCGCCTCCAACCTCTTTTTCAGGTTGAAGGTAACGTTTTCTGCCATTTGGTTTCTTTCTAGTTGCAGGCATGACTACTTTTCTGGACCCATCTTATTTCAGGGGGAAAAGTAGTCATGCATCTTATTTATTTAACCGGTCGTTTTATGGCTAGGTTATCATTTTGCTGGGAAGCCAGGTGATGATTTGAGGGAAAGCAATACACAGCGCCAGGGCAACAAGTACCAGGAAAATGAATGGAATCACGCCCCTGATAATGTGCCCCATGGTGACGCCGTACTTGTCCGGGATGACGCCTTTCAGGAAGAAGATTGCCAGGGCGAAGGGTGGACTCAAGAACGCGGTCTGGAGCATGACGCAGACCATGATGGCGAACCAGACTTTGTCAAAACCGAGCTCAGCGGCAATGGGAGTGATGAGCGGGACCATGATGAAAGCGATGCCGAGCCAGTCAATAAACATGCCGAGGAGGAAGATAATGAGCATGATGATGACAAAGATGCCCCACGCACCGCCCGGAGCGGAGAGAATGAAGTTAGCGATGACCTCCCCACCCCTCAACCGGAGCAAAACGCCGACAAAGCTAAGCGCGCCGATGGCGACCACGGCAATCATGCCTGTGGTCTTGGCGGTTTCCGTCGCTACCCGCCTGAACCCTTTCCATGTGAGCCCTTTGCGCAGGAGGGCAAGGAGCGTTGCCATAAAAGCGCCGAATGCAGAAGCCTCAGTGGGTGAGGCAATCCCAAGGAAAATCACGCCCAGAACTGCCATGACCAGAATAACTATGGGAAGGACTGAGGTAAGGAGCAGCCAGACTTTCTTGGTTAGTGGGACGGTCGCTACTTCACTATCATATTGGGAAGGTGCCAGCTTTGGATTTATGGCGCAGGCGACCAAAACATATGATAAGTACAGGAAAGATAGCAGTAAGCCCGGCCCCACCGCGCCCATAAGGAGAGGACCCACCGATATATTGGCTGTGGAGCCGTAAATAATCAGCATGACGCTGGGCGGGATAAGAATGCCGAGCGTGCCCGCGGCGCAAATGGCACCGGTGGAGAGCTCTTTATTGTAACCGCGCTCCATCATATGGGGAACGGCAATCATGCCCAGCATGACCACCGAGCCAGCGATGATGCCGGTACAGGCGGCAAGAGCCGTGCCCGTCAGAATTACGACGACAGCCAGATGCCCTCTGACTTTGTAGAGCCAGAGCTCCAGGGTATTGAAAAGTGCTTTGCCAATTCCTGACTGCTCCACCATGATGCCCATGAAGATGAACATGGGGACAGCCACCAGGAGAAAGTTAGAAAGGACGCCAAACGCCTGCGAATAAAGTATGAAAAAGGCTTTCTGTCCGAATGCTAAAAAACCGATAATCAGCGCTGAGCCCCAGAGAGAGAACGCCAGAGGAAAGCCGAGGAAAACAGGAATAAGCAACATTGAGAACATTGACAGTACGACGACAGGCGGGCTTAACTCTATCATGGCTAGTTGCCCCCTTTTTGGTTTAGCACCAATTTTTTGCCAGTAACCAGTAAATAGATACTTTTGGTAAACCATGAAAGCGTTTCCAGAGCCAGCAGGGAGAAGCCGTAAGCAATAATGAAACGGAACGGCACCATGGACGGCTCCCAGTAGCCCCACTGGGAGATTTCACGTTGCAAAAAAGACAGCCTTGCCTGTATCCAGCTCTGCTGGGTGAAAACAGTGATAGCGCCGAAGAGGTAAAGAAGAGTAAAAGCCAGGTCCACGAGGGCTTGTACTCTGGGGGGCCATTTGGCATAGAAGATATCCACTCTCACATTGGCATTGTGAAGCATAACGTAAGCAGTGGAGAGGATAAAGAGAGTGCCTCCCGCCATAATCGTGGTATCAAATGCCCATTTGGTGGGATTTCTGAAGACAAATCTCATGAAGACTTCAAAAGTCACGGTAAGCATAATGAAGACCGCCACCCAGGACGCTGTTCTGCCGGTCCATTCCGCCAGCCAATCAATGGCTCTGATGATACCCTTAATTACAATCATGACTGTCCCCTCATAGCGAATATTTAGTGGTTATGGAGAGCCGTCCCGGTTAACTTTTTAGGGATGCCCCGGTTGGAGTGGTTTGCGCCGGGGCATCCCACAACAATCCGCCGTTGCGCCAAAACTACTTGAGAAGTGTTGGCATATCGGGTTGAGCTTCTTTCATGTACTTGGCGAAGAGCGCTTCAAAAGCCCTCTGGTCTTCATAGACCTTCTTAAAGAACGGGTTCTTGGCGGCTTCCGCTTGCCACAGGGCGTCTGTTGCCTTCGCCAGCGCTTTCTGGACAGCCAGCGGCATTTCAATGAGCTTGACGCCAGCTTTCTCCAGAACGGGCCCTGCCTGAGCATTCATGGTGGCAATCATGGAGTAGTTGTACAGCAAGCATGAATTGGTCAACTGCATCAGCATTTCCTGGTAGGCGGGCGGCAGTTTCGCCCAGGCATCCTTGTTGACGTAGAACTCAGCGCCCACCGCCGGGGCATGGACGCCGGGATAGTACCAGTTCTTGGCGACCTCATGTATGCCGAAGCTGATGTTGGTGTAGCGGTCAGAAAGCTCACAACCATCAATGACGCCTCTCTGGAGGGCTTCATAAACCTCGCCCGCCGGCAGACCGGTCACCGCGGCGCCGAAGCTTTCCAGAACCTTACCCCAGTCTCCAAAGGTGCGAATTTTCATGCCCTTGAAGTCATCAATGGTGTTGATGAGCTTGCTCTTGGTCATGAGCTCAACTTCAGCTCCGGACATTGCCACCAGACCCAGTACCTTGACTTTGTCAAAGCCGGGGGTCATATCAATGAGCTCTTGCTCCAGCTTCTTGCCATTGCCGATGTTGTACCATGCCATCATGGCGTCCGGGTTGGGGCTACCAGCATATTCAACGAAGATGCCGGCGACAGAGCCGAAGGCGGCTTTGTTATTGACCGGAGTGGTCCAGGCGCCTTCAATGGTTCCAGACTGCACGGCAGCCCATTCACCATTTGCGGCGACCACTGCGCCAGGCTCAACTACGCTGACCTGGAACATGTCATTCGTCATGACTCTCAAGTTCTTCTCCATGAGGTCTTTGAAGGTCTTGACGATAGGCTGGGTGGTGGGGTTCTTGGACTGGATAGTCCACTTGATCACCTGCGCGGGTTGGGCGGGCGTAGGCGTGGGCGAGGGAGCGGGTGCGGGTGCCGGTGCAGGTGCGGGAGCTGGCGCGGGTGCAGGAGCAGGAGCAGGTGCCGGTGCGGGTGCTGGCGCCTTAGCACAGCCGATGATTACTAAGCTCACGATGACCAGTAATGCAATGATGCCAAGTAATACTTTGTTCTTCAAAACCTTACCTCCTTAAGAATTCTTAATGATTTGGGACTGCTGATGTCTGCGTTTGTATTAATGCGTTACCCTGATGCAATCACCTCCTCATTTTATATATTGTTGTGGCAGAAACCCTTCGTCTTTCTCGGGACGAAAGCAAAAGATATCATCCTGAGCGTAGCAGATGTCCGGTTTGCGGTGAGAACTGTGCTGTAAAGCACGACTTTATATTACTCTCGCTGGCGCTCCTTGTCAAATGCTAGCGGCTGATTCTGAGGCTACCTTTCCCCTTGACCAGAGTTTCCACCTCTTCCAGTGTAAACCAGGCTAAATCAGTGGGGTTGGCGTGCTTCAGGGTACCGCAGACATTGCCGTATTTCAGCGCCATGTCTACATCACCATGGCTGGTCATATAGGCATAAAGAAAACCCCCGGCAAAGGCATCACCGCTACCCACACGGTCCACCACCTCAATGTCATAGGCGCGGTCCTCATAAATCTTGCCGTCTTTCAGAGCGATGCCTTTCCAGACATTGCGCCAGACGGAGGGTGTTTCCCTGAGCGTGATGGCGACTACCTTGAACCCGAAGGTTTTCGCCAGGGCACGGGCAACCTCAGTCCAGTCCTTGCCTGTAATCTGGAAGACGCGCCCCGTGTCCTCTTCGGTGGTGATGAGGATATCAACGTATTGCATGAGGGGTGAGAGCCCGGCTTTCGCTTGCTCCTGGGTCCAGAGCTTGGCGCGATAGTTCAGGTCAAAACTCACCTGGAGCTTCTTTTCCTTCGCTTTTTTGAGCGCTTCTTCAGTGGTTTCTAAGGCGCCTTTGCTCAGTGCCGGAGTGATGCCGGTGACATGGAACGCCTTGGCCTGTGAGAAGATTTTATCCCAGTCAACCATGCCCGGCTGAATCTTTGAGATGGCTGAGTTAGCGCGGTCATAAATGATGGAGCTTGGTCTCGGCAGGGCGCCAAACTCAAGAAAGTAGACGCCAAGCCGGTCGCCATCTGACCATATCACATGAGAGGTGTCCACCCCCTGCTCTCTGGCTTTGTTCACCACCATCCTGCCCAGGGCGTTCTTGGGGAGCCTGGTAACCAGGGCGGTCTTCAGTCCCAGCCTTGATGCGGTCACGGCGACATTCAGCTCTGCGCCGCCCACGCTGGCGTCAAAGCTGGTGGTCTGCTCAATGCGGTTGAAATTGGGCGTCGCCAGTCTCAACTGTACCTCGCCGAAGACGACCAAATCAAACATTGCTTACCTCCTGTTATCTTTCCTGTTTACTTAATGCGGGCGAACTTCTGGATGGTTCTGGCGCCTTTGTCCACTTGCATGGCGGTGAAGGATACCTCACCCACGTAGATATCACCATGAGAGTCCACGGCGATGGCGTGAGGGGCGAGGAATAAAGCCTCTTCCTTTTTCGTCCCGGTATTACCCCACTTAGCCAGCACTTTCCCGTCCATGGAAAGGACATACACCCGCATGGCGAGCTCACAAACATAGACCAGACCGTTTTTTTCGTCTATGAAGAGGTCAGTGGGCCGGATGAAATCAGTCCACTGGTCAAGGAATTTGCCTTCAGAATTAAAAATCTGGATGCGGTGGTTTTCCCTATCCGCCACCCACACTCTTCCTTTTTTGTCCACCTTTAAGTTATGAGGGAGGCGGAACTGCCCCGGCTTGCCTCCGGGCTCTCCCCAGGAGATGAGCAATTTGCCGTCTTTAGAGAATTTATGAACGCGGGCATTGCCATAGCCATCAGCGACATAGATGTCACCATCTGGACCAATATCCACGCCGGTGGGGCGGTTAAAAGGCGGCGTGCCGCGCTGAATTTTACCCAGGCTCTCCCAGAAGTCAAACGTGCGCACATAGCCATTGTCTGTGGCTTTTCCTTTCTCCCCCAGCGTCATGATAAGCTTACCCTCCGGAGTGAACTTGGCGACGATGTGGTTGCGGTCATCAGTGCAATAGATGGCGCCATCCGGACCGATGCAGGCACCGTGAGCGCGATTAAAAAATCCTTCCCCCCATGAATTGAGCCGGTTGCCATTGCGGTCAAAGACCATTATGGGACGAGGACTGCGGTTCAGCACATAGACCCGGTCCTCTTTATCAATGGCGATACCGCCCACATCCAGGAATGATTCCCCCTGGGGCAGTTTTGCCCACCCGTCAACCAGTTCATATTGATATTCCCCTGAGCCATACGGCATGTCTGAAAGACCTCCTTTTCTGAAGACTTTTCTATGCCTTGACAAGATTAGCACGTGGGTAGCAGACTGTCAACCTGACAGCAACTGAGTTCTCTTTATTGCTAAGAGCATCACCAGCACAGGCGAGAAGCGTATTGTAAAATCGGCGTCAAGCGAGTAAAATAGGTGAAAATTGACTTAGCAGCAGGAGGTTGATATGCCAGCCAGTGTAAAGAAAGTAAAAGTCCCGGTAAAGCCCTACTATGGTGATGAAGAAATGGAAATAAGCTTCCCGGCTTCATGGGAAGTTAATGTCTGCCGGATGAACGGGCATGATGCTCCTCCATTGACTGAAGCCCAGATGCGCAAAGCTTTTGCTAATCCCATCGGGAGCAAACGGATACGGGACCTGGCAAAAGGTAAGAAAGAGGTTGCCATTCTGTTTGATGATTTGTCACGGGGCACGCCGGCTTCAGTGATAGTTCCTTTTGTGCTGGAGGAGCTTGCTGAGGCGGGCATTAAGGATGAAAACATCCGGTTTATCGCCGCCTTCGGTGCCCACGGCGCGATGAACAACTGGGAGTTTACTCAGAAGCTGGGCGCTGATATCGTCAGACGTTTCCTCGTCTATAATCACAACCCCTATGAGAACTGTACGCCGCTGGGCATCACCAAATTCGGGACGACGGTAGCCATCAACAGCGAGTTTATGGCATGCGATGTCAAGATTGGAATCGGCTCCATTGTGCCGCACCCTTACGGTTTTGGCGGCGGGTATAAAATCATCCTGCCCGGCATTGCTTCTATTGACACCATAGATGCCAATCACGCCCGCCTCAAGCATTCTCCCTCTGTGTTCATGAGCAACTTTGAGGAAAATGTGATTATGCAGGACATCATTGAGACCGGAAAGATGTCCGGTCTGCAAATCAAAGTGGACGCCATCATGAATCTCAAGCGTGAAGTCACCGCCCTTTTTGTGGGCGACCCGCTGGCGGAACAGCTGGAGGGTATTAAGCTTGCCCGGAAGCACTATGCTACCAAAATGGTGAAAGACATGGATATCGTGGTGGCGAACTGCTACATGAAAGCCAATGAAATGGTGCTGGCTTTGCCCATTGCCGCGCCGCTTTTATCTCAGAAGGGTGGGGACATGGTGGTGATGTCAGTTTACCCGGCGGGGCAAATCTGTCACTACTTCGGGCGGAGCTTCGGCAAGAAATTTGGCGGCAGAGGATGGAGCGTGCCCGGACCGGGGAGCCGGCAGGCATGTCTGCCGGGCGCTACCAAGAAGCTGACCATCATGGTGCCTTATCCGGACAGGACCGGCGCTGACTGGGTGGTGCCTTACGAGCTGGTTAACTGGGCGCATAGCTGGGATGAGGTGATTAAAGACCTGGAGAGCAGATATGGCAGTAAAGCCAGGGTGGCAGTCATCCCGGATGCTACCGTTCAGTATTTCCCGGAAGCTCTGGAAAGAGTGTGTGAGCCGGTCTCAGACTAAGCTGACTATTTTAAGAACTCTTTCTCAAAATCAGTCTGGGCGGCATCCAGCAGGTCAAAGGCGGCGTCAATCTCCGCTTCCGTAATGATATAGGGTGGGGAGACGAGGTAATGGTCTCCCCTCACGCCATTGTCCACGCCGGTGGTGGGATAGACCATGCATCCCTTCTCCATAGCTATTTTCTGGAAGCGGTTTGCCGCTCTCAGCCTGGGGTCAAAAGGCTCTTTAGTTTTCTTGTTTTTCACCAGCTCAATGCCCATGAGCAGTCCTTTGCCGCGGATATCGCCCACTGAGGGATGATGGGATAGCTTTTCCCGGGCGACTTTGAAGAAGTATTCGCCCAGTCTGGCACTGCGCTCTACCAGCTTTTCTGACTCAATAATCTCCAGCACGGCGATGGCGGCGGCGGCGGAGACGGGGTTGCCCTCCATGGTGAAGCCGTGGATGAAAGGCGTCCCGGTTTCGTCAAAGACCTTGCCGATTTTCCTGGCGATGAGGACCGCCGCCATTGGGGTATAGCCGCCGGTCATGCTCTTGGCGACGGTCATCATATCCGGCTGGACGTTCCAGTGGTTGATCCCGAACCATTTGCCGGTGCGCCCGAAGCCGCAGATGACCTCATCATCAATCATGAGGATGTCATGCTTATCGCAGATTTCCCGAATCATGGGATAGTACTCCGGGACAGGCACCATGCAGGCGGTGCCGGCACCGCCGATTGACTCGCACATGAACGCGGCGACGTATTGTGCTCCCACCTGGTTGATAAGCTCATCCAGCGCTTTGGCACATTTGAGGTCGCACTTCGGGTAGGTCAGGTCGTAAGCACAGCGGTAGCAGAGGGGCGCCGGAATCTTGGGCCAGTTATGGAGAAGCAGACCGAACTTGGTGCGGCGGATGACGTG
>DAOTYE010000017.1:0-40152 GCA_034434915.1 Dehalococcoidales bacterium
TGCTGGTGGGCAATGCGGAGAATGCGGCATCGCTGGAAATCACGCTCTTCGGCTGTCAATTGCGGGCGCTACAGGATACGGTAGTGGCAGTCACCGGCGCCGACCTCGGTGTGACGATTAACGGCAAACCTGCGCCCCAATGGCAGGCAATTCCAGTCCGCAAGGATGACGTCATCGCCTTCCCGCGACTCAATAGCGGGTGCCGGGCTTACCTCTCCGTTGCCGGCGGCTTCTCTGTCTCGCCGGTGATGGGGAGCGCCTCCACATATGTCAGGGCAGGCATCGGCGGATATGAAGGGAGAGCCCTGCGCAAGGGAGATGTCTTGCGGACGGCTAAACCCATGCGCCAGCCTGCCCAAGTGCCAATCCCCCACCGCTACATACCAGCTTACGGGAACCGCATTACGCTGAGAGTAGTTTTAGGACCACAGGATGACTATTTCACTGATGAGGGCATCCGCACCTTCCTATCATCAGACTACACCGTCTCCACACAAGCCGACCGCATGGGCTACCGGCTGGAAGGGGCGCGCATCCGGCACAAAGCCAAGGCAGATATCATCTCAGACGGCATCCCTCTGGGTGCCGTGCAGGTGCCCGGAGATGGCTTGCCCATCATCCTCCTTGCTGACCGGCAGACCACCGGCGGCTATACCAAAATCGCCACCGTCATCAGTGCGGACATTCCGCTCATCGCCCAGGCAAAGCCGGGGGATACCGTCAGATTCAGACAGGTCAGCCCGGATGAAGCTATCACCGCCCTCAGAGAGCAAGAAAAGATGATTGAGTCAGTGAAGCTTCTGCTCCATTAAGAGCTGACAACCCGCTGTAATCTTCCGCTACAAGATAACAACTCGCTTGACAATACGTTCAGCCCGCGATAAAATAATGGCATACGGTTTCCGCCTGCCGTTTTCCTGACGGGGACTGAAATGGTAACAGAAGTAAAAACATCTCAGTCAATTGAAGACATTATTCTGAACAACGATTGCCGGGGTATCTCGGCACTGCGGCCATACCTTGCCCCTCATTACTGCACGGAGGCGGCACAGTTCATCCTTGACCGGAGGCAGAGCACACGCCGGACAGTGCTCATCACCACCGGCTTCTATATTCTGAGCGCCGCCGCGCCGGAAACAGACGGTCCCCCCGGCGCCATCGCCTTAGCTAAGGCACTGGAGCTACTCGGCTTTGAACCGGTGTTTGTCACTGACGTTTTTGGCGCGCCTCTGCTCAACCTCAACGGACAGCGCAACCCGCGTATAATTGAGTTCCCCATCGCCGACCACGCCACCAGCCGCGCCTTTGCTCAGCGCCTCTTAGACCGGCTACAGCCCGCGCTTATCATCTCTATTGAACGTTGTGGGTTCGCCAGCGGAAATCGCTACTTCAATATGAGAGGCAAAGACATCTCAGAGTTCACCGCCAAGGTGGACTACCTTTTCCTGGGGCAGGAGAACACCATCGGCATCGGCGATGGCGGCAACGAGATTGGCATGGGCAACTACGCGGAAAAAATCAAGCTGATGCGGAGCCTGCCGCTGGACCCGGCGCGGACGCCGGTGAACAAGCTGGTCATCGCCAGCGTCTCCAATTGGGGCGGGTATGGTCTCATCGCCGCCCTATCCCGGCTGTGCCAGACTGACCTTCTGCCATCTGTGCAATGGGAGCATGACCTGCTTGAGGAGCTTATCGCCCGCGGCGCCGTTGACGGCGTCACCGGGGAAAAGAAATGCTCCGTTGATAGCCTGAGCGCCCAGGAGCATTCCAGGGTCCTCTCCCAGCTCAAGAGTGAGATAAGCCAGCGCTACCCTGCGTCATAAAAGGCTTTACTCCGCCCCCTTGAAGTGGGACATATCCAGCCCCACGGCAATATCAATGACCGCCGGTATCCCTTTTTTATTCATCTCCAGAGCTTCTTCCAGAGCCGGCTTTATCTCAGCGGCGTTTTCCACCCGCCTGCCATAGCACTGGCAGGCTTCTGCCCACTTGATGAAGTCCGGCTGAGCCAGAAACGTGGTGCTATCCCATCCGGCATTCTCCCTCTGGTTATGCTTCACCCAGCCCAGAGCCGAGTTATTCAGCACCATCCAGGTGCACCCCGCCTTATACTGCACCGCCGTGGGCACTTCCTTCATGTACATCTGAAAGGCACCGTCTCCGGTAACGCAGACCACTTTCTTGTCTGGCGCTACCAGTTTTGCCGCAATAGCGCCCACCACTCCCATCCCCATGCAGGTCTCTTCAGCCACCGGCACGCATACTGAACCTTCCTTTACAGTATAGTATGGGAAGCAATAAGACCATGAGTCCTGGGCGCCATTTTCATTGACCAGGACAGTATTTTCGCTAAACGTCTCGCTCAGTTCGTGAACGGCGCGTTTTGCCAGAATGGGCTTGGTCTCCGCACGACATTCCATTGCCACTTCCTTCTCAAAAGCCTCTTTGGCAGACATCAGCTCTTTCACCCTCGGCAGGTCAGTGTAATGCTTCCTGCCTTTGCGGAACCCTTTCAGAAGCTCGTTTATCTGCTGAAGCGATAGTTTAACATCACCCATGATGCCAATGTCCGGCATCCAGTTCCTGCCGATTTCAAAGGGCGCGATGTCCAGCTGTATAAACCTGGCTCCTTTAGGAAAGTCTTTCCAGCTGTGCGTCTGGAATGCCTCATTCCGCGAGCCGATGGAGAACAGCAGGTCAGCGTCAGAATAGAACGCCTTGCCCACTTTGGTGCGGTAGAGCCCGCACACGCCCAGGGCAAGCGGATGGGTCTCAGGTAAAATGCCCCTTCCGCCCGGCGTGGTGATGAATGGCATGCCCAGCAGTTCCACCAGCTCTTTAATCTCCTCTGACGCTCCAGACCAAACTGCCCCGTTTCCCACAATCGCCACGGGGCGCTTTGCTTTCAGAAGTAGCTCCACCGCGTCTGATACTAATTCCGGGTCAGCGGCACAACGGATTTTCTTCGCCGGTACGTAATCAGGGACAATGACATCAACAAGCTCATATTTGGAAACGCCGCTGACGTCATAAGGCACCTCAAGATAGACCGGCCCCGGCTGACCATTCATGGCAATAGAGAATGCTCTGTGGATAAACCAGGGAAGGCGTTCAGCATAGGGAACGCGAGCGCTCCATTTGGTGATGGGCCGCATCATGCCCAGCTGGTCAGTCTCCTGGAAATCCGCCATCCCCTCCGTCTTCCGCGATATTGACTGGCAGATGACCACGAGCGGCACACAGCCGGAGTAAGCTTCAAGCACTCCCGGCACCAGGTTTGCCGTGCCCGGTCCGGCGCTGGCACCACAGACGCCCGGCTTCCCGGTCAAACGGGCATATGCCATTGCCATGAACGGCGCTGAACCTTCATACCTCACCCGTACAGAGTGAATCCCGGGCACCTTCTCAGCATAAAGCTGAAGCGCAATATCCCCCAATCCAAAAATGTAATCACTTCCCTGGGCTTTAATCATGTGCAGTATCGCTTCCCACGCATTCATCGCGCACCTCCTTTGCCATATATTGTAATAAACTTCAGAAATAATTGATACCCCCCTCTGCGTTTGACAAATGCTAACCATTGGATAGATAATAAGGCAACCATCTTTGTTGCCAAATCAAAAATCCCGGGAGGTACGGCGTGAGCAAACGCACTGAAGAGCTAAAAGCATATGATAATGAGCATGTCCTCCACGGACTGAGTATCGTGGGGAAGAACATGGGGATTATCATTGAAGAAGCTGATGGCATCTGGCTGAAGGACACTGACGGCAGAAAGCTGATGGACCTCAGCTCCCAGCTTATCAATGTCAACCTGGGTCACCGGAGAAAGGATATCCTGGAAGTGGCCCAGGCGCAGATGGAGAAGCTATCTTTTGCCTATCTTTTGCGCGGCTCAAGCAATCTGCCCAGCATTGAGCTTGCCAAAAAGCTGAAGACAATCATGCCGGAGGGGCTTGACCGCTATCTGTGGACTAACACCGGGGCAGAAACGGTGGACGCCTCATTCAGAATCGCCAATATGTACTGGCGCTTGAAAGGCACCCGCAAATATAAAATCATCAGCCTGAGCCAGGCTTATCACGGCACGCTCCGCAGTGTCGCGCGGGCAACAAACATTGACCGTGGCATTGTGGAGGAGATGCCGCCACCAGTGGGACACATCCGCATTCCAAACTACTACTGCTACCGCTGTGCCTTTGATGCCACCTATCCCAGCTGCGGCATTCTGTGCGCCAAATTCCTGGAATATACCATCTTGAACGAGGGCAAAGACAGCGTGGCGGCATTCATCGCTGAGCCGGAGCAGGGCGCGTCCGGATTCATCGCGCCGGTGCCGGAATACTGGCCCATGGTGCGGGAAATCTGCACCAAGTATAACGTCCTGCTCATCGCTGATGAGGTGATGACCGGCTTCGCCCGCACCGGCAAGATGTTCGCTGTAAACCACTGGAACGTGATTCCGGATATGATGTGCACCTCAAAAGGTATCGTCAATGGCTATCTGCCTTTCGGCGCCCTTGCCATGAACAGCGAGATTTTCTCAACTCTGAAAGGGAACTTTGCGCCGGTCGGCTCCACTGAGTCCGGCAATCCGGTATGCTGTGCCGTCGCCATGAAATGTATTGACATTTATGTCAAGGAGCGCGTCGTGGATAACGTGGTAAAAGTGGGGGGCGCGGCACGCCAGCGCCTGGAGAAGGATTTCATGGCACTGCCTTACGTGGGCTGTGTGGACGGACTGGGCTTGATGCTTGGCGTAGAGATTGTAAAAGATAAAGAGACGAAAGAAATGCCCGGGCCCAAACTCACCCAGCTGATTGTCCAGCGTGGCTTGGAGAGAGGCATTTTCCCGCGCATTGTGAAGAACAGGCTGAGCTACAGCCCGCCCTGCACCATAACGCTGGAGGACTCCAACCGGGCGCTGGATATACTGTATTCCATATTTTCAGAGCTAAAGCCTGAAGACCTGGAATAGCCGTAACCGCGCCGTTAGCGCTGTCTTTCAGACTGCACAAAAAATCGTGCCTGCATTATTGTATAATTGAACCAGAAAGAGCAGGTGACAGTCCGCCGTGAAGTCTGAGTGTGAAGCCTATCTGGATATTGAGACCACCGGGCTATCACCCCAAGCCAACGAGCTTACTGTGGTGGGCATCTATTCATGCACTGGTGATAAAGGAAAGCTGACGCAACTTGTAGGCGAGAACATAACCTCAGGCGGCATCGTAAACGCGCTGCGCGGCGCCACCACCATCTATACCTATAACGGCACAAGATTTGACCTGCCGTTTATCGCCTATCACCTGGGTGTGGACCTTGCCAGCCTTTTCCACCACCATGACCTGCTCCTTGACTGCTGGCAGAATAGCCTTTACGGCGGGCTGAAAAGCGTGGAACAGCGGCTCTGTATCCCCAGAAAGCTCACTGCCATGAACGGGCGGGATGCCGTCAGGCTGTGGTGGCGCTATGTGGACAGCTTTGACCTTGACGCGCTCAAGACACTGCTTGAGTATAATAAAGAAGATGTGGTGAACCTCAGAATCCTTAAGGAAAGACTTTTCTCCTACATTCCTTAGGGACCGAAAGCGAAGGGAGAGCCCATGACCAGAAACGCCAGCGCAAACTACCCCAGCCAGTATGAAGCTGAGGTGCTCCTCAAAGACGGCTCCCGCATACTGCTCCGCCCTATCAAGAGAGAAGACGCCGGGAGGTGGCTTACCTTTTTTCAGCGGCTGAACAAAGAGCAAACCCAATACCTGCACTTCCACCGCTTGACGGAAAGAATTGACCCAGAAGACGCGCAGAGGTTCTGCACGGTGGACTATTACAACACTTTCGCCTTCATTGCTGAGGTGATGAAGGAGCAGGGCAAAGACATTGTGGCGATGGGACGTTACTACCGCCTCCCCAGCAAGCATTCCGCCCGCGTCACCCTGGCCGTGGCAGACGCCTACCGGGATAAAGGCATCGGCACCAGGCTTATTGAGTGGCTATCCAAAGTAGCCCGCGAAAACGACATTACAGTATTTGAAGGCGATGTTTTCTCTGAAGACGAGCGCATCATGAAAATCCTGCGGGACTATGGTTTCCGCCTTATCAGTGAGCCCAGGGACGGCGTCTATCATGTGACCATCCCCCTGACCTACAGCCAGAGAGTCGCCAGAAGAGAGGCAGAAAGGGAGCGCATCTCCACCATACAGTCAATCCGCCGCATCCTGTGCCCGCGCTCCGTAGCGGTCATTGGCGCTTCACGACAGCCGGGCAGTGTGGGGCAAATCGTCTTCAAATCAATTATTGAGCACGGGTTTGCCGGCGTGGTCTATCCGGTGAACCCCAATGCAGACCAGGTAGCATCAGTGAAAGCGTACCCCTCCGTGCTGGACATCCCGGGTGAAATTGACCTGGCGGTAATTGTGGTGCCAGCGCAGTTTGTGCCCAGGGTGGCGGATGAGTGCGGGCAGAAAGGGGTGCGTGCTATCATCGTCCTCTCTGACGGATTCAAAGAGAGAGGCGCAGAGGGAGCGGCGAGAGAAGACCAGTTGCGTGACATTGCTCTGGGGCACGGCATGAGGCTTGTCGGTCCCAACTGCATGGGCGTCATTAATACCGACCCCGCCGTGAGCCTGAACGCCACTTTTTCCGGGATGCATCCGCCGCGAGGCAATATCGCCTTCCTGTCCCAGAGCGGCACGATGGGACAGGTCATTCTGGAATATGCCAGCGAGCTTAACGTGGGTCTTGCCAGCTTTGTCAGCGTGGGCAACCGCGCCGATATCTCGCCAAACGACCTGCTCCAGTACTGGGAACAGGACCCGGCGGTCAAGGTCATCCTGCTCTACCTTGAGTCCTTCGGCAATCCGCGCAAGTTTGGCCAAATCGCCAAAAGGGTCGCCGCCAGAAAGCCGGTTGTGGTGGTGAAAGGGGGCATGACCACGGTGGGTTCACGGGCAACCCAGTCACACACCGGCTCACTGGCAACGTCAGCAGTCGCCGCAGAAGCCCTGTTCCGCCAGACGGGGCTCATCCGGGTAAATACCATTCAGGAGCTCCTCGGCGTGGCGGCCATCTTCTCCAATCAGCCTCTTCCCAGAGGAAAGAGACTTGCCATAGTCACCAATGGCGGTGGCGCTGGCGTTGTTGCCGCTGATGCCTCAGAACAGCACGGGCTAATTCTGCCGGAGTTTACCCCGCAAACCACTGCCAGGCTGAAAGAGGTCATCAAGAGAGACATCAGAATCAATAACCCGCTGGACATGACCGGCAGTGTCAGCGCTGAAGAGTTTGAAAACGCTTTGCGGGTAATTGCTGAGGCTGAGGAAATTGACACGGCACTGGCAATCTTTGTACCGGCGCTGGTGGTCAAAATTGAAATGGCGCAGGAGGTAATACGCAAGGTAATCCCCGCCTTCCGCCGCAATAAGAAGCTTCTCCTTGCCAGCTTCATGGGCAAAGCAGGGCGGAACGTGCGGCTGGGTGAAGGGGAAAACTATGTCCCTTGCTACGCCTTCCCGGAAAACGCTGTCTCCGCCCTCGCCAGAGCGGTGGAGCGCAGTGAATTTCTCCAGAAGCCCAGAGGCACACTGCCGAGGCTGACGGGCATCAGGACTGCCCGAGCAAGGGAAATTATTGACACCGCCATGGGGCGGAGCGTCCAGCGCCCGCTCTGGCTATCCCCGGCTGAGATTGCTGACCTGCTCGCCTGCTACGGCTTGCGCTACGCGGAAACTAAATCCGCCAGCACGGCAGAGGAAGCCGCCGCTCGGGCAAAGCAAATCGGCTTCCCAGTGGTGGTCAAGCTGGACTCAGCCACCATCACTCACAAGACAGACGTGGGCGGCGTGGTGCTTGACGTCCGGTCAGAAAAAGAAGTGATTGACGCATTTAACTCAATTAAAGCCAAGCTTGCCGCCACCGGACGGGAAAAAGAAATGGCGGGTGTCACCGTACAGCGCATGGTGAAGTCAGGAATAGAGGTCATTGCCGGAGTGACGCAGGACCCATCATTCGGGCCGCTCATCATGTTCGGCTTCGGCGGAGTATACACCGAGCTACTGAAAGACGTCGCGGTGAGACTGGCACCCCTGACCAACCTTGACGCTAAAGAACTCATCTATTCCATCAGAATGGCAAAGCTGTTCCAGGGGTTCCGCGATACCCCACCCAGCGATACGGAAGCCCTCCAGGACATGTTGCTCAGGCTGTCTGCGCTGGTGGAGGACATACCCCAGATTGCCGAGCTGGACTTCAACCCGGTGAAGGTGATGCCCTTCGGCGAAGGCTACTGGATAGTGGACGCCCGGATTCTGCTCAGGTAGGCTTAAATTAAAATTTTCTCAAAAAGCTGACCTCTTGCCGTTTTATTGGCGCTTTTAACCACCACCTGCCTGAAGAGTACATTTCATCACCATCACCTGCTCAATATCCGCAATTTCTATGTCTATTATGCCTGTTTCAGCCGTTTTCTCTTCCTTGACTATGACAGTAATTGTGTCAAAATACAGGTAGAGACAGAGCTAAAACCCGCTGACAAAGGGGGTGGTGATAATGGTAGTCGCACCGCTGGTAAGAGCTAATTACATCGTCATTGATACGGAACGCTGTAAAGGTTGTGGACTTTGCATTCACACCTGCCCCAGGAACGTCATCGGTCTCGCCTCCCATATGAACCAAGCGGGCTATTTCCCGGCGGAAGTTATCCCGGAAAAAAGCCCTGAGTGCACCGGCTGTACCGCCTGCGCCATGATGTGCCCGGATGCCGCCATCTCTGTCTACCGCCGCGAAAAAGTCCTGAGCCACTAACTCCTCTTCTACCTCTTCCCTTCCTGGAGCAAATGATGTCAAAAAAAGTCCTGATGACAGGCAATATCGCCATTGCAGAAGGCGCCATTTTAGCCGGCTGTCAGGCATATTTTGGCTACCCCATCACCCCCCAGAATGAAATCCTGGAGCATATGTCCCGGCGCATGCCGGAGCTGGGGCGCGTCTTCCTCCAGACAGAGAGCGAGGTGGCGGCAATCAACATGGTCTATGGCGCCGCCGCCGCAGGTTGCCGGGTGATGACCTCTACCTCCAGCCCCGGCTTCAGCTTACAGCAGGAGGGCATCTCATACATGGCTGGCGCGCAACTGCCTGCCGTTATTGTGAACGTGATGCGGGCCGGTCCCGGGCTGGGAAACATCGGCGGGGCGCAGGGCGATTATTTCCAGGCGACCAAAGGGGGCGGCCACGGGGATTACCGCGTCATCAACCTCGCGCCAGCATCAGTGCAGGAGATGATGGACCTTACCATGCTCGCCTTTGACCTGGCGGATAAATACCGGAACCCGGTCATTGTCCTGGCTGACGGCTTCCTGGGTCAGGCGATGGAACCGCTGGAGATGCGGGAGGCGGTGAAAGACCTGCCGGAAAAGCCCTGGGCAATCACCGGCGCCAGGGGCAGACCCAAGAACATCATCAACTCCTTTGAGATGGACCCCTATGATTTCCCGCCGCGGGTCACCAGGCTCTTTGAGAAGTTTGAGAAAATGCGCCAGAATGAAGTCCGCTATGAGACTGCCAGCATGGATGATGCATCGGTGGTGATTGTCGCCTACGGCAGTTCCAGTCGCGCCGCACTGACAGCCATGAAGCAGGCGAGGCAGGAGGGAATAAGCGTGGGGCTTTTCCGACCTATCACCCTATTCCCTTTTCCCTACCAGCCCCTGGCAGACGCGACGAGAAAAGTAAAAGACATCATCGTTGCCGAGATGAGCTTCGGGCAACTGATTGAAGATGTCACGCTGGCGGTTGGGTCGGATAAGAGAGTAGCGCTGGCGAACCAGTACGGCGGACTGCCGGTGACCTCAGAAATGATTTTGAACAAGGTCAGACAAATGTCAGCGGCGACGAGAAAGTAGCATGGAGACGCACGAGATTTCAGAATTTGATAGGGTGCTTTATGAGAAGCCTGAGTCCCTGGAGGACTACCCGCTCCACATGTGCCCGGGGTGCGGGCATGGCATCGTTTTCAGGCTCATTGCCGAGGTCGTTGACGAGTTGGAACTTAAAGAGCGAGCGGTCTGCGTTGCCTCCATCGGCTGTTCGGTTACCTCATATTACTATTTTGCCTTTGACGGTCTGGAGTCAGC
The DNA here is from genome assembly GCA_034434915.1 of Dehalococcoidales bacterium. GTDB lineage: Bacteria > Chloroflexota > Dehalococcoidia > Dehalococcoidales > RBG-16-60-22 > DAOTYE01. The sequence goes on from DAOTYE010000017.1 coordinate 10,131, forward strand.
GCACGGTCGCGCCCCCGCCGTGGCAACGGCAATCAAGCGCTGTAGACCCCACCTCATTCCCTTCACTTACCAGGGCGATGGCGATTTAGCCGCCATCGGCACGGCGGAGATTGTACATGCCTGCGCGCGAGGGGAAAACATCACCACCTTCTTCGTAAACAATGCCATTTACGGCATGACCGGCGGACAGATGGCACCCACCACCCTTGCCGGCATGAAGTCAACTTCAACGGTGAAGGGACGTGATACTGTTCTTGCCGGGCATCCCATCCGCGTTTGCGAGATGCTCTCCACTCTGGACGGACCGGCATATATCGCCCGCGTTTCCATCCACAACCCCGCCGCCGTGCGCCGGGCAAAGCAGGCAATCAAGCTGGCGTTTCAGACACAGCTTGCCGGGCTGGGCATGTCTCTCGTGGAAATCCTGTCTCCCTGCCCGGTGAACTGGCGGCTGGAGCCGGTTGATGCTATGAAATGGCTCGCCGACCGTATGATTGCGCACTATCCCCTGGGCGAGTTCAAAATCTCGGAAGCGGTGTCCGCCCTCAAAAAGGAGAGCACCCATGCATGAAGAGATTGCCATAGGCGGTGCCGGGGGACAGGGGGTGCTCTTCATTGGCAGGCTGCTCGCTGAGGCAGGTATGCGTGAAGGGCATGAGGTGCTGTGGCTACCGTGGTACGGCGCGGCAAAGCGCGGCGGCACCGTCTGGTGCAATGTCACCATCTCAGATGAAAAAATCGGCGAAATGTTCGTCAACAGACCGTCCGCCGCAATTGCCATGAACTCGGCGGCACTGGCAAAACTATCCACAATGATGAAATCCGGAAGCATCCTGGTGGTCAACCGGTCGCTGGCTAAAGAACAGGCAACGCGGGAGGATATTCAGACAATATACGTGCCGGCGAGCGAAATTGCCATTGAGCTGGGAGATGAATCAGTGGGCAATCTGGTCGCCCTCGGTGCGCTCATCGCCAGCCGCCCCATGGTGAGCATCAGTAGCATTGCCGCAGTCATGGATACTCTCCTGCCCAAAAACCAGAAGCTGGAAATGAACAAAAAAGCCCTGAACCGGGGCTACGCCCATCTCAGCCGGGTCTGAATTGGATAGACCCGCGGCTACATTCTCGTGATTTCAATCGCTTTCATGGGGCAAGCCCGCACGCAATCGCCACAGCCACGGCATACTGAAGGGTCCGGCATAGGGATTTCACCGGGGGACTCCTGCCGGAGCAGTTTATGCGGGCACGCGAGCGCCGCCATGCAGATGCTGTTTTCGCATTTCTCAGGTCGGCACTTGGTATAGTTTACCAGGGCTTTTTTAGCTGGCATAAGATTCCTGCCGACAATCTACTTCTCTGGACCGCTCACGCTGGCGATGGCGTCGGCGATGTCCACATTGTTCGGACAACAGCCTTTGACATAGACGCCATAATCTCTAAAGGGCGCAGTGCACACGCCCACAAGAAGCGTCTTTTTATTGCCGGCGGGCTTGGTATCTATTTGCCCGGCAATGACGCGCAAGTCTTGCAACAGGTGCATTTTCCCTTCTGCATTCAGGTCGCGCACGACGCTGAGCACACCATTTCTACAGCCGGTGCATGCCTTCTCGTTGAAAATTAGCTCAAATCCTTCCGGGAACGGCACGCTCTCGGAGACCGCTTCACACCCCAGCTTGAACCTGCGCCTGACACTGGCAATAGGCACGCCCACCACATCAATCAAATCAGGTTCCATGACCCCCAGCCCCATCTCCACAGCAAATTTGGTGGTCTCCACTTCTTCCGGTTTCATGCCCATCACCATGCTGGTGATGCTGTCAACTGCCACCGGGTCCTTCCCGGCAATAATGAGTCCCATCCCCACAGGAATACCATAGACCGGTCCCAGTCCTTCCTGCCCCACCAAGCCATCAACAACGGTGAAGGTCGGCTTGACCACCGTGCATAAATCGGCGACGGCTTGAAATACGCCGTAGGTAGTATGAAATTTCTTTTTCCAGGCATCAGTGAGCAAGCCCTTCATATTTTTTAAGGAGAGCGTCGCCAGGCACTGGTCATGCGTCTTCATTACGGGGACACTGATGATTGCCTGCGCCTTCATTACCATCTCCGGAAGAAGCACTTCAGTCAGCACCCTGCCCTGCGGCACCGGGACGGTTACCATCTTGCTCGTCTTGGCATCTATGACCTCATAACCCTCTCCCCTGAGTTTATCGTACGCGCACACCCTGAAAGTCTTTTCCGTGTCCACGCCAATGCAGGAAGACTCCATGATGACCGGCTTGCCGCCGAGTTCTTTCACCATGCGGGCAACCGCTCGGCAGACGCGGTAGTCAGTGGTGGCGCCGGTCTTGGCTGGCACCGCCGCGACCAGATTTGGTTTGATGATGACCGTACCGCCGGGAGAAACAATATCGTTAATGCCGCCGGCGAGAGCAACAGCTTTCCTGACCACGCTCTCTATTTCCCGGGCATCTGGATTCTTTTTTCCTTTGACGATAGCAACCTTCGGCTTCGGCATATGGCTCTCCTTGTATTGATTGCTCATATTTTGATTGTATTCTCTGGCGGTAGTGACGTCAAATCTTCATGAAGGTTCGTTCGGCTTTGGTTGGGTGCTGTAATTGCAAGTCCCAATGTAATCGGGACGTGGCAATCTCAGCGAACTCATAAGATTGCTTCGTCGCTACGCTCATCGCAATGACAGAAAAGCCTTAATAGAAAAATTTCGCGGATGTCTTGACATTAGAACGAAAGTTCTTTATACTATTAGTACGATAGTTCTAAGGAGCAAGCCATGAGGAAGTCATACGACCGCACTGAGATTCTGGATTTTATCAGGAGATTTGTTGAGGAGAGGGGGCATGCGCCCACCATCGGGGAGATACAGAGAGCACTCGGCATCAGCTCAAAATCAGTGGTGGACCATCATCTCAGAGCATTAGAGCGGGAAGGACTTATCAGGCGGGACGCCCAGGTGGCGCGGGGCATTGAAGTCGCCGGCATCGGCCGGCGGGCGCGGACGGTTCCCCTGCTGGGCACCATTGCCGCCGGAGCACCCATCCCCGTCCCCACTGAGGAGACCTGGCACAGCGTCCCGCTGGATACCATTGACGTTCCCATGGAACTGCTCCCGGCTCATGCCAGCGTTTTTGCCCTCAAAGTGAAGGGAACATCCATGATTGATGCCTTGATTGACGATGGGGACATTATCATCATGGAGGCGACTAACGCCGCCGACAATGGCGATATGGTCGCCGCCTGGCTCAGCGACCGCAATGAAGCCACGTTGAAAAGGTTCTACCGCGAGCCGGGACGCATCCGCCTCCAGCCAGCGAACCCGACCATGTCGCCAATCTATGCCGAGCCAGATGCAGTTGAAGTCCAGGGAAAAGTAGTGGCGGTGCTGAGGAAACTATAAAGGAGGAGACAGCCATGCTTATTGAGCTGAGCATCAGAAACCTCGCCACCATTGAAAACGCCAGAGTCCAGTTCGGCAAGGGATTGACCATGCTGAGCGGGGATGAGGGCGCAGGAAAGTCCCTCCTCGTTGATGCGCTGTGCCTGCTCACCGGCGGCAGAGCCTCCACCAATTTAATCCGCAACGGTACATCGTCAGCCTTTATTGAAGGGGTTTTCAGCGTTGACCCAGGTGACAGGTGTCTGACATCAGTCCTGAATGAAGCGGGTATAGAAATTGAACCTGACGGCACCCTCATCCTGACGCGGGAAGTGCAGGAGCAGGGCAAGGGCATTGCCAGGGTCAACCGCCGCGCCGTGCCGGTATCGCTCCTGAGGCAGCTCGGTCAGTGTCTCATTGACATCCACAGCCAGATGGAGCATCTTTCACTGCTCAATGCACAATCGCAGATGGACCTCCTTGACAGCTACGGCGGACTTCTGGACCTGCGCCGGGAGGTGTCAGCCAAAATAGACCATCTCCGAGACAAAACACAGGAGCTGAAGACCATCGCGGAGAACTTTTCCCAGCAACAGTGCGAGCTTCTGGAATACCAGGTGGCGGAGATTGACAGCGCCGCCATTCGCATCGGAGAAGATGAAGCGCTTCAGCAAGAGTGGCAGGTACTCCAGCGGGTGCAGGAACTGAAAGAAGCCTGCTACGTGGCTTACAGCACCCTTTATGGTGACGACCAATCTGCATCAAGTTTAGTCCGGCAGGCGATGAAAGCACTGCACAGCGCTGTCTCCATTGACGCCAGCCTGCGCCCATACTATGAAGCACTTGAGTCTGCGGCAATTCAGCTTGAAGAAGCCGGAGGCAACCTCAGCGGCTATATGGAGTCAGTGCAAGACCGCCCGGAGCGCCGTCACGAGGTGGAAAAACGCCTTGACCTGCTCTACCGCCTCAAGCAGAAATATGGTCCCACCCTGGAGAAGGTAATTCAGTTCGCCGATGACGCCAGAAAGAAGCTCCAGATGATACAGTCGCAAGAAGACATCAAACGCCAGGCGCAGAGCGATTACCAGAAGCTCCGCAGTGAAGCCGGCAAGCTGGCGGAGACTCTTTCCAAAGCGCGAGAAAGAACAGCCAGAAAGCTGGCGGAGCAGGTCAATGCTGAGCTTGCTGATTTGGGTCTGGCAGGAGCCCGGTTTGACATCAAAGTCACCCGTGAAGAGGCGCAGGACGGCATCCCGGCGTACCAGGGTGCTTATGCCTTCACCCAGCACGGGATTGACCGGGTGCAGTTCCTCGCCAGCACCAACCCCGGCGAGCCGCTGAAACCGCTGGTATTCATCGCTTCCGGTGGAGAGACCTGCCGCTTCATGCTTGCTCTCAAGAGCGCCCTGCGCCAGGCTGACCTCATCCCCACGCTCGTCTTTGACGAAATTGACGCCGGCATCGGCGGCAGGAATGCCAGCACCGTCGGCAAAAAGCTAACCCTCCTGGCGCAGAACCGGCAGGTTATCTGCATCACCCACCTGCCCCAGGTTGCCTGCTTCGGCAGTGAGCATTTCAAAGTGTCCAAAGATTTGTCATCTGGCCGTGCGGTTACCATCATTGAGCATCTTGCGGGCAGTCACCGCGTGCGGGAGCTTGCCGCCATGCTGGGGAACACCAACGACCGCATGCTTGAGAGCGCCGAGGAACTGCTGAAATGCGCCAGCGGCGATGGGAGAAGAAAAGCCCCGCCTGGGACAGGCAAAAAGAAAACGTGTTCAAGGAAAAAGGAGACAGCAGTCGTCGGCTGAGAATGATTTCAAAAATCCCCCTAGCTCCCCTTTTTAAGGAGGGCAATTGCCGTTTCTCCGCTCATTTGCACTGTCTTTAAGACTGGTGTATACTGATTTCCAAAAGAAATAAGGAACAAGGGGTGCCCGAGCGCGAGCCCGGGCTTAAATGGACAGCAAGTCAGTGAAAAGCTGACGCGGCCCCGCCACTGTAATTGATGGGCAGACCGTCATAAGCCAGGACGCCAGCCCCGCGTATCCTGCTGCACTCCGCGGGGAGGGAGTAGGTATTTTTATTGCAGAGAATCCCCCCAGCGCTGGCGGCGAGGGGGTTTTTATTTGCCCCCTCATGGTGGAGGAAAAAATGAAACACAGGTTGTCTTTTGTGCTGGCCCTCTCTCTGGTTTCAACTCTCATGCTCAGTTTGCTTGCCGGGTGCGCACCGTCTCCTCAGGGGTCCTCTTCACCACAACTGACCATCACCGACCAGTTGGGCAGAACCGTCAAACTGGACAAAATACCGCAGAGAATCGTCTCCCTGGCGCCCAGCAATACGGAAATCCTCTTTGCCATAGGTCTTGTCGACCGGATAGTAGGCGTCACAGATTATTGCGATTACCCGCCTGAAGCCAAACAGAAGCCGAAAATCGGTGGCTTCAGCACCCCCAATATTGAATCGGTCATTGCCGCCTCACCGGACCTCATTCTGGCAACTTCCATCCATGAAAAGACCGCCATCCCCCAGCTTGAAGAGCGCGGACTGACGGTGGTGGCGCTGGCGCCCAAGACATTTGACGAAGTCATGGCGGCTATTATGCTGGTAGGCAATATCACCGGGAAAGAAAAAGAAGCAACCGCACTACTCAGCGATATGAAGCAAAGAATAAAAGCGGTAACGGACAAAACCAGCGGGCTTTCCGAACAGCAAAAGCTGAGGACGCTTTACCTCGTCTGGCACGACCCGCCCATGGTGGCCGCCGGCAAGACGCTTCAGGATGAAGTGATTGCCAAAGCCGGTGGCAAAAACATCGCCTATGAGCTCAGTGATTACGCCAAAATCAGCCTGGAGGCAATCATTCAGGCAGACCCGGAGGTGATGATTGCCGGCGTAGGCCACGGCAGTGGGACAAGCCAAACACTTGAGTTCCTGAAGAATGAAGACAGGTTAAAAGCTGTTTCCGCCCGCAGGAACGGCCGTATCTACGGCGTGGACGGCAACATAGTGAGCCGCCCCGGACCGCGGATTATTGATGGGCTTGAGGAGTTTGCCAGATTCATCCATCCTGAGCTATTCAAGTAGGCAAACCATGGCTTTGAAAACTTTCTCCCCGAACAATATTACCCTCATCTACCTCGCCCGGCGGCACAGCCGACTGTACGCTATTGTTGGTCTCTTTGCTTTGCTGGCCGTGGTAGGAGTGGCCGCCATGGCCATCGGCACGGTGGACATACCCTTCTCCGCCACCTTATCCATCCTTATCTCAAAACTGCCGCTGGTGGACTTCAATCCCACCTGGACGAGCGGCATGGAGACCATCGTTCTGGACATCCGCCTGCCCCGGGTCATCCTGGCAGGGCTGGTGGGCGCCGCGCTGGCAATTGCCGGAGCCACCTATCAGGGGCTCTTCCGCAACCCTCTTGCCGACCCTTACCTCATCGGTGTGGCACAGGGTGCGGCGCTGGGGGCGGTCATTGGCTTTGTCCTGCCCGTGGCGTGGGGCAGGCTGGGCGCGGAGATTGTGCCTCTGCTGGCGTTCATCGGCGCGCTGACTGGCACGGCCGTAGTCTACGTACTGGCACGGGTGGGGAAAACAGTGCCTATGACCACCCTCATCCTGGCAGGAGTCGCCGTGGGAGCGCTCCTCGGCTCCATCGTTTCCTTCCTCATCATCTCCAGCGGGGATAAACTCCACGGCATCATCTTCTGGCTCATGGGCAGTTTCTCCCTGAGCCGCTGGTCGGAGGTATTGCTCGTCCTGCCTTACGTCATCGTGGGGACAGGTGTCATTGTGCTCTACGCCCGCCCCCTCAACCTGATGCAACTGGATGAAGAGCAGGCGCAACAGCTCGGCATCAACGTGGAAAGGATGAAGATTATACTCCTCATCTCCGCCACACTGATTACCGCCGCCGCCGTCTCTTTCGTGGGCACCATCGGCTTCGTGGGCATCATCATTCCCCACGCCGTGCGCCTCATCTGGGGTCCGGACTACCGTTTCCTCCTGCCGTTATCAGTGCTCTCCGGGGCTATTTTTTTAATCGCCGCCGACCTCCTGGCGCGCACCGTAGCCGCGCCGACCGAAATCCCCATCGGCGTTATCACGGCACTCTGCGGGGCGCCCTTCTTCCTCTATCTCCTCCGGCGCCGGAAGAGAGTGCTTTTCTGAGGCTGATATGATTAAAGTAGAGATGCAAAAAGTCACCCTGGGCTACGGTCACAAAGCTATACTGAAGGACATTGACCTCCATGCTCTGCCCGGAGAGATGGTGGGGCTCATCGGACCCAATGGCTGTGGGAAATCAACCATCATCCGCGCCCTGAGCCACGTAATCACGCCGCTTTCGGGTAAAATTTTCCTTGACGGCAGGGACCTGACCACCATTCCGCGGCGGGAGCTTGCCCGCCTGCTCGGCGTGGTGCCGCAGATGCCCCTTCTGCCCAGCGCCTTCACCGCCTTTGAGATTGTGCTCATGGGCAGGAACCCCCATCTGGGGCTTTTCCAGTATGAAGGCGTGAAAGACCAGGCGATTGCCTGGCAGGCGATGGAGCGCACCGGCACCGCTTCCCTTTCCAGACGGCGGGTGAGTGAACTGTCCGGAGGCGAGATTCAATGTTTACTGGTTGCCCGCGCCCTGACGCAGGAGACCAAAGTAATTCTCCTTGATGAGCCGACGGCAAATCTTGACATCGGACGCCAGACGGAAATCCTTGACCTGATGAAGGAACTGTGCCTAGAAAACAACCTCACCGTGCTCACCGCCCTGCACGACCTCAACCTCGCCGCGCAGTACTGTGACCGCCTGGTGATGCTCCATAACGGGCACGTGCGCGCCGAAGGCAAGCCAGAAGAGGTCATCACGCCGCTGAATATCAGGGAGGTATACGGGGCGGAAGAGTGTGTTTATCCTCATCCACTCAATAGCCTCCCCACCATACTGCTCACCGCAGGCAAAAGACGCGCCACTGAGAATAGACAGGACAAGCAATAGCACAAACGATGGACATCATCGCTATGGTCGCCATCGCTCTTGCACTAGATGCCACGCTGGGAGAGCCGCCGCACCTCATACATCCGGTGGTCTGGATGGGGAAGGTCACTTCCTTTCTTTCAGAGTGGAGCGCTGGCAATCGCCCGGCAGTCCAGTTTGTCTATGGCGTCTTCATTACCCTTTTCACCATCGCGCTTTTCGCCGTGCCCGCCTATTTCCTCCTCATGTACTTGAGAAATCTCAGCATGGTAGCATATATTATCGTTGGTGCTTTCATGCTTAAAACATCTTTCTCCCTGAAAGAGCTGTTCCGAGTGGCAAAAAGGATGAAGAGCCTCCTGACAAAAGATGAACTTGAAAAAGCCCGCTATGAGCTACGTGCGCTGGTGAAAAGAGACACCCGTGATTTACCTGAGCCTTTAGTCATCTCCGCCACGGTGGAATCTGTGGCAGAAAATATCCCGGACAGTTTCGTGGCGCCGCTGTTTTATTTCCTGCTCTTCGGCGTTCCGGGAGCAATTGCTTATCGCGTTGTCAATACACTTGACGCCATGATTGGCTACCGCGGAAAGTATGAGTACTCAGGCAAGTTTGCCGCCCGGCTGGACACCGTGCTCAACTTTATTCCGGCGAGGCTATCCGCATTTCTTATTGTGCTTGCGGCATGGCTGGCGCGGAGAGATGGGCGCAACTCCTGGCGGATTACCATAGACCATCATTCAAAGACCGCAAGCCTCAATGCCGGCTGGCCCATGTCCGCCATGGCAGGGGCGCTAAATGTCCAGCTTGAGAAGCGAGGTCATTACATACTCGGCGAGGCAAAGGTTCCTCTCAGCGCCGCGACCATTGATGCTTCACTGAATCTGGCGCTCACCACGGCGGTGGTGTGGTCGGCGCTGTGTCTTACCGCGGGGGTGATTAAGCTTGCCTGTTTCACCTAGATTAGAAATAGAGAAAATGAAAACCAGCCAGCACGGCGGGCTGAACTGGTCAGAGCTGGCTTCACTGGGGCTTAACCCTGAGGCAGTCATTGACTTCAGCGTGTGCACCAATCCCTACCCGCTTCCCCGCAGGGTAAAAGAAGCCATGCGCAATGCTGTCATCAACCGCTACCCGGATTCTGAAGCCACTGAGTTCAGGCAGGCGCTCGCAAAAAAGCTGGGTGTGGCGCCGGAAAACATCCTCGCCGGGAGCGGCACCACTGAGCTTATCCGTCTTATTGCCCTCACTTACTTCAGACCCGGCGACCCTGTGCTCATCCTTGAGCCCACCTTCGGCGAGTATGAGGTCGCCTGTCAGGTCATGGGAGCGCAGGTGCTCAGGCAAAGAGCCAGAGCAGAAGATAGCCACTCGCTAAAAATTGAAGAGACCGTCAGCATTGTCCAACAACACCGTCCGCGAGCGCTGTTCATCTGCAACCCCAATAACCCCACCGGGCAGTATTTCTCAAGCGATGAGATTAAGGCAATCGTCAATGCCGCACCGGACAGCCTGCTCATACTTGATGAAGCGTATATTTCTTTTGTTGAACGTGCATGGCAAAGCTTGGGTTTGATTGAACGAGGCAATATAATCATCCTTCGCTCAATGACCAAAGACTACGGGCTGACCGGTCTGCGGCTGGGCTACCTGACTGCCGCCAGGGAAATCGTGAAACACCTCCACCGCGCCTGCCCGCCCTGGAATGTGAACAGCATCGCTCAGAAAGCTGGCATAGCCGCACTGGAGGAAACTGACTATCTTGAGCAATGCCTTACAAAAATAGTGAAGGCGAAACAATACCTAAGGCGCGGGATTGAACGGCTTGGCTTCATTATGCTCCCATCGCAGGCGCATTTCTTTCTGGTGCGGGTGAAGCAAGCCACCGCCTTTCGTGCCGCCCTGCTCAAGCAAGGCATCCTTGTGCGCGACTGTACCTCGTTCGGACTGCCGGAATACGTCCGTATCGCCCCACGCCGCATGGCTGACTGCCGCAAGCTTATCGCCACGCTTCATGCCTTAAAGAAGCAAGGTGAATTGAACCACTTTTTGTAAAGATTAAGAAGGAGAAAAATGACCTCGCTATCCGCCATCATTGACCTGATACCGTCTCTGGACAAAGAGGCAATGACTCAAGCCAGAGCCAGGCAGGACCGTTTAACCAAGCCGCCGGGCAGTCTGGGCAGGCTTGAGGAGCTTTCCATTCAGCTCGCGGGCATACAGAGCAAGCCCGTCCCGCAAATCACAAATAAGGCAATCATCACCCTCGCCGGCGACCACGGCGTCGTGGCGGAGAAAATCGGCAACTGGCCCCAAGAGGTCACCGCCCAGATGGTCGCTAATTTCCTCAGCGGCGGTGCGGCGGTCAATGTTCTTGCCCGCCAGGCAGGAGCAAGGCTGATTGTCGCTGATTTGGGTATCGCTACTGAACTCAAGCCCCACCCCAGACTCCTCATAAATAAAGTGGCTCCGGGCACGCGCAATATGGCTCAGGGACCTGCCATGACGCCAGCGCAGGCGCTGAAAGCAGTGGAAACGGGGATTGAGATTGTGGAGGCTGAGATAAAGAAAGGACTGGACATCGCTGGCGTGGGCGATATGGGCATCGGGAACACCACGGCGAGCAGTGCTATCTCCGCAGTGCTGACCGGAAAAGCAGTGGCTGAGGTCACCGGCAGAGGCACCGGCATTGATGATAAGCAGTTAGCCCACAAGATAAAGGTGATAGAAAGAGCAATCAGTATAAACAAGCCTGACCCCACCCAGCCTCTTGATGTGCTGGCGAAGGTGGGCGGATTTGAGATTGGCGGGCTGGCAGGAGTGATGCTGGGGGCGGCGGCTCACCGCATTCCGGTGGTCCTTGACGGCTTCATCACCGGCGCCGCGGCGCTCATCGCCACGGCACTCTGTCCAAAATTGAGGGAATTCCTTATTGCTTCGCATGTTTCCGCAGAGGCGGGACACCCCATCGTGCTGGAGCACATGGGACTCAAGCCATTGCTCAATTTAGGCATGCGTTTGGGTGAAGGCACCGGCGCGGCACTGGGCATAGTCCTCGCCGAGGCGTCAGCCAGAATCCTCGCGGAGATGGCCACCTTCAGCGAAGCGGGTGTGTCAGAGAAGGAAAGCTGATGAGATTTTTAGCCGCCCTGCGGTTTCTCACCGTCATCCGCCTGCCCTGGCTGAAGGAAACAAGCTCTGAGCACCTTAAACATTCAGCCGGCTACTTCCCGTTGGTCGGCATCGTCATCGGGATGCTATTAGCCGTCCTGAACTGGATGCTGAGTTTCGTCCTTCCGCAGTCAGTGGTCAATGTGCTCTTGATTGTAGCTTCCGTGCTGATTACCGGCGCACTGCACATTGACGGCTTCCTTGACACCTGTGACGGCGCCGCCAGCAATAAGACTCCGCAGGAGCGCTGGCGCATTATGGACGATAGCAGAGCCGGTGGATTCGGTGTGATTGGCGTTGCCTGCCTGCTCCTCACCAAGTATGTCTCACTGAACAGCATACCTGCTCCCCTGCTCCCGGTGACGCTGGTACTGATGCCGGTGATGGGGCGCTGGGCAATGGTCTATGCTATCTTCGCCTATCCCTATGCCAAGCCATCAGGCTTGGGGCAGATGATTAAACCGGGAACGACCTGGCACAAACTGGCGCTGGCGACCTCCATTGCGCTCGTGGCGGCAATTGCGGGAGCATACCAGGTCAACCTGTCTTTCTTTTACCTGGCCGGGCTGTTATTATTAGCACTAATATGGCTTCTGGTGGTCACAGTGGCGGCTCACCTGAGGAAAAAATTCGCCGGGCTGACCGGTGACACCTACGGCGCCATCAATGAGATAGCCGAGTTGTGGTGCCTGATTCTGGTGAGTGCACTGGCACATGTCAGATGACTGAGCCATTCCGGAGGATGATGTGACAAGAATACTGCTGGTGAGACACGGCGAGACGGAGATGAACCGCGCAGGCAGGTTCCAGGGGCATACTGACGCTGAGCTCAGCGAGAAGGGAATCATGCAAGCGGAGAAACTGCGCGACTCCCTTGCCGCAGAAAAAATTGACGCCATCTACTCCAGCGACCTGAAAAGGGCTTTCAGCACGGCAGAAATCATCGCCTCCCGCCACAAGAAAAACATCACCGTCTGCCCCGAGCTGAGAGAAATCAAATACGGCGACCTTGAAGGGATGGTCTATGCCGATATTAAGCGCCGTTACCCTGAAATCGCTGATTTCTTCACCGGGAATATCCCACTGCTGAAGTTCCCCGGGGGCGAAAGCGTGGTACAGTTCAAAAAGAGAATTGACCGTTTTCTGGAAAGACTGAAAGACCTTGGTCCAGACCAGACTATACTCATCGTCGCTCACGGCGGTCCAATCCGCCTTATTATCTGCTCCCTTCTGGGCATCGGACTGAAACACTGGCGGCAAATCCAGCTTGATAACGCCTCGCTCAGCATCGTGACCATCTATCCGGAAGTGACTGTGCTGACCCGGCTGAATGATATTTCACACCTTAAAGGATAGGAACGTAAGGCATATTATGAAAGATGTTTTTGTCTCATGGAGCGGCGGCAAAGACGGCACCTATGCCCGCTACCTGGCAAAAGATGATGGTCTTGATATCCGCTACCTGCTCAAAATGCCAAATGAGGATGGCAAACGCTCCTGGACCCACAGACTTTCAGCCCCGGTGCTGAAATTACAGTCCCAGGGGATGGGCATTCCTATTATCCCGCACCCGACCACCACTACCGAATACGAAGCTAACTTCAAAAAGGCGCTATCAGAAGCGAAGCCCAAACTGCCTGTTTCAGGAGGAGTGGGGTGAAAAGATGCATTCTCATCACCGGCGGCGCCCGCAGCGGCAAAAGCAGGTTCGCTCTGGCACTGGCTAAAAAGCTGGCTCAGCCGGTGCTCTTTGTCGCCACCGCCGTCGCCGGCGATGAAGAAATGAAGAGGCGTATTGAGAACCACCGCCGGGAGAGACCGGCAGAATGGCGCACCCTGGAAGCCACCACCGGCATCGGCACCCATATCAGGAAAGAATTAGGGGAAGCCCGCGTGGTCATCATAGACTGCATTGCCCTGCTGGTGAATAACGTCCTCAGCCAGCACGGCTATAGTGTCTCATCTGAGACAGAAACTCTCAGTGAGCAACAGGTCATTGACGAGATTAGCCAGCTGGTGGCATGTATTAAAGCTACAGACGCCACCTTTATCATCGTGACCAATGAGGTGGGACTGGGCATCGTGCCGGCAGACAAAGCCACCCGCCTCTACCGAGACCTGCTCGGCAGGGCAAACCAGATGCTGGCGTCATGCGCCGATGAGGTCCATTTCATGGTAGCCGGACTGCCTGTGAAAGTGAAACCTTCAGAGAAAGATTGAGCCACAGCCCGGCTTATCTTTTATGTATCTCAATGAGAGGGGACTTTTTGCCGCTTATCAGCAGTTGCTCTATGTTCCGGAAGCGCCCGCCGATGACATGAAGCAAATTATTGATGACCTCATAGCCGATTTCAGGATACTTCTTGAACAGGCGCCGGAGGTCCTCCCCACCGATAGCCATCAGCTTAGAAGGTCTTTTCACCACGGCGGTTAGCGTGTACACATGCGGCGGCACCAGCGCCGGCCAGCCGAAGACGCCACCCTTCACAATAGAGCGCAGAACAGTCTGCCCTGAGAGAAAGGGGGATGTTTTGGGCACTTTAATCAGCAGGTCAATCTGCCCCTCCTCCAGCACATAGATATATTCCGCATTTTCACCGGCAGTAAAAACAGTCTCTTCAGGCTCACAGTTACGGCAGTGACAGGACGGTAAACAGATAATCTTCTCCATGTCACTATCATTCAAACTGAGAAATACCTCACAACGTTTCAGGGTATCAAGCGTGGTCATCAGCATCCCCCATCTTCAAGGCGGCTCCACACGATAAAACCTTCTTTTCCCCCATTTTAGCATATTGCGGGGATAGGTTCACACCCGCTTCATCAACCGGGGCAAACAGGTTTTTAATACTCAAGACATCGGAGACAATCTTTTGGATTTTGTTTACTGGTGTCTCTGCCATTGCGAGCGGAGCAATCTCTATCAACTCATTGTAATTGCCGCCCAAAACCGAACAAACCACGGATAAGCACTATTTGCGTAAAAGAAGGCAACGCATTAAAATATAAGGCAAAATATCTTCCGGCGCTCTCTGTGTGAGAGCGTCTGAAAAACAGAGATTTCTTGAGAAAACGGAGGTCTCCACGCAATAATGAACATCGTTGAGCAGGTAAAGCAGGGCAAGTTTGTCATCAGCGCTGAGATTGGCCCACCGAAAGGCGTGGACGTCAAAGAAATGCTGGAGACCGCAGAGATGATGCGCGGCAGGGTTGACGCCATCAATGTTACTGACCAGCAGAGCTCGGCGATGAGGCTTGGCTCCCTGGCTACCTGCCGCCTGCTCCTGGAGAGAAAGCTCACCCCCGTCTTCCAGATAACCTGCCGTGACCGCAACCGCATCGCGCTCCAGTCTGACCTGCTCAGCGCTTATGTTCTCGGCGTGGAAAACGTCCTCTGCCTCACCGGGGACCACGTTTCTCTGGGCGACCATCCACAAGCCAAGCCTGTCTTTGACCTTGACTCTGTCTCACTCCTGCGCGCGGCAAAAGAGCTGGAGCAGGGACGTGATTTAGCCGGCAAAGAGCTGGCAGGCTCGCCCCGCTTCTGTCTCGGTGCAGTGGTCTCTCCCGGGGCTGATCCGGTAGAGCCCCAGATTCTTAAAATGGAGAAAAAGGTGAAAGCCGGGGCACAATTCTTCCAGACGCAGGCGGTCTATGAACCGCAGAAATTTGAGCAGTTCATGAAAGCCATTGCACACCTGAATGTGCCGGTGCTGGTGGGCATCGTCATGCTGAAGTCAGCCGGTATGGCGCGCTTTATGAACCGGAACGTCGCTGGTGTGCACGTGCCAGATAGTCTCATTGAGGAGATGGATAAAGCCACTGACCGCGCCAAAAAGAGTGTAGAAATTTCAGCACGCCTCATCAAGGAGATGAAACCTTTCTGCCAGGGAGTCCACATCATGGCGATTGGCTGGGAAAGAAAGGTCACTGAAGTGCTGGACGCCGCCGGGTTATAGCTCAGGTTTGATACTGCTTTAGAGGGCACGGTGCTATTGGGAGAGCATCCTGCCGTAAATAAAATAAGCAGGGGGTTTTGCTCATGGCTCATGAGCCAGAGAGACAGCCCGAACAACAGCGCATAACTGCGCTGACACCTGAAGAGGCGGCGCTGATATACAGAATCGGCGTCTTCGTGAGGATGAGGTGGCTGGCAATCGCCGGCGTCCTCATCGCCAGCACGGTCGCCACCCAGGTTTTTCACATAAACTTCCCACTGCTCCCCATCTTTTTCATTTGCGTGCTGATGGCGCTTTATAACCTCTTTTTCTACTACCAGGCTAAAACCCTGAAGGCAGAAAGCACCGGTACACTTGCTGGTAACCTGACCATGCCGCTAAAGCGATTGCTCACCATCCCCAAAGCCACCTCACCCATCGTGGAGAGAGCCCAGGCTACCGGCAATATCCACATTTCCGTTGACCTGGCGGTTTTCATCGTGCTCCTTCATTTCACGGGGGGCATAGAAAACCCGTTTATCTTTTACTTTATCTTCCACGTCATCCTGGCAGGCATTTTGCTACACTACCGCGTCGCCTACCTCATTGCCACCATTGCCACCGTCCTGGTTATTCTGCTGGTAGGGCTGGAATACGCCGGCGTCATCCCTCACGTTCATCTGGAAGGGTTCGCGCCTGCGGGTCTTTACCGGGATGAAAGCTATATTCTGGCTGTCATCATCGCCTTAGCCACCTGCCTTTACGCCTCAGCCTACATGGTTACCAGTATCTCTGGCGAGCTGAGAAAACGCCAGCGCCAGGTAGTTGCCTTCCAACAGCAGGGCCTGCGTGAAAAGACCGAGGAGCTTGAGGTAGCCAGCAAAGAGGTGACCAAGCTGGAAGAAGGCAGGAAACAATTGCTCCGCTTTCTGGGAATCGCCTCCCATGACCTGAAAGCGCCCCTCGCCGCCGTCCAGAGCTATCTCCAGCTTATGCTCAAAGGCTTCACCGGACCGCTGACTGACAAGCAAAAACAGATGGTGGAAAGAAGCAGTATCCGCATTACCGAGCTGCTAAAGCTCATCAGCGACCTGCTGGATATTTCACGGATTGACGCCGGGCAGATTGTGGGAGAGATGGAGGAGACTTCTTACGCTAAAGTGGTGGAGGACGCCGTGGAAACAATACGGAACCAGGCGGCAGAAAAGAAAATAAAGCTGACCAGTGAGCTACCCCGCCAGCTTCCCACGCTCAAAGCCTCAGGCGCCCGTCTGAAACAGGTCATCACCAACCTGCTCCACAACGCGGTCAAGTTCACACCGCCGGAGGGCATGATAAAAGTGAGGGTATCCGTGCGGGATGACGCCATTTACACTGAGGTCCTGGATACCGGCACAGGCATCAGCGCAGAAGATAAACCTAAACTGTTCCAGGACTTCTACCGCGGCAGTGATAAAGAAAAAGCCGGCACCGGACTGGGGCTTTCCATCGCCAGAAGAATTGTGGAAGCTCACGGCGGCAAAATCTGGGTAGAAAGCCCTAACCCGGAAGACCATGAAGGAAGAGGCAGTAAATTCACGTTTACTCTGCCCTTAAGTCTGGCACTATCCGCTGAGGAAGCCCAGCCACAGGCGCTTGAAAAGAAGGAGAAGCTATCCGGTTAGCCAATTTGAAAATAAGAGCGAGCCAGCTTATAATTTAATCTTGACGGAGGTGACACATGCCGCATAAAATCCTGATGGTTGATGACGACCCTGACATCAGAGAAGTGCTCAAGATGATACTTGAGTCTCAGGGTTATCAGACCGTCAGCGCCAGTGATGGTATTGAATGCATGGCTGCGTTGCGGGCAGAGAACCCGGACCTGATAATCCTTGACCTCCTGATGCCCAAAATGGACGGGTTCGCCGTGCTGAAGGAACTCCGGGAAGAAAAGTGGGCACAGTACCGGCAGATTCCCATTTTAATTCTCAGTTCCATCCGGGAGGGCGCCGCCCGCCGCCGGTGGGAGCTGGAGACCGCCCTGGAACTTGATGTGGACGATTATATTGACAAACCTATTGAACCAGAGGTGCTCCTGAAAAGCATTGAAAGGCTCCTGTCAAAGAAAAAGTAGCCCGGCTCCCAGAAATGGCAAAGGAGGAAAGCTGAAGTGACTCCAAAAGCCAGGATTTTAGTAATTGATGATGACCCTGATTTCGTGGAAGCGACCAGGCTGGTGCTGGAAGGAGGAGGCTATGAGGTCTTTTCCGCCTTTGAAGGGACTGACGGACTGCGCAAGGCGAAAGAGAGTAAGCCGCAGTTGATTATCCTGGACGTCATCATGCCCGGCAAAGACGGTTTCATGGTGGCACAACAGCTCAAGAAAGACCCTGAACTCGGCAAGATTCCGGTGCTGATGCTGACCAGCTTTGCGGAAAAAGGGGCTGGCAGTTCAATTGCTTTCACTGGCGGGCTTTCCCTTGAGACTGAGGACTATATTGATAAGCCTGTCAGCCCTGAGGAACTGCTGAGGCGCGTTCAGAAGCACCTCAAATGAACTGGCTTAATGAGCGCGGTGCTCCGCCTGGTTCCCACAGGTCGCCCAAGAAGCCATTCAGGCTTATTTGACGTGCAAGATTATAACATAGAAAGGACAAAAAATGACGGTGGCACAGAAGCCCTCTGAAATAACTCCCAGCCCTTCTCTACGCAGGCAAATTGAGGAACTGAGTGGCCAGATGGTCGCCGCCTGTTTCCAGTGCCAGAAATGCACCAATGGCTGTCCGGTAACCTTCGCCATGGATATCATGCCCCACCATCTCATCCGCCTCCTTCACCTGGGCATGGTGGAGCAGGCACTGAACAGCGCCACCATCTGGGTCTGCGCCTCCTGCGAGACCTGCACCACCAGATGTCCAAACAATATTGATATTGCTCACCTGATGGATACGTTGAGACAGCTGTCCTGCCAAAAAGGAACTAAAGCCCCACACCGAAGCGTCCCCATCTTCCACAGCACTTTCCTGGCTTCAATTGAAAGACACGGCAGGTTGCACGAGCTTGAGATGGCGGCACGCTACACTCTGAAAACCAGTGGTGTGGCAGGGCTACTGAAGCAAGCAAAGCAGGGCTTGACCATGTTCTCCAAAGGTAAGCTTAAACTCCTCCCATCCTCGCCGCGCGGCAAAAAACAGGTAAAGGATATCTTCCGCAGAACAGGAGACAGAGGCAGATGCTGAAAGTCTCCTATTATCCCGGCTGTTCCCTTGAAGGCACCGCCAGAGAATACGCTGAGTCCATCGCCGCGGTCTCCAAGATGCTGGGTATTGAGCTTGCGGAGCTGGAGGACTGGAACTGCTGCGGCGCCTCCTCAGCCCATGCCATGAGCGATGAGCTGGCGTTCGCCCTGCCCGCGCGCAACCTGCTCATCGCCGATAAAGCCGGCAAAGACTTAGTAGTCCCCTGCGCCGCCTGCTACTCACGGCTGAAAACCGCCGAAAAGAAGTTGAAGAACGGCAAAAAGCCAGCTGAGATGGAAGCTAACTACCAGGGCGGCTTTCAGGTCAAGCATTTCTCCAGCTACCTCTGGGAAGAGATTGGTGAGAAGTCCGTTAGAGAAAAAATCGCCAAGCCACTTAATGGATTAAAGGTAGTCTGCTATTACGGCTGTTTAATCACCAGACCTCCTGAGACCACCGGCGCCGCTGACCCGGACAATCCGGAGTCCATGGACAACCTAATGGAAGCCTTAGGCGCTGACGTCCGCCCATGGTCTTATAAGACGGACTGTTGCGGCGGCGGTCACAGCCTCACCCTCCCTGAGATTGCCCGGAAGCTGACGCAGAAGCTCTTTGATATGGCGGCAGAAGCCGGCGCTGAGGCAATCGTGACTGCCTGCCCGATGTGCCAGTCAAACCTGGACTCATATCAGCCAGAGATTTCACGGGAAGCCGGCAAAGAATACCGCATCCCCATCTTCTATTTCACTGAGCTGATGGGGCTTGCCTTTGGGCACCCCTCGGCAGGGAAGTGGCTTGCGCGGCACATGGTTGACCCCAGACCGCTTCTGCGGCAGAAAGGACTGCTGTCATGAGCAATAATGGCAACGGCAAGAAACCGGCGCAGAACAAAATAGGCGCAGTGATGGTGGTGGGAGGCGGCATCTGCGGCATGCAGTCTGCCCTGGACCTCGCCAACTCAGGTTTCAAAGTCTACCTCGTTGAGGAAACGTCAGCCATCGGCGGCAGGATGTCCCAATTGGATAAAACCTTCCCCACCAATGACTGCTCCATGTGCATGATTTCCCCCAAGCTCATTGAGGTAGGCAAACACCTCAACATAGAGATTCTGTCAAATGCTCAGGTGCAGTCCCTGGAAGGAGAAGCAGGCAACTTCAAAGTCAAAATCCTGCAGAAACCGCGCTATATTGATATTCAGAAGTGCAGTGCCTGCGGCGATTGCCGTGATGCCTGCCCCGTGGACTTAATCAACGATTTTGAGCAGGGACTATCCACACGCAAGGCAATCCACAAACGCTATCCCCAGGCTATCCCGGGCGCCTATTCTATCAGCAAAGCCGCCCGCCCCCCCTGCAAGCTCACCTGCCCGGCGGGCTGTAATGGACAGGGATATATCGCCCTGATTTCAAAAGGCAAATATCTTGAAGCTCTGAACCACATCAAGCAGTGGATACCGCTTCCTGCAGTGGTGGGGAGAATTTGCCATCATCCTTGCGAGAAGGAGTGCAACCGCAACCAGGTGGACGAACCGCTCGCCATCGCGCCTCTCAAGCGGTTTGCCGCAGACATCGTCCGCCAGAAACGCCAGAAGGGTGAAATCCCGCCGGAAGAAAAGCCGGTAATTGACCCCGCCAAGCCGAAAGTTGCCATCGTTGGTGCAGGTCCTTCCGGACTCACCTGCGCCTATGATTTGGTCAAGCTGGGTTATCCGGTGACCATCTTTGAAGCCGCCTCTCAACCCGGCGGTCAGCTCTGGTCAGCGATTCCCAAATACCGCCTCCCCAAAGACGTCCTCGCGGCGGACATTAAAGACATTATTGACCTGGGCATAGAGCTGAAGCTCAATACCCCCATCAACGGCAAGCCATCCCTTGACGACCTGAAAGCGCAGGGCTACAAAGCGATTTATCTGGCAATCGGCGCCCAGAAAAGCCGCAGTCTGCCCATACCCGGCGTAGATTTGCCGCAGGTCCTGCTGGCGCTGGACTTCCTGCGTGACGTAAACCAGGGCAAGGAAGTCAAAATTGGCAACAACGTGCTGGTCATCGGTGGCGGCAATGTTGCCATGGACGTGGCGCGGACCGCGCGGCGGCTGGGAGCGAAGGAAGTCCGTGCCGTCTGTCTGGAGTCAGCGGAGGAGATGCCCGCCCATCCCTGGGAGATAGAGGAAGCAAAAGAAGAAGGCATCAGGATTGAGAACCGCTGGGGTCCCAAACAGATACTCGCTCAAGACGGCAGAGTATCTGGGGTGGAGTTTGAAAAATGCACCGCCGTCTTTGACAGCCAGGGGAAATTCAGCCCCACATTTGATAAATCAGTCACCACCAGATTTGAGGCTGACACGGTCATCATAGCCATCGGGCAGGCGGCAGATACCTCCGCCATCTCAGGGAGCAAAAACATCAAAACGACCAGAGGCGGATGGCTCATCGTTGACCCGGTCACGCTGGAGACGGGTGAACCAGGCGTCTTCGCCGGCGGAGACGGGGTCACCGGACCCAAGTCTGCGGTGGAAGCCATCAGCCAGGGGCATGAAGCAGCGATATCAATAGACCGCTATCTGCACAAAGCGGACCTCAGAGAAAACCGCCCATTGAAGAAAGAGGAGCCCGCGCCCCTGCCGGAAGGAAAACACCAGAAGAAAGCGCGCCGGCACGCCAATAAGATACCGCTGGAAAAACGGCTCACCACCTTTGATGAGCTGGAAGAGACCTTCTCTGAAGAAGCGGCAGTGAAAGAAGCGGAGAGGTGCCTGGACTGCGGTCTGTGCAGTGAGTGTCTGCAGTGCGTGGCAGTGTGCCAGGCGAAAGCCATTGACCACACCATGAAAGAGAAGACGGTGGAAATCCAGGTCGGTTCCGTGGTGCTGGCACCCGGCTTTGAGCCGGTAGACGCCAGAATTAAAAGTGAGTATGGCTATGGCAGGATGGCGAACGTAGTCACCAGCATGGAGTTTGAGCGCATCCTCTCTGCCTCAGGACCCTTCCAGGGCAAGGTGCTCCGCCCCTCAGATGGTAAGCACCCGGTGAAGATTGCCTGGATTCAGTGCGTCGGGTCGCGAGACGAGACCTGCGGTAAAGACTATTGCTCCTCCGTCTGCTGTATGTATGCCACGAAGGAAGCAATCATCGCCCGGGAGCACGAGAGCACCATCAAGCCCACCATTTTCTATAACGACCTGCGCGCCTTCGGCAAAGGCTTTGAGCGCTATTATGAATCAGCTAAAAGCAAGTTCGGCATCCGCTATGTGAAGAGCATCCCGTCCGGGGTGAAAGAGCTCCAGCAGAGCAAAAACCTGCTCCTGGAATACCTCAGCGATGACGGCAAAAAAGTCCAGGAGGAGTTTGACATGGTGGTCCTGTCCGTGGGACTTCAGCCGTCAGCGAGCGCCAAAGAGCTGGCGGAGAAGCTCGGCGTAGCGACTGATAAGTTTGGCTTCTGCCAGACGGAGGAGCTGGCTCCCAATATCACCTCGCGTGAGGGCATTTATGTTGCCGGCGCCTTCAGCGCGCCGATGGATATCCCGGAGTCAGTGATGAGCGCCTCCAGCGCCGCCTGCCTCGCTTCTCAGGACATCGCCGAAGCCCGCGGCACGATGGTGAAACTAAAAGAGTACCCGCCGGAGATGGAGCTGGACAAGCCCGAGCCGAGGGTGGGTGTCTTCGTCTGCCGCTGTGGGGCGAATATCGCCCGTGTGGTTGATGTGCCCAGCGTGGTAGAATATGCCCGCACTTTGCCCGGCGTTGTCCATGCGGAAGAAAACCTTTACACCTGCTCCACGGATACCCAGAACAAAATCATCAAAGCCATCAAAGAGAAAGGCTTAAACCGCATCGTGGTGGCTTCCTGCAGTCCGCGCACCCACGAGCCCCTCTTCCAGGACACCATCCGCGAGGGCGGCTTGAACAAGTATCTCTTTGACATGGCGAATATCAGGGACCAGTGCTCCTGGGTGCATGCCACCCACATGCCGCAGGCGACCGATAAAGCCAAAGACCTGGTGCGCATGGCAGTCGCCCGTGCCGCTACCCTCACACCCCTCCACGAGTCACAGGTGGAGGTGAAGCGCAGGGGTCTGGTGATTGGCGGAGGGCTATCCGGGATGACCGCCGCCCTCGGGCTGGCGCAGCAAGGCTATGAAGCCGTCCTGGTGGAAAAAGAGAATGAGCTGGGCGGCAATCTGCGGCGCATTCACTATACCGCCGGCAAAAGCGACCCGCAGGCACTGCTGGCATCCCTGATTAAGCGGATAAGAGCGGAAAAGAAAGTAACTGTCTATACCGGTGCCGAGGTAAAGAGCTTCTCCGGGTTCATTGGCAATTATGTCAGTGAAATCGCCACCGGGGACGGCAAAACCGTGAGACTGGAACACGGTGTGGTCATCATCGCCACCGGCGGCACGGAGTATAAACCGACCGAATATCTTTATGGCAAAGCTGGTAACGTTCTCACCCAGCTTGAGCTGGAAAACAAAATTGCTGAGGGTGATGAAGGCATCAAGAAGCTGAAGTCAGTGGTGATGATACAGTGCGTCGGCTCACGGGAAGGCGACCATATGTATTGTAGCCGCGTCTGCTGTACCCAGGCGGTCACTAACGCCCTGAAACTAAAAGAGCAGAACCCTGATGCTGATATTTATATCCTTTACCGGGACATCCGCACCTACGGCATGAATGAGCTTCTCTACCGTGAAGCCCGCAATAAGGGTGTGGTATTCATCAGGTATGAGCTGGAAAAGAAGCCCCAGGTCAGCCAGGAAGACGGCAGGCTGAAAGTAAACGTACTTGACACCAACCTTGGCGCAGAAATCTCGCTGGAGCCGGACATGGTGGTGCTGAGCGCCGCCATCCGTCCCCAGCCTGATGGGGAAGAGCTTGCCCGCCGGCTGAAACTGCCCATCACCCAGGACCGGTTCTACATGGAAGCCCACATGAAACTGCGCCCCCTGGACTTCATCAATGACGGTATGTTCCTCTGCGGGCTGGCGCATTCGCCCAAGTCCATGGCGGAATCAATCGTGCAGGCGAGAGGCGCCGTATCGCGGGCAGTGACCATCCTCTCCAAACCCTATCTCATGGTCAGCGGCATCGTCTCGGTGGTGGATGCCGAAAAGTGTGTTGCCTGCCTCACCTGCGTCCGCTCCTGTCCCTTTGATGTGCCCAAAATCAATAGCGATGGCGTCGCCCAGATTGAAGCGGCGGCTTGCCAGGGGTGCGGTATCTGCACCAGCCTGTGCCCGCGCAAGGCAATCACCTTACAGCATTACTCTGATGACCAGGTGATTGCCAAGATAGACGTTTTATGTCCATCGTAAGCATGGAAGGAGAAAAGCATGGCTGAAAGCTATGAGCCAAAGGTGGTCGCTTTCTGCTGTCACTACTGCGCCTATTCCGCGGCTGACCTCGCCGGCTCAATGCGTCTGGAGTATCCACCCAACGTGCGCATCGTGAAGCTGATGTGCACCGGGAAACTGGACACGCTCCACCTGCTCAAAGCCTTGGAAGACGGCGCTGATGCCGTCTTCGCCGCCGGCTGAGAGGAAGGCGATTGTCATTTCCTGGAAGGAAATCTGAGAGCTAAAAAGAAGGTAGAGCAGGCTAAAAAACTGCTCCAAGAGGTGGGCATTGAGCCTGAGCGGGTAGAGATGTTCAACCTGGGGGCTTCTGATGCCGTTAAATTTGTCGCCGCCTGCAATGAGATGACTGAGCGGGCAAGGAAACTGGGACCCAATCCTCTGAGGAAGGAGAAAAAGGCATGATTGTTGCGGAGAGAAAACCGTTTGAAGAGATAAAGGAAGAGGTAAAAGGACACAAGAAACTGCTCATCTTAGGCTGTGGCACCTGCGTCAGCGTCTGCCAGGCGGGCGGGGAAAAAGAGGTGGGCTTGCTCGCCACACAGCTCAGGATGGCGAACAAAAAAGACGGTAAAGAAGTTGAGATTGGTGAAATCACCATCCAGCGTCAGTGTGACAAAGAGTTCATTGAGCCTATAATTGAGAAAGCCAGGCAATATGATGCCGTCCTGTCCATGGCGTGTGGCGCTGGCGTGCAATACATGGCGGAGCTTCTGGAGACCACGCCGGTGCTGCCGGCGCTCAATACTCGCTTCATCGGCATCACCGCAGATGAGGGCATCTGGCTGGAAAAATGCCGCGCCTGCGGCAATTGCCTGCTGGCAGACTATGCTGGCATCTGCCCCATGACCATGTGCGCCAAAAGCCTAATCAATGGACCCTGCGGTGGCTACAAGAACGGCAAATGTGAGACCAGCACTGACCGTAACTGCGCCTGGATTATGATTTATGAGCGCCTCAAGAAACAGGGGAAACTTGAGCGGATGAAAGAAATAAACCCGCTCAAAAACTACGGTGCCCAGAGCCATCCGGCGCGCCAGGTGAATGAAGCCGCCACCAGGCCTACACTAGCTGAAGCTAAGACCAAGTAAGAAACAGAAGCTTAAGATTTAAGGGAGGTTTGCCTGATGAAAAGAAAAGCCGGCATGGTGCACGGGGTGAACACCAATGTCGCATTATTCAAAGCAGTTGCCGCTGAAATCATGCCTGAGGTAGATATGGTCCACCTTGTTGATGAAGGCATACCCTTTCTCGCCGATGCCAAATCACGCCCGCTGGCTGTCCGGCGGATGAGAACTCTTTCATCATTTGCTGAGGAGTCCGGCGCTCAAGTGGTGCTCATCACCTGTACCGCCTTCGGCCGCCTCGTTTCTGAGATTCAAGAAGCAGTCAAAGTACCAGTCCTCTCCGTGGTGGAGATTGCCGCTACTGAAGCGGTAAACCTTGGCAATAGCATCGGCGTTCTGGGGACACATCCCGGGACAATAACGTCTGCCTCGCAAATAATCCAGGAGGAAGCGCTGGCGAGAGGTAAGAAGGTTGAGGTAAAGACCAGGCTCTCTGCTGAAGCTTTCGCCGCCCTTCAGCGGCAGGACTGGGACACCCATGACAAACTTGTCCTGAAGCTCCTCAATGACCTGATGCAAGAAGTGAAGGTGGTAGTCATCCCTCAGCCCTCTATTGAAAGAGTCCTGAAGCAGGTTCCTGAAACTGGGCGCAAAGCAATTATTCTGCCCAGCGTCCGCCTGTCAGTTCAGCGCCTGAAAGATAAGCTGGACAGCCTGGCTGGATAGCCGGGAAAAGCAATCTGCGGCGCACCCTCAAGCCCCGGTCTTAATAGATTTCCCCCGGGCGAATCAGGTCATTCTCTTTAAGCTGATACCACATTGCTGACTTGGGCACTTTGAAAAGGTCAGCCATCGCATTCAGGTCTTTTACCTGTTGCCACTGTTGTTTCACCTGCTCTTTCGGCATCAGCATACATACGGCAAAGAAATCAGCCAGCAGTTCATTATAAGACCCGCGCATCAAGCCCATCTTTCTGAACACAGGCTGAGTCCGGCAGTGCGCCAGAATATGAAAAGCTTCATGAAATATGGTAAACCTCTGCGTCTTTAAGTCATCGTTCTTATTGACCTGGATAATCCACCTGCCATCCCGGTGCCATAATGCTCCATGGCAGGCTTTCATCGGTATGTAGCGGATTTCCACTGCCTGTCCCGCACCAAGGCGGTACACCACATTCTCAGAAACTGGAAAACAGTGGATTCTGAGCTTCTTTAACAGTCTGTTTGCCAGCTTTTCCACCAGCTTGAAAAGACCCCAGGAACGGTCATGTAGCCAGGATATGCAGGAGTATTCAACAGGATTGAAATCATCGCCATGGTAAAACAGTTCCGCGAGCTTCTCTCGGCTTTCATCAGCGCACTCAATGCCCCTGCGCCTGAGCGGGCAACGCTGATAGAATGGACAGTGCATGCCATCGCCACTGCTCAAATAAGACCACAGCTTCTGTTCCCATTTAGGCAGATTTCTTTCCATGCTTCTTGCGCCTGTGAGATGCTATCAGGTCTTCAATCATGACAATAACATCTTCGTCAAGCTCACCAGGATACTTGTGATGCGCATACTCCCGGAACTCTGGCCATTCACAGCGTCCGCTGGCGCTCCTCTCCGGAAGATACCCCGCCACAGACAAAACCTCTTCCGCCGGTATGCTACAGAATGTGGCAAGTAGCTGGCATGACCGCGCGTCCGGCACATTTTTCCCGGCAAGCCAACGGCTCACGGTGGAATGGTTAACGCCCAGCTCATGAGCCAGCCTGTTCATGGAATACCCACGGGTACGCAAGATATTCTTCAGGAAACCAATAAACTTCTTTTCCATATCACATCCTTATTCTGAACGTTTATTATACCATTTTTCCGTTTTTCCGTCCCTTTTGACGGCTTCTGTGCCTTTTCACGGGGCAGAGCTATTGACAACGCTCTTCCAATATGATATCCTCAAATCACCATTTGTGCAACAGTGCACAACACGTCTTAAGACAAAACGTCCGAGAGCGGGCTCTGCCAGGGGAGAGTTAGAAAAGGCTGGAGCCGGTGCTCCTCCCATTGTAACTAACACATAATTGGGCATATGGCATCCCGCTCTCTCTGTTTAAAATCTCTGGCTGAACGGCTCTGCCCAGACTGCGGAATAGCCCGTGAAACTCCCTCCATCAGCTACTGACCGTTTCCACCGCCCGCCGCACGGCAATCAGGTTACACTCAGGCACCGTCACCGGGTAGGTGCACCCCGCCGCGATGATGAGCCGGCGGCCACCCACCTGTTTGATAGCGTCCTGCACCTGGGCGGTTACCTCTGCCGGTGTGCCAAAATGAAGCACCTGATACTGCTCCACCCCACCGATAAGCGCCCCTCGGAAAAGTCCTAAAGCTTCCTTCAGGGACGGTTCCGCTGACCGGTCATGCCAGTTGACTGCCTGCACCGGATAGTCTGCCAGCTCGGTGAACATGGGATAACGCCCGTGGATATGCAGGATATTGAACCAGCCTCTGGAGGCGGCTTCAAGCACCTCCATATCGCCAGGACGTCCAAACTGCTGGTACTCCGCCACGCTCATCACCTCATAGCTGGCGGCAGAGGTGGACAGGAATATGCCATCCGCGCCCTCATCAAGACACGCGCTGACGAACCTGGCACAGGTTCCGGCAAGAGACTTCAACGCACGTTCCACCCGGCGGGGGTCCTGCCTCAGATGTGCCAGAAACAGTTCTTCGCCAGCAAGGTAGCGTGCCATTGCCAGAGGATTGAAAACCGTTTGCACCACCGGCACCGTACGTTCTCTGCGCCCAATCACTATCCTGAGGCACTCCAGAATGCGTCCATACGTGCCTTTGGCAATATCCAGAGGCTCTATGCGGTCCCAATCGGCAATCTGTCTTATCGCCCGCTCAGTATAGGTGCGCTCTCCCAGAGACCACAGACCGGTGGGCAGAGCACGATATTCATGCTTAACGCCATAGTCTGCCACACAGAAGGTTGACGAAGGCGGAATTTTGATGAAGTCCCAGTCATAGCGTTTCTGATACTCCAGCGCTCGCTCAGCCAGCAGCTCAGCATCCTGGTCATCAATAGGCCAGTGCCGCCATAATGCTACTGGCACCCGGTCAACCGCCTCCCCGGCTAAAGCCGCCCTGATGCGCTCTTCTTTCGTCATCACTGCCATAATGATACCTCTAAACGTAACTGCTCCTCCTCTTACCATATTACTGCAAATAGCTACGCGTTTCCAGAATCACACGAGAATGGCAAGGAAAGTTCATCACTGCATCAGGTCCTCTCCCGGTTTCGGCTGGATGCCACTGTGAGTCACGCTTCCCCCGGAACGTGCCAAGCCTATTGAACCTTTTGAGATTGCCACGCTTCACCCGCAATAACCGGACTGGCGATACTGCGCCCGGAAATGCTATAATCATGGCGAGTCGCTTACTGAGCACATATGAAAATCCTGGCAATCGCAGGCAGTCCGAGAAGAAAAGGTAACAGTAATTACCTGGTGGATGTGGCTCTCAAAGAGGCGGAGAAGCTCGGCGCCCGGACAGAGAAAATAGTCCTCAGTGACTTCAAGATTGCTCCCTGTCTGGGTCATGATAACTGTAGCTCCCGCGCCACCTGCGCCCAGAAAGATGACGCCAGCCAGATTCTGGACAAGCTCTGTGACGCAGACGGCGTTATCTTCTCCACGCCCGTTTACTACTATAATGTGTCCGCCCAGTTGAAAGCGCTTATTGACCGCACTTATTTCCTTTACACGCACGGCCGGAAACCTGCAGCAAAAGCCATCGGGCTTATTGTCGTGGCGGAGTCAGCAGGTATTGAAGACACTCTGCACACACTCAACCAATACCTTGATGAGACGTTCCACGATAAGAAGGTCTTCACTGTCTCCGGATATGCCGGCAGATGTGGCGAGGCAAAGAGCAACGCCAAGCTGGTTCAGGACGCAGAAAACCTTGGCAGACAGTTGGCAGAGGCTCTCAAGTAGCCTGCTGATTTCGCAAATAGTATTCTCAGAGGGAAGGTAAAAGATGACACATACATTGCACCGCCGTGGCAGCCGCGAAAGTCTAAGCAAGGACTTCGTGGTCATCATGATGCAGTCGGTAGGCATAAACACCGAGGGGCATATCCCCAAAATCCGCCAGTTCCTCAAGCTGGCAACGCGCCATAATGCCGTCAATATCGGCAGTGTTACCGGCGGAGGCATGATTGAGAAGGCAGATGAAGTCATCTCCAATGCCGACCGCATAGGGCACGCTGTCTTTGATAACCCGGAGTCCCTTACTGCCTTTCTCAAGGACGTGAAAGAGGCTGACCTGGGGTTATCCGTAGTGGTGTCAGGTATTTTTGATGAAGTGGACAAGTGCCTTGATAAAGCCGGATTGAAACATCACACGGCTAACTTTTCCCTCGGCACATGGGGCAGGACAGAAAAATTGCCCCCGCAGGAGATTCTTGAAGTGACCACCATGTGCGGTCATGCCCTGATTTCCGCCAATTTAGTCAGAGCCATGGTGGAGGATATTAAAGCAGGCAGAAAGACGCCGGAACAAGCGGCAAAGGTGCTGGCGCCAAACTGCGCCTGTGGCGTCTTCAATACAGCACGTGCGGCGGACCTGCTGTCAGCCATGGCGAAAAAGTAAGTCAGCGTCTTTCTGGCGGAGACTCCTGCCAGACTAATACAGGCAACTGGCTACTCAACGGTACGGACGCATATCCTTCAACAGCTGAGTCTCCTGAGAGGAGACCGTCACACTGAAGATAAGAAGACTTCCCAGAGAGTAAATGGAGCGGGTGACGGGATTCGAACCCGCGACGTCATGCTTGGGAAGCATGCACTCTACCGCTGAGTTACACCCGCTCGCAGACGACTTTATTTTATCTTAAAAGTCTC
>DAOTYE010000018.1:0-7504 GCA_034434915.1 Dehalococcoidales bacterium
ATCTGACTATCAGTGAAGGTGGGGATTATTTTCTTCGGTGGTCGTGGAATCATCACGCGGTCAAACGGGTTACGCTCTATGATTTCCTCTGAGACAAGCCAGGAGAAGAAAATCCTCAGGCTGCGCAGGTAGCAATTGATGGTATGACCGGAAAGACCACTGTCTTGGACAGGGTTGAGAGGGTGGTTGGAGAAGCGCCGCTTTTGCTGCAGATGATGGATGAAGGCTCTTATTTCATGCTGAGTGATTTGGGTCAAGTCAGTCGTCAGTCCTGCGGAAATCAGGAAGTTTTGAAAATAGCTGACGCTGCTAGTCACTATTTCCGTAGCTTTTGGACTCTTGCCCTCTGTAGTAGCACAAAGTTGATAACCATAAAGTAGCCTTTTTATATCGCCGTCAAAATTTGACGAAGCAAGTGCCCTCTGTTTACAAAGCTGATTTTTCGGGTTAAAATAGATACGATTTTGGGCGGTTAGCTCAGTGGTTAGAGCACCTGCCTTACACGCAGGGGGTCACAGGTTCAAATCCTGTACCGCCCACCATTTTCTCCCGCCAGAGCAAGCTCACAGAACCTTTAACAACTGCGGCTGGCTAGCGCAACCCTGAAGCCCCTTACTTGACAAGCTACAGGCAAAGGGGTATAGTAATAAGTGAATAATTATTCATCATTATGATTTCGTGATTTGCAAGTAAATAATCACTTACTTTTTATTCTGCACCACGATACTGAAGGAGGAAACTATGGCTGTGGAACCCGGAACCGCACAGGAAATCCCCATGTTCGCCAAGTACATCATTCTCGTTCTCTGCATCGTTGCCGTCACGCTCACGGCTGCCTGGGGCAAAGTGGCGGAACTGATGAAGAGCGGAAGCAAGAAGAAGGCAGAGACAGTCACTAAAGAAATCAAATAATCTGCCGTTACGCGTCCCGTCGCCGGAATCGCTTCATCCCTTCAGAGGAAGAACCACTCACCATCGCGAGCTAAAATCCAACGGCAAGCTCCGTCAAACTCTTGACAATTCCATTATAGTGATGTTATCATCATGATACATTTGTAATGTATTTTAGTTCGTGAAATAAGATTACTTCATACACTCTAAAAGGAGGAGGGCACTATGGGCGCTGGAACCGCACAGGAAATCCCCATGTTCGCCAAAATCATTATCCTTGTCATCTGCCTGATTGCTGTTGTTCTTACCGCCGCCTGGGGGAAAGTTGTAGAAATGACTAAGGGAGCGAGCAAAAAGAAGGCTTTGACGGCAAAAGAGGCGGAACACACCACCAAGTAGCCCCCATCTTTTAGAGCCCCACGCAAATACTCTGGCGGGCAAGCCCGGACGCGTTCCGTTTGGTCGCCCGTCAGAGCCTTTTTATGCCTGCTGTGATATAATAAAATGGTGGCAATCAAAGTGGTGGCGACCAACCGCAAAGCCTACCATAACTATTTCATCGGCGAGAGTATTGAGGCAGGGATTGCCCTCACCGGCACAGAAATCAAGTCCGTCCGCGAGGGCAGGGTCAGCCTGGGAGACGCCTATGTCAAGCCGGAGGGTGGGGAGCTCTGGCTGTTTAACGCGCACATCGCCCGCTATGAAGCCGGAAGCTACATGAGCCATGAGCCCACCCGTCCCCGCAAGCTCCTCCTCCACCGAGACCAGATTCGGGAGCTTGCCAGCAAAGTGAAGGAGAGGGGCTTTACGCTGATACCGGTGAAGTTATATATTAAAGATAGCCTGGCAAAAGTGGAGGTGGCGCTCGCCAGAGGCAAAAAGCTCTATGATAAGCGGGAAGTCATCCAGCGGCGGGAGATTGACCGGGAGCTAGAGCGAGCGACCAGGAGAAGAAAGCTGTAAAAGGAGGTAGCATCAGCCTCAATCTACGGGGGCGCGTGGTTTCGACAGGGGAAGCCGGTTACAGAATTGCAGGCTGAGGTGCCATCACCCTCATTAAACCGGTGGCAAAAAATACCCAACGAACCAGAAATGGTACTTGCTGCCTAACCTAAACCATTAGGGAGCACATCCAACCTGACCCCTCCTCAACGGGTCGGGATTGGGTGACGCAATGTTGGGGTGCCACTGCCCGGACGCCGCTAAGGGCAGTGAAAGATTTAACGGCTGGTCTGATTGAACTCGGTCAGCAGAGGTCAATCAGGCGAGATAAAAGAGCTGACTAAGCTTGTAGCAGATTCTGGACCGCTTCTTCTGGACGGGGAGTTCAACTCTCCCCCGCCTCCACCAGAAACACCAGGAGAAAAGATGAAGAAAAGGAGAACGCTACCATCCACCCTCAGGACTTCAGCCCTACTTTTGCTATTAATTCTGCTACTATTCTTTCAATCCCCCCGCTCCCCTGTCCCGGCTTACTCCGCCAACCCCACCATCTCCCTCTACACTTACAGAGAAAAAACTGATGACTGGGTACAGACTGACTGGTGCAAAGTGGGCGCCAAAATAGAGATAAAGGGCTCCGGTTTCCCGTCTGAATTACCCGTTGTCATCCACCTATCACAACAACCGGCATTAATCGGGAATGTTCTGACTGATAAAATCAAAATATATGAAGACCTGGGCGTGCACGCCACTGACCATGAAGGCAAATTCACCGCCATTTTTGTCATGCCTCAGATACTCAGCGATGGTAGCGGTGATGCAGAAATAGAATACGGCACATATTACCTCTACTTTGCTGATAATCTGACCAAAGAAATAATTCACATCGTGCCCATCACCGCCTTCGTTCAAGAAATCAGGGTTACCCCGGAAGAAGGGCATATTGGCGATTCACTGGTTCTGGAAGGAGACGGGTTCAGTAGCAATGAACCGATAGTCATCTATTTCTCAGCCGATATCGCCAGCATCAATGAGCTAGCCCTCACCAAGCTCACCAGCTTTGAATTGCTGGGAACGCCTGTGGCTGATGCCAGCGGAGAAATGGTAAACGTCCCCCTGCGTGTGCCGGGTGAACTGACCGGCGGTAGTAGCACCAAGGCAGTGCACAGCGGCACTTACTTCCTCTATGCCACTGAGTTCTGGGACAAGCGAAAGATACTGGCAATAGCCAGATTCAATGTTCTCATACCGTCAATAGAGCTAAGTGTAAATGAAGGCACGGTCAATACTGAAGTCACCATCAACGGGACCGGCTTCGGCAACTATCAGAACATAACCGTGAGCTTTGATGATAACCCGCTCAACCTCGCGAGCGGAGCCGGCGTGACCGACCACGCCGGCAGGTTCACCTGTAAAGTCATCATCCCTGCAAGCACCCTGGGAGACCACGTAATCAAAGTGTCTGATACCACCGGCTACCAGGGCGAAGCCCGCTTCACTGTGGTCTTAAAGCCAGCCATACTCCTGAAGCCGGATTCTGCCACCGTGGGCGCTGAAATTGAAATCAGCGGCGAAAAATTCAGCCCTGCCCAGAAGATAGCAGTCAGGTATGATGATAAACCGGTGAAAATAGCCGGGGGGAACAACATTACTGATGATAAAGGCACCTGCACTTTCTCCATCACAATTCCGGCAAGCACCGGAGGCAATCACCAAATAACTGCCTCAGATGAGTCCGGCTACAAAGCCAGCGCTACCTTCAGGGTCACACCCAGAATAACGGTGGCGCAGATTTCAAAGCTGGCGGCAGACCCAAACACGTACTACGTCAGGATTACCGGCACCGGATTTGTTAAAGATGAAGCCATCACAATCACCTTTAATCACAAGGAGATGTATTCCCGTAGCGATAGCGCCGGCGAGTTAAGGTTCAACTTTACTGCCTCTGCTGACAGTTTAACAGGTAACAGTAAAATCATTGCCCGGGGGAGCAAATCAGGCTCTGCTGAGACCTTGTTAAACCTTTCTGACGTGCCCGGTGCCCCTGCTGAGAAAGCCAGTATTAAACTGAGCCCCGCAACTGATTATACCTCGCCGGGGCATGTCGGCATGAAGGTCACCGTGTCAGGTGCCGGGTTCTTAAGCAATGCAGAAATCTCACTGACTTACAGCGATAATAGCAATGTGCTGGCTTTAGGCACAGTAACCAGTGATAAGACTGGACTCTTTTCAGCAAGCTTCACCGTGCCGCCAGGTACCGCCGGGCCACACAAAATCACCGCCACGGACAAGACCAACAATGCTGAGGCGTTATTCATCATGGAAGCAGACCCGCCTGCCAGACCCACGCTTCTCACACAGAAGCCGGGCACAATTGCGGCGGAGGGGATTTATTTTGACTGGAATGACAGCCAGGATTTAAGCGGTGTCAGCTACCACTTCCAGATTAGCACCAGCCAGAACTTCAGCGCTATCGCATTTCAAAGGCAAGGGTTAAGTGAATCTGAATACTTGCTCACTGAGAAAGACTTGACACTGAGAGAGAAAACGCCGTACTTCTGGAGAGTAAAGGCGGTGGATGGCGCCGGCAATGAAAGCGGGTGGACGCCCGGAAAACCGGTGGAATTGATACCGTCTAAATCTCCCGCGTCTGACTGGCCCAGGTATGGCTTATACGGTCTCGGTGCATTGATTTTCGGGGGCGTTCTCTATCTGGTGATAAGAAGGGTTAGATGATAAGGTTGACGGCGCCCCGGCACCAGAAACACGCCTTATTTACAGCACTTCAAGGCATTAACCGGCTCAGCAAGCGCAAACGGCTTGTGTAGCGATAATCTGCCCGCCATGACAATATAGTAATCTGTTTCAATTTCTGGAATACCCCCTGATGAAGATGACCTTATAGGCATCTCAGGGCGTTTCTGTTCCATCCGGAGATAGAGTTCCTTGCCGGTCATAAGCGGCATCTTCAGGTAAACAAGCAAAGCACCATAGCTATAGTTTCTCACCGCGTCCTGAGCAGTAATCCAGCGCCAGCACTATTCATATTGAAGCCTTTCAGGCGGAGCCGTTCACCCGGAGAAAGTCTGATGAATCTGAATCTTCAATACCAGAATTCTGCGGGTTCATCTGTAGCAGACATAAAAAATGTTGGGAATCCAGCCTCCAGAGCAGAAATAACCGCAGGACTGCTGACAGGTTTACGGGAAGAGATGAAATAAAGACTATCGCTTTACACCTGGTGAATTTTACCGCAGTGGGGACATCTCACCTGAGTGCCCCGGTAAGCAGGAGGTACCTTTATCCTTGCGCCGCAATCGCAGTTGATTACCTTGTAGTTGCTCAGGTGCCACATAAGGTCAGCGGTCTCTCTGGTGCGCTCAACCTTCGCCACCTTCTCATCAAGCGCCGGCTCAGGACGCGCCTCCCGCACCGGGACGGCAGCAGCGCCGAAGGCTGACAGCGAGGCGGCGGAGAGAATCCTCTTGCCCGTGGTCCGCTCATAGGCGCGCTCATAGTCCATGAGAGATGCGCCGCCCATCGCCCGCAGGATACGCACTCTCTCTGCAATGGGCGGGTGGGTGCTGGTCAGATTCTCCGCAGAGAGCCCTTTTTTCTGGAACGGGCTCACGGTGTACATCGGCGCAGTAGCCTGATTAGCGGTGCGCACCCGGGCGCTGGAATTGGCAATTTTCTCCAGAGCTGACGCCAGCCCTTCAGGGTAGCGTGTATAGAGGGCTGAGGAGGCATCAGCCAGGTATTCCCGCTTGCGGGAGATAGCGAAGTAAATCAACTGCGCCGCAATAGGCGCCAGAATCATGAGCACCAGCCCGATGATGGCGATGATTGCCGCCCCCTGCCCCCCTCCGGACCGTGAGCTCCGCCGCCCGCCTCCCATCCCACCGAAAATCATAACCCGTGAGGCATACCAGGCAAGAATGACGATGGCGCCGAGCAGGACACCCGCCATCGCCATGAGCAGGACATCCCGGTTCTTTATGTGCGCTATCTCATGCCCAATGACGCCCTGGAGCTCATCACGGTTCAATTTCTGCAGCAATCCTGAGGTAACGGCAACGGCCGCTCTATTGGGGTCGCGCCCGGTGGCAAAGGCATTCATAGCGGGGTCATCAATGATATAGATATCCGGCATCTTTTCCAGCCCGGAGGCAATCTTCATCTCCTCAACAATGTTATACAGACGCGGGTAGTCATCACGGCTTATCTTTCTGGCGCCGGAAAGCGCCAGAAAAATGTTATCTCCTTGAAAGTATGCCAGCAGGCTCATAAAAGCCCAGACGATAAGCGCCAGAATCAGCCCTGCCGTGGGGCTATCCAGAAAGTAAAGACCGATGACGTAACCCACGGCAAGGAGCAGGAAGCACATGGCGACCGTCAGCACCGCCGACCTGATGCGATTGGCTCTAATCTGTTCCCACATAGGTTTCTATGGCTTTACGTGAACTGGACCTTGGGCGCCTCTCTCTCCGCTCCGGCAGTAACCTCAAAGAACTCGCCGGATTTGAAGCCGGTCATGGCTGCTACGATATTGGAGGGGAACATCTGGGTCTGGTTATTGTATCTCAGAACGGAATCATTATAGTACTGGCGGGCAAAGCTTATCTTGTTCTCCGTTGAGGTCAGCTCTTCCTGGAGCGCCAGAAAATTCTGGTTGGCTTTCAGGTCGGGGTAGTTTTCCACCACGGCAAGCAGGCGGGCTAAAGCGCCGCTCAGCTGTCCCTCAAGCTTTGACCTTTCTGCCACGCTGGCACCGGCGGCCGCCTGCGCCAGATTGCGGGCATTGGTCACCGCTTCCAGTGTCTGACGCTCATGCTGCATGTAGCCCTTCACGGTATTGACCAGGTTGGGAATGAGGTCATAGCGCCGCTTGAGCTGGACATCAATCTGCGCCCAGGCGTTCTTGACCTGGTTGCGTAGCCTCACCAGACCAT
Organism: Dehalococcoidales bacterium; assembly: GCA_034434915.1. Taxonomy (GTDB): domain Bacteria; phylum Chloroflexota; class Dehalococcoidia; order Dehalococcoidales; family RBG-16-60-22; genus DAOTYE01. Next base: position 6,786 of record DAOTYE010000018.1, read on the forward strand.
TATAAATACCAATGAAAATGAACAGGAGCACCGCCAGGATACCGAGGATAATCCATACTGCCAGCATAATGCCTCCTTTTACCCTTTTTCAGGGGCTTGAAAGACTTCCTCCAGGAATGAAATGACCTGTTCTTGAGCGTGGTTTTTCACCACCGGCACCTTGCCCACCTGCCGGAGCAATTGTCCCACCTCGCCGCCGTCAAACCAGAGCCCGTCACCCTGCACGCAGGCATCAATAAGGATGTGCGGACTTTCACCTATGTGCGCCTTTTTCATGGTGCGCCGGCACACCGGGCATTTGCGCTTCTTTTCATCCGTGACTGCTTCCGGAGACTTCATAACGGCATTGAGAAAAACGTTCTCCTCTTCTGATTCCAGCAGAAGCTCAAGCTCTCCGGAGTCAAACCAGACTCCCCGGCAGTTGCCGCAATAGTCAAGCTCAATGTGCTTGTACTCCACAACAAGCATCGGTCTCTTACAGGTCGGACAAATCATCTGTTTGACCTCACACCTATAAGGACATTGTAAAGTTGTGGGAGAGATGTGTCAAGGTGAACGAACGGGTTTGTCACGAAGAAAAAATTCTATTTTACGCGTTGCATGCCTACGTATTGCGTCAATAGAAACTGTTACCGAAAGGGTCTTAGCTGCCTCATAAATCATGTTACTAACACCTTTTGGGTCATAGCTTTCCTCTGTTCATGAGCAGGAAGTACCGC
>DAOTYE010000019.1:0-16406 GCA_034434915.1 Dehalococcoidales bacterium
GGCATAAAAGCCGGTTTGCATGTCCTTGACTTCGGCTGTGGTACCGGGAGCTATGCCCTTCCTGCAGCTCAGATAGTGGGCATCACCGGGCGGGTCTATGCCCTTGATGTTCACCCGCTCGCTATTCAGCGCGTCCAGCGCCTGGCAGTGAAAAAAGGCTTGACCAATATGCAGACCATCCTCTCCGATGGCATGACCAATCTTCCTGACGCGGTTATTGATGTTGCCCTGTGCTATGATGTGTTTCACGAACTCCGTGAGCCGGAGAAAGTCCTGGCGGAACTGCACCGGGTGCTGAAGCCTGATGGAATTCTGTCCTTCAGCGACCACCATCTCAAAGAAGAGACTATTGTGAGCAAAGTAACCGCAGGCGCACGGTTCAAACTCTCCGGCAAGGGAAAGCAGACCTACACCTTCGTTAAGGCTTGAGGAATTGAAAATGACGTCTGAAGAACTGCATGAAGGACACCGCAGGCGTCTCAGGGAAAAGTTCCTGAAGTCCGGGCTGGCGGGCTTCCACGATTATGAGATTGTGGAGCTTCTGCTGAGCCTGGGCACGCCCCGGCGCGACTGCAAACCGCAGGCGAAGGAAGCTTTGAAGAAGTTCAAGACCCTGCGCGGCGTCCTCTCCGCCTCTCCGGAGGAGCTCCAGCAAATCAAAGGCATCGGGGCGCACAGTGCCTTCGGCATCAAGCTGGTGAGGGAGGTCGCCCGGGAGTTCCTCAAAGAGCAAATCCTTGACAGGCCCTTTTACAAATCGTCACGGGAGATTTTTGATTACCTCTACCATGCCATGCGCGACCTCAAGAAAGAAGTCTTCAAAGTGGTCTTTCTGAACAGCCAGCATCAGGTAATTGATACTGTTGACTTATCCGAGGGGACGGTTGACAGCAGTTCAGTCTATCCCCGAGAGGTGATGGAAGGCGCCCTCAAGCACAACTCCTCTGCCCTTGTCTTTGTCCACAATCACCCCTCCGGCAATCCCGCTCCCAGTCCGAGCGACCGCGAACTCACTCGCGAGCTGGTCTATGCCGGGAAAATCATGCGCATTAAAGTCCTTGACCATATCATCATCGGGGATAACCGCTACTTCAGCTTTGCTGATGAAGGGTTGCTAAACGAATACGAGCTTGATTTTCTCAATCTGAAACTGCGCGGGACGTCAGAAGCCAGACGTAGAATCTATAAGGCGAAGCAGTCTTACCCTGGTCCGGAGTAGCCTTCAAGTGCCAGCAGGCGCCGCTTCATCTCCAATCCTCCGCCAAATCCGCACAGCCCACCATCACTCCCCAGGACGCGGTGGCAGGGAATGATGATGGGAATGGGGTTACTGCCCATCGCCGCGCCCACCGCCCGCGCCGCCCGGGATTTTCCCATCTGGCGGGCAATCCAGCCATAGCTCCGCGTCTCTCCGTACGGAATACCTTTTGCCACCTCCCAGACGCGGCGTTGAAAGTCAGTGGCGTGAGAAAGGTCAAGCCGGTCAGGAAAGTTAACATGGCGACCGCTGAAATATAGCCTGAAGCGTGCTATTAGCTCCCGGAATGCGTCAGGCGAATCTACTGCCCTGTTTACGCTTTCGCCCAGCTTTGCGCGGGCGGTGGAAAGGGAGGGCTGAGGAAGCGTCACCCGCCGCAGTCCCGCCGCTGAGCTGAGCAGTCCCACCCAGCCCCAGTCAGTTTTGAAGATGGTGTAACATAGCTTTGATTCCATGATTATTTTGTCACCTTACGCCGGAATGTCAGGGCCGCTCCTTGGCCAGACATCAATAATCACGCACGGGGCAGAGATGATTTTAACGCGGTGGTGCACCCCTGCCGGAATGTAGAAGGCTTCATTTCTCTTCATTCGCCGCGTCTCAGCGCCAATGGTCAGGTCAAACTCTCCGCCCAGCACCAGGCTTATCTGCTCGCAGTCATGGACACTGCCCTCGGTGTCCGAGTTCACAATGACTTTTGCCGGCATGATGCCCTCTCCCCAGACGTATTCCGCCTTTTCGCCCGGCTTGTAGTCTATCCGGGTGAAGTCCTGCGGATATTTCCAGAACATGTTTCCCTCCGGCTACTCAAACTCGGGCTGGATGACGGCATAATCTCCGCTTTTGCGCCGGTACACCACGTTGACTGCTTTCGTGTCGGCGTGGAGGTAGAGCAAGAAGTCCTGCCCGGTGCGCTCCAGTTCCTCAATGGCTTCATCCACCGTCATCGGTCTGACGATACGCTGTTCCACTTTGACCACGTCCGGCTTTGGTGCAGGGATGCCCGTTTCTTCTGCCAGCAGTCCGCGGGCGAGCGATACTCCTCTCTTTTTCTCAATGAGTTTACCCTTGAAATGCGCCACCTGGCGTAGCATCACGTCAGCCACTCTATCAATGGCGGTATAGAGGTCAGCACCCCGCTCCTCCCCGTGAATCCGATTGCCCTTCATCACCACGGTGGCATGCACCAGGAAACGCTGCTCCCGGGACTTGGTGTCCTCCTGGGTGATTTCCACGTGAGTTTCCATGATGCTGGGCAGGTGGCGGGTGAGTTTGCCCAGCTTGCGCTGGATGCGCTGGCGCACAGCCGGAGTAAGTTCAATATTGGTACCGGTGATTTTGAGTTGCATGATTCCTCCTTCTTTATATTTCTCGGGCAGGGACCAGACCCCAGACAGAAGTGGCGCCGGCGGACTTCATTGCCCCAGCACAGGCATCAAGGGTGGTACCGGAGGTAGCCACGTCATCAATGAGGAGGACTTTTCTCTCCTTAAGCTTCCCGTTCTGGCAGGTGAAAGCATTGCTGATATTGCGTCTGCGCTCCTCTACGTTAGCGGTGCGGGCTTGCGGCAGAGTGTGGCGTCTCCGCACAAGGCAATCTTCAACCACCGGCATATTCATCAGCTTCCCCAGCTCTTTCGCCAGCAGGGCTGATTGATTATAGCCGCGCTCCCGCAGTCGTCGGGGATGCAGAGGTACCGGCACCAGCACCTCAGCCGGCAACGGGTTAGCTTTCAGGTAACCGTGAAGCCATGCGGCTAACAGCGGTGCCAGCGCCCTCAGGTTTCTGTATTTCAGCTCGTGAACTGCCCGGCGCATGACGCCGTCATAGCGGAATGGAGAGCGGATGCCGTCTATCTGTGCCTGCCACCCGCGGCAATCAGGACAGAGCGCCGTGTCAGAGTTTGGTCTGCCGCAGAGCGGGCATAGGGGAGGTGCAAGCGGTATCAGAGTCTCGCGGCAGGAAGCGCAGATGAAACTGCCCGTTTGTCCGCAGGCAATACAGCTCTGAGGAAAAAGGAAATCAAGTGCTACCTCCTTCAGTTTCACCAGCTGAGGAAGCACATTTTTCTCCTTTTATCTGGTTGGTAAGACAGCTAGAGCTAGCGGGTGCGGGAGTTATGCATTGCCCCGCTCATGATGGGCTCGTTCAGGTAGACATCACCGTTTCTGATTTTGAGGTTGAATCCGCATTCGGGGTTAGTGCAGACCCATGCCTTATAACAAATTGATGCCCCTTGGCTTCCAAAATCGGAAAGGGGCACTAAGTCACCAGTCTGGCATTTCTGGCACTTGGGAAAATTGAATGTTTCCATGTTCCTCCTCCCAACCGAAGTTGGTATCAGTATACACCCAAATTAAGGCGTTGACAAGAGTTATTTCAGTAATACTGAACGCATTCTTGTGTACTGCGCGCCCTGCGGTGTGAGCACGCTTTTCATCAGGCTGATGGCGTCAACGCGGAAGCGCTGCCCGCCGGAAAAAGTCGTCCCTGCAATCAGTTCTCCCAGCCTTTGCTGTTCTTCAGGTGAGGCATGCTCGCGGACGCGGCCCAGCGTCAGATGCGGCGTGAATGCCCGCTCCTCTCTGGCGAAGCCGAGTTTAGACAGCTCCGCCTCAAGTCCCTGCTGAATTCTGGTGAGCGGTTCCACTTCACCGCCCAGTCCCACCCACACCACCCTGACCCGCCTGCCGCCGGGGAATGTTCCCAGCTCTTTCAGCTCAAGGTGAAACGGCGCTGTTCCCCGGACTGCCGTTTCCATGGCGGCGGTGATGGCGTCAAGCTGGCTCTCCCTGACATAGCCCAGGAACTTGAGCGTCAGGTGCACGCTGTAAGAGTCAACCCATTTGACCGGGGCGCTGTTGCCCGCTTTGAGGGTTGATTGCAGGCGTGCGAGCGCCGGCTTCACCTCCTCCGGAAGCTCAATGGCGATGAATGAACGGATTTGCTCCATGCTGTGCTCAATCCTTGATGCTGAAAAGTCTTCTGGCGTTGCCGGCGAGGATGAGAGCTCGGTCGGCATCGGTGAGGTCTGTGTCTCTCAGTTCAGCCAGAACGCGGCCCTGCGCCAGCAGGGGATAATCGCTCCCGAAAAGGATTTTGTCCGCGCCTACCATTTCTGCCACCAGCCGGTATATCCGGGGTTCATAAAGGAACGGCGATGCCGCGGTATCAAAGAAGATGTTCCCCAGCGCTTTTTTTACCTCCGGCATGAGGGCATAAAAAGGCAAACCTCCTCCCCAGTGGGCGCAAATGATAGGCATATCAGGATAGCGGCTGATGAAGGTGTAAAGCCTGTCCGGGGTGATGGCGCCTTTGCCGGGGTAGCTGTGTCCCACCGGCTCTGAGGCGTGGGTGAGCAGGACCAGCTTATGTTTTCTGAGCGCTTCCACAAACGGGGTCATGAGCCTGGCATCAGATAGGTCAAACGATTGCATATCGGGGCGCAGTTCACCTATTCCCTTTGCGCCGGCTCGGGCACAGCGCTCAATTTCAGCGATGGCGGCGTTCGTGTCTTTGGGTTGCACTGAGCAGAAGCCTATCAGGCGCTTGGGGTGGCGGGCAATGGACTCAAGGATATAGTCGTTCGTCTCTGCGCACAGGTCTGAGGTGGTCCAGCCCAGGTTGACGATGACGGACATCTCAATGCCCGCGCTGTCCATGCTGGCGATGATTTCCTCAGCCGTGGCGAGCTTTGCCTTCGGATTGCGGTAAAGGAGGGCAAAGACGGGGTCGCGCTCACAGTAACGCTGACGGTTCTTAATGATGCGCGGGGAGAAGACGTGCGTGTGGCAATCTATGACCATCGCCCGCATTATAACAGAGGGGAAAGAAGAGCTTCAATAAGGATAAAAGCGTTTCTTTAGTCCTCCTCAAAAAACTATCCCCCTCCGTGGTGGGGAGGGGGATAATCAGCACTTCAGTTATTCGGAAAGTCAGGTTAAGCCTTTTCCGGTTTGCCGGGTTTCTCCGGAGCGGCTTTTTCAGCCTTCTTTTCCTCAGCCTGAGCTTGCGCCGGCGCTTCACCTTCAGCCGGCGCCGCCTCCGCCGCTTCCGCCGCCACCGGCGGAGCCACCTCAACCTCTTCCGCTATCTCAACCACCTTGGCGATGAGCTGGTCCGGTTCATTATTTATGGTGATGGCTGGGTCAAGCTTGATGTCCTTGACCAGAATCTGCGCCGCCGTGTCCACCAGCGGGCTGAGGTCAACTTCTATCTGGGGCGGCACAAGCTCTGGCAGGCACTCAATGCTCAGGGTGGTGATACCGCGACTGAGCACCCGCGCCTTCTCCTTGAGGGCAGGCGCTTCACCAGTGAAGACGATGGGAATGTCAAAGCTGATTTTTTCACCCTTCTTCACCTGATAGAAATCAACATGGAGCAGTTCCCGGGTGATTGCGTCACGCTGGATTTCCCGGATGAAAATATTCCTCGGTGTCTTGTCCTGCTCAATTTCCAATGTCACCAGCCGCGTGCCGCCTGCCTGACTGATGACGGTCTGCAACTGTTTGGCGTCGCACTGGAGCATGAGCGAGGTCATGCCTGAGCCGTACAGATGCGCCGGGGTGATTCCCTGGCGCCGTAAAAATCTTACTTTCTTCCCCGTAACCTGCCGGGGACTTGCTTTCAGTTTCAGAGCCGCCACGTGTGTCTCCTTTCTAACCCTATAAATTTAAGCATAATTACATCAGAAAATCAATTTTTCAGGAATGGTCCAGGGAAGCTTTCGTGCGTCAGTCAAGGAAAGTGATGCGGGAAGAAGGGCGCTTTTTCTGCACCATCTCTATGCCCGCCTCTTTGAACAGCTCAAGAAAGGCGCTGTCATTATAACTGCCGAAGGTAACGAACCGCTTTATTTTAGCATTGACCAGCATCTTGGCGCACAGGACGCAAGGACTGTGGGTGCAGTAGATGGTGCTTCCCTCAAGACTGACGCCGTGAAGCCCGGCCTGAATGATGACATTTTGCTCTGCGTGGATGCCGCGGCAGATTTCATGCCGCGTGCCGGAGGGTATCTTCAGCTCATCGCGCAGACAGCCCAGCTCAAGGCAGTCTTTGAAGCCGGACGGGGCACCGTTGTAGCCGGTGGCGAGGATGTGTTTGTTTCTGACTGCCACGGCACCCACATGGTGGCGCCGGCAGGTGGCACGCTCCGCCACTACGGAGGCTATCTTGAGGAAATATTCATCAATGTCCGGGCGGGTTATTTTTTCCATGTCAGCTTGGCGATTATCTCTTCTGTCTCTTTTTTCAGGTGTTCCTGTGATGTTTCATTCACAACCATGAAATCCGCCATGGCGATTGGTCCGCCCTTGTTGGTATTCTCAAGCTCGGCGCGGTCACGGCTGGCGGCTTCTGCTTTCTTCAGGGGGCGTTCCGCGCGCCTGCTTAACCGCTCGTATCTGATTGCCGGCGATGCCCAGACCGCTACCACAAAAAACCGGTCGCCGTAATGCTCTTTGAGCATGACATACTCTTCCCAGGAGTACAGCCCGTCCGCCACCACGTGTGAACGCTTGAGCGCGGCATCAATACGGGGGATATTGAGCTTGGCATAGGCGGACATGCCGTGTTCCTTGCGCAGAAGCTCCCGGATGGTGCGCTCGCTTTTTTCATTTCGCTCAAGACCTCGCTTTTTAATCTCCTCGTCGGTGACATCGCCAAATCTGACCCTGAAGAAGCCATGCTCTTCAAAGATGCGGGCAACCTCCGTTTTACCTGAGCCTGCCATGCCGACGATGGCAACGACGATTCTGTTCACCTTTATGGGTTCATTATACGCAAGTTACTGTAAAAATAACAAATCAGGTAGCATTGAACCTCACCTTATCAACCCATCTCTCTGAATTGGATTAAGGAGAGAGGAGAAAAGCAAGCCGTGCCCAACAGCCTCTTTTTCCTGACCGGTCAGTCTCTTCTCCCCTGTCATTCTGAGGAACGGAGTAGCGAAGAATCTCAGGACCGGAGCGGTGATTTCTATCACCCCCAGACCCTTCACTATGGTCAGAGTGTCAGCGCTACCACCTGCCAGCTCACCTGTCCGTATCCACTGTGCTATAATGCAATCATAGGTGTCTGTGATGGCGGAAGCAGTTATTAACATAACAGCAGAGATAAGGAAACACCTGCCTTTAGAGTTGATTGACCTGGTGAAAACGGCGGGCGAAATAGCCCAGGAACAGGGGCAGAATCTCTACCTCGTCGGCGGGGTGGTGCGGGACATCCTGTTAGAAAGAGACATCTTTGACCTTGACCTGGTGGTGGAAGGAAATGCGATTAGGGTGGCACAACAGATTGCAGAAAAGACGGACGGAAAGCTCATTGTTCACGAACGGTTCGGCACGGCGAAAGTGAAGAAAGGGAAATGGAGCCTTGACCTGGCGATGGCTCGGTCAGAGACCTATGCTGAGCCGGGGGCTCTCCCCACTGTCCAACCCGGCACCATCAGGCAAGACCTTTTCCGGCGCGACTTTACCATCAATGCCATGGCGGTGGAGCTTAATCCGGGGCGCTATGGCATCCTCCTTGACCCTTACGGTGGCAGAGCAGACCTGGAAAATAAGCTCGTGCGTGTGCTTCACAGTCGCAGTTTCATTGATGATGCCACCCGTATCTGGCGCGCCCTGCGCTATGAGCAGAGGCTTGGCTTTACCATAGAACCACACACCCTGGAACTGCTCAAACGTGACCTGTCATACCTGGACAAAATCAGCGGCGACCGCATCCGCCGCGAGCTTGAGCTGGTGCTGAAAGAAGAACAGCCTGAAAAAGTCCTGCGTCGCGCTGATGAGCTTGGCGTACTGGGCAAGCTCCACCCGGCGCTTCAGGGAGACAAATGGCTGGCGGAAAAGTTCGCCCGGGCAAGAGAAGCCGCCTCTACCGCTGTACCGATTGCCCCCCTCTATATGGCCCTGCTGTGCTACCGCATGACTGAGTCCAAATCTGAAGACCTGCTCGCCTACCTGAGATTATCCCGGTCAATGGCACAGACAGTGCGGGATACCCATGCTCTCAAGGCTGAGCTTGACCTTCTCTCCCATCCAAAGGTAAAATCACACGATATTCACGTCCTGCTGTGCGATTATTCCATACCGGCAATGGCGGCGACCATCATCGCCACGGATTCGGCAATCGTCCGCCGCAAAATAAAATTGTTTCTGGACAAGCTCAGGTATGTCAAGCCGTCTCTGGGCGGGGAGGATCTGGTGAAGATGGGTGTGAAGCAGGGACCGCACATAAAAGAGTTGCTCAATCTCTTACTGAAAGCAAGGCTTGAAGGGCAGGTCAATTGTAAAAAAGAAGAGGAGCAGATGGTGGCAGGATGGTTGAGGGAAAAGCAGGAACTGAAAGAACGGGAATGAAAAAGAAGCTGGTGCTGGCGGGCGTGGCTATCCTCGCCATGGTAGTGTCAGGCTGTGTGGCATCCGGGCAGGGCTATGATAAATTATCGGGAGAATTGAAAGCGGCGGAGGAGAAGATTAAGAGACTGGAAAATGAACTTGCCACTGCACAGCAGGAAGCCTCCATGCCGCAGAGCCGCCCTGACGTGTCATCAGCACTGGAACAGCTCCAGCGCTCTCACCTGGCACTTCAGGAGCAGGTACTGCAACTGCAGAAACAGCTCGCCGGCATCCAATCAACCAGCCTCACCCGGACGTTCAAGTTTGAGTCCAAAAAGACCAAAGAGCTTACCTGGACTGTCCAGATTCCGCTGGGAACATTTATCTATTACCGCGAACTGCCGCGGCCTACCATTTTCAACTATCATGCTATGGCGCGCGACCCCGCCGATGATACCGTGATTAACAGCCTGGTTCAGCAGGTGAGGGAGACAGTCGCCAGAGAGGGATTGAGCAAGCTTGATGAGATTAGCCTCATTCTTGCCTTTGCCCAGGCCATTACCTATGCTGAAGATATCATCACCACCGGCAAAGATGAGTATCCCCGTTTCCCTGTGGAGACATTGTTTGAAGGCGCAGGCGATTGCGAGGACACGTCTATCCTGGCGGCGGCAATCTTCACCCGCCTGGGCTATGACGTCGCCCTGCTACTGTTTGAGCAGTTTGACCACATGGGGCTGGGCATCAACTACCCGCTTGAGTACGGCAACTCTTGGATTTATGAGGGCAAGCGGTACTGGTATCTGGACGCCTCAGGCAAACGCCCCGCCGGCTGGGCTCCTGATGAATACGCCCAGACCTCCGCCTACGTCCTGCCGGTGAAATGACGGCAAGGCGGCGGTCCGGACGTATTAAACTATCGCCGCTCTCTTGAATTAGAGTATCTGCTTAAATTTAATCTTCAGCGCGCCGCAGACCGGGCACTTGTCCGGCGCCTCACCGGCAGCGGTATAGCCGCAGACCTGGCAGACAAAGTATGGCTTGTCCGCGAGCTTCTGTCCGCCGGAGACCGCTTTGAGCGCCTCTTCATAAAGACCGTGATGAATTTTCTCCACAGCTCCTGCCCATTCAAATGTGCTTTTGGCACGCCGGTTGGCATCTTTGCCAGCCTGCTCTATGAACTCCGGATACATCCTGCGGAACTCAAACCCCTCCCCGTCAATAGCTGTCCGCAGGTTCTCTGCCGTGGTGCCGATGCCGCCCATAGTATCAAAGTGGTTGCGCGCGTGGACCGTCTCGGCTTCAGCTACGGCGCGGAAAAGCCTGGCAACCTGCGGATACCCCTCTTTCTCCGCCTTCTCCGCGAAGAAAAGATAGCGCCGGTTTGCCTGGCTTTCTCCGGCAAACGCCGCCTGCAGGTTATCCATGGTACTGCCCATATTCTGCCTCCTTATAAGAACTTCATTTGAAATTATATTACACGCCGGAAATTTCGGTGAGATATGACTTAAGTCTCATTTCTGAAAGGGCAGTCTGCAATTTCATGGCACTGGCTTTATCCGGTAACAGGGTGAAGAGGGCAGGTCCTGAGCCTGTCAGGTGGACATCAGGCGCTCCAGCCCTGAGCATGGCGTCCTTGTACCTGGTTAAATTGGGAAAACGCGAGAAAGCCACACGCTCAAAAACATTGAACAGGTAGGACGGGTCATAGTATCTGCCGCTTTTTAGTAGATTGACCAATCCCTTAGTGATTTGGCCATCGGTATAGTGGCTGGAATTAAGGCTGGCGTAGAGCTGTCTGGTCTTTTCCGGAATGCGCGGTACATCAGGCATGAGCAGTACCACCCACTGGTGAGGGAAGGGGTTAAGCGGGGTGATGATATCCCCTTTGCCTTGTACCAGCATGGTGCCGCGGTACAGGAAGAGCGCCACGTCTGCTCCCAGCTCAGATGCTAGCTTGACCAGTGCGCTATTCGGGAGGTTCAGACCCCAGAGCTGGTTCAGTCCGCGCAGGGTCATCGCCGCATCACTGCTATCGCCGCCAAGACCAGATACCAGCGGGATGCGCTTGATGATTTCAATATCGGCGCCTTTTGCCGTGCCGGCGGCCTTCTGGAGCAGGCTGACCGCTTTTAGCACCAGGCTCTTTTCCGGCGCCCATTCGGGCATGGTTGACTTGACAGTGACCTGCTGGCTCTCCTGGAACAGGAGACTATCGCTCAGGCTGAGGGTCTGGATGACGCTGAGGATTTCATGATAGCCGTCAGGTCTCCTGCCCAGAACTTCCAGCGTCAGGTTGATTTTAGCCGGTGCCAGCAGTGTGAACATATGCCCCGTCCTTTCTCAGCTTCTCAAAAGTCCACCAGAGCTTTGCCCACTCTTCAATGGTGAGCGTCTCCGCCCGGCGTTGCGGGCTGATTTCAGCCTTATTAAGAAGCCGGGCGGCTTCTGCTTTGGGCAGTTTAAGCCCCTGTGCCAGGGAATTGGCGATTTGCTTGCGCCGGGCAGTGAACCCCGCCTGGACCATCTGGAAGAAGCCTTTTGCATCGCTTACATTGACTTTCGGCGCAGGATAGACATCAATCCGCAGGACTGCCGAATCCACCTCCGGCGCCGGGTAAAATGAGCGAGCGGGCACATAGCTCACGATGGAGGGTTTGCCATAAAACTGGGCGATGACGCTGAGGACACTGCGCTCCCCCGGCTCCGCCACAATCGCCTGGGCTACCTCTTTTTGCACCATGACAATCATCCGCACCGGCTTGGCAGAAGATTCCAGGAAATGGCGCAGGACGGGGGAGGTGATGTAGTAAGGGAGGTTGGCGACGACTTTGTATTGCGGGGACCTGACGCCTGTGGCAGAAAGCAGAGTCTGCGGGTCAAGCTTGAGAATATCTTCATTGATGACGGTGAGATTTGGCAATTGGGATAGCCTTTCTTTCAGGAGGCGCGCCAGAGTATCGTCAAGCTCCACGGCAATGACTTTGCCGGCTTGTTCGGCGAGCTTTGCAGTGAGGATGCCCAGCCCGGGTCCCACTTCCACGATAGTATCGTCAGGTGCAATTTCCGCGGCACTGAGGATGGTTTTCAGAACCTGCCCGTTGACCAGGAAGTGCTGGCCCAGCCTCTTCCTTGCCTTGAGGTCATACCGGCGCAGGAGTAGTTTTGTTTGCGCGAAGAGCGACCCTGCGGTCAAATCTCACCTTCTCTAGAAAAGAGCGAGGCCGTGCACCGGCTCTTGACTCTGCCCAATAGCTTGCGCAAGCCAGCCAGCTCCAGCCAGGTAGCCCTACGGCACCCAGAAAAATCTATTTACCGCTGCTTCCTTTCGGACCTGACGGGGTTCATAGCATCCTGTCGCATAGGACCCAGCCTTCAACACCACTTAGCCTGCGCAGTCCTACCAGACAGGAGCCGCAAGCCGGAGTTCAACCCTGCTATAGCGGATTGCAGGTACAGGGCACCGCTGGCTCCCCGTCTAGCACGACCTCAAAATCAATCGTAAATCGTGGGGGTGTGTTTGTCAAGGGAGTTGTAGAAGAGAAATTCTGATTAATCACAGTGGCGATGAAAGAAAAATCCCTCTCTATCTCCCTTTGTTAAAGGGAGATGATGTGATGACAGTGAGAAAAATTTAGGATTTAGAGCTTAGCGTTTAGAATTTGGGAGGCGGATGTGGGGTGGGGATGCTATGTCCCGTGGCTGAGGCGCGCCACTAATCTCATGGGCAGACCGTATTTCATCATCTTGCGCTGGGTGGCGTCTATGTCATAAGGCACGCGGTAGAGCTTGATGGAGTTGCTTTCAGTATCGTATAAGGCATAGCTGGCGCGGGGGTCACCATCGCGCGGCTGTCCCACGGCACCCGGATTGATGAGCAACTGTTGCTTGCCGAGCATGAGTCCCACGTTTTCGGCAAGGGGACTGGAGATGCAGACACCGCTTTTCTCATCAGTCTTGAAGACCACCGGCACGTGGGTATGACCGAGCAGGCAGTACTTCGTCTTGAAGAAGACCAGATTCTGCGTGGCGATACTGCTGGAAATGACATATTCCCACGTTGGTCCGCGCGGACTGCCGTGGACGATGGTGAAGTCATTTTTCACCAGGGTGGTAGGCAAATTCTTGAGATAGGTTTTATCCTCTTCATTCAGTTGCTTTGCTGTCCAGCGGATGGCGGTGGCGGCATCGGGATTGAACGCGGCGATGTCTATTTTGCCAATGGCGCCCCAGTCATGGTTGCCGGCGACGCAGATGTGGTTGGTGCGCTGGAGGAGCTCTATACATTCGTGCGGCTCCGGACCATAGCCCACCAGGTCGCCCAGGCACCACAGCTCCTGCACATCTCCTCGCTGGGGGATGTCTTTCAGCACCGCATCAAAGGCGGCGTAGTTCCCGTGAATATCCGCAAGAATGGCGTAAAGCATTTGCTAAAGACTATAGCATGTTTTTGAAAATATGAGAAGTGGGGCATGATAACGGCTTCGGTCGGTTTAATTGTTAGCCCTGCTACGCCCGTGCTATAATTTTCTCCATGAAAGTCTCAGCGCTGGGGGAGTTCGGGCTGGTCAGGCTCTTTGCGGAGATGGTCACCCGCTCCCGCAACAAAAAAGTTGACTCCTGGCAGAAGCTCATCATCGGCATCGGGGATGATTGCGCCGCATGGCGCGGCGATGATGCCATCCAGCTTGCCCATGTGGACTCCCTCTTTCAGAATATCCATTTTACGCTGGAGACCACACCCTGGCGGGCGCTGGGGTGGAAATCGCTCGCCGTATCCGTGAGCGATATTGCCGCCATGGGCGGCGTGCCCGCGTATGCTCTCGTTTCCCTGACCCTCCTTGACGACAATGAGGTTGACGATGTGGAAGCTCTCTATCAGGGCATGATTGAGCTGGCGGACAGGTTTGGCATAGCTATCATCGGCGGAGATACCGGGCGTGCCTCGGTCGTCTCCATTACCATTACCGTCTTCGGGAGCATGAAAGGCAGGAGACAAGAAGCCATGCTCACTCGCTCCGCCGCCCGCGCGGGCGATAAAATCGCTGTGACAGGCTATCTTGGCGGTGCCGCCGGCGGTCTGGAAATGCTGACCGGAAAGCTGAAGCCTGATAATGGCTCTGCCAGCCAGTTGCGTCAGGCATTCCTTCAGCCATTGCCCAGGGTGCCGGAGGGGCAGGTGCTTGTGGCACAGGGCGTCAGAGCGGCTATGGATATCAGCGATGGTCTCATCTCAGACTTAGCCCACATCTGTGAGGCGAGCAAGGTAAGCGCCCGGGTGAACACCAGCCTCGTGCCGGTGCATCCCGCCGTAAAAGCCAACTTCGGGGAGAGAGCCCTTGAGCTTGCCCTGTCCGGCGGTGAGGACTATGAGCTTCTATTCACTGCCCCGGAACCGGTCATAGATAAAGTGAAGCAAAAGCTTTCCTGCCCTGTGACTATCATTGGGGAAATACTTTCTGGAGAGCCGGGGGAAATCAGGCTCGTTGACTCAGCCGGCAAGCCATATAACCTACCCAAAAAGGGCTGGGAGCACTTCAAAAGCTAGAAAGAGACAGACTGCATGGCAAATCATCAGATTCAGTTTTCTTTTGACCTCAGCGATGGCTTGTGCTTCGGATGCGGTCAGAACAACCCCTCAGGGCTCAGGCTGAAATTCAAAAAAGATGGCGCATGGGTCAGGGCTGAGTTCACACCGGCAAAAGAACATCAGGGCTGGCCCGGGGTGCTCCACGGCGGGGTCATCGCCACGCTACTTGATGAAGGTATGGGCTGGGCTACCCGCTTTGCCGGGCTGGACTGCGTTACCGCGCGGCTTCAGGTCAGTTTCAGGCGGCCTATCCCCATAGGCGAGCGGCTCCTCATCAGCGGCAGAGTGGTCAAAAATAACGGCAAGACCGTTGAAACTGAAGCAAAAATAACATTGCCTGACGGCACCATCATGGCGGAGGGCGCTGGCGTCCATGCCATCCTCAACCGGAATTCTAAGAACAGACCCGGCGGACAGCTTGAGGCGGTCATCTGGGACATGGATGGCGTTATCGTGAACAGCGCCCCCTACCATTTCAGGTCGTGGCAGGAGGTCTTCGGCAAGCGGGGCGTAACGTTCAGCGAGGAAGAATTCCGCCGCCACTTCGGGCAGAGGAATGACACCATCATCCGCTTCGCCTTCAAAGATAAGATAAGCGCAGAAGAGGTCATCGCCATTGCTGATGAGAAAGAGGCGCTCTACCGCGAGAAAATCGCTTCCAACCTCAAGCCCCACGCCGGCGCCATTGAGCTGGTCAAGGCGCTCAAAGCAAAAGGCATAAAGATGGCAATCGCCTCTTCTGCTCCGATGGAGAACATCCAGTTGATTCTGCGCGGTCTGGGCATTGCTGATTACTTTCAGGCGATTGTCTGGGGCAGGGAAGTGACCGAAGGCAAGCCGAGCCCTCAGGCTTTCCTCCTTGCCGCTGAGAAGCTGGGAGTTCAGCCAGAGAATTGCCTGGTGATTGAAGATGCTGTGGCGGGCGTCTCCGCGGCCAAACGGGCGGGCATGAAATGCATTGCCGTGACTACCACCAACCCGCCTGAAAAGTTGCAGGAAGCTGACCTCATCGTCAATTCACTGGCGGAGGTCAGCACGGACTTAATGGCGGGATTGTTCAGATGAAAGGAGAGACATGGAAAGGTCTTTAGTGATTGTTAAGCCGGACGCCGTTGCCCGGAACCTCGGCGGCACCATTATCAGCAGGCTGGAGGCGCTCGGGCTTAAACTGGTGGCATTGAAAATGCTCCGTATGACAGAAGAGCTGGCGCAGAAACAGTACGCCGTCCACAAGGGCAAGCCGTTTTTCAACGAGCTGGTGCAGTATATGACCTCAGCACCGGTGATTGCCGCCGTCTTTGAAGGAGAGAACGCGGTGGAAGCAATCCGGAAAGCGGCAGGTCTCACTGACCCTGCCAGAGCGGGCAAAGGCACCATCCGCGGCGATTACGGTCTTTCCGTGACCCGGAACTCAGTGCATGCTTCTGACTCAACTGAGACGGCGGAAAAAGAGATAAAGCTTTTCTTCTCGGAAAAAGAGATTGTTCACCGGGAGTAAGCGCTACTGGATTTTCAGCACCGGCGTAGCCTCGCTCCAGAGCTTGTCAAGCTGGTAATAGTCCCGCTCCTCTTTGGAAAAGACATGCACCACCACGACCCCGTAATCAAGGAGCACCCAGCCGGAGTCCAGCGTGCCCTCAGTGTGAGCGGGCAGTACGCCCTCTTTCTTCAGCGCATGGGCGACCTCTTCTGTAATTGCCCGGATTTGCGGCTCACTCTCCCCTGAGCAGATGACAAAGTAATCAGCAAAGGTGGCTACATCCCTTGTGTCTAGCAGAAGAATATCAGTAGCCTGCTTTTCAGACGCCGCCTCAACGGCTTTACGGGCGATGTCTAACGCTTCCAGAAAATCCCCTCCCCCTGTGATTTCAGTAAGATTATAGCACAGACGGCAAAGAGGGGAGAAGGGGGAGAGTGGGGAGAATAAATTTGGACGATTGAGGAGATTGTGAGGCTTACAATAACTATTGAATTAAGTAAAAATGATTTGCTAGCCAGATTAGTCTGATTCTTTTGGTTTCTGCCTGCTGATTTTCTCTCTCCCTGCGACAAAATCCCCTCGCCACCGCCGTAGTCCTGGGCTACTATGTATCTGAGGAGACAGAGGGTGCAAACTGCCAGAGAAAGTCGGTTCGTCTCCCTTTCGTAAAGAGCCCGCCCTGAGCGAAGCGAATGGGGAGAGTGAGAGGGATTTCAGGGGATATTCGTTTCATACTC
>DAOTYE010000020.1:0-2367 GCA_034434915.1 Dehalococcoidales bacterium
GTGGTGGGCGCGGGTGCCGTGGTGACCAAGGATGTGCCCCCATGGACAATTGTCGCCGGCGTCCCGGCAAAACCGATTGGCACACGGGAGAAGCTGAATTTGAAACAATGAATAACCTGTACGTATCCACAAATTGCCTTGCCAAATCTACGAGAGAAGCCGTAAAGGAGCTGGCTGATGCAGGGTTGAACGACATTGAGCTCGGTCCCACCCAAGAATACGATGACGGGATAGAGGACTTCCTTGCTTCCCTGGATGCCCGTTTCATCGTCCACAACTATTTTCCCCCACCACGCGAACCGTTCATCATGAACTTTGCCTCAGCCGACCCCGCCATAAGGGAGCGAAGCCTTGCCCAAGCCAGGGCATCTATTGATTTCTGCGTCAGGGTCAGGAGCACCCTTTTTTCCGTCCATGCCGGCTTCATGGCTGACCCGGCTTTCGGGAAAAGTCACTTCCGGTTTGAATGTCCCAGACCCGCGAAAGGCGATTTTGAAAAAGCGTTCCAGCGCTTTACCGCCTCTGTGAAAGAGCTTCTCAGCTACGCCGCACCGCGTGGCGTGAAAATCGCCATTGAAAACAACGTCTGCCCTGAAGCGGCGAGGGATTACGTGCTCCTCTGTCAGGCATCCGAGTTTGAGCGCCTGATGAAGGAGATACCTTCACCACATCTGGGTATAAACCTTGACCTGGGGCACCTCAAGGTCTCCGCCCGCACTTTTAACTTTGACCGGGAAGACTTCGCCCGCCGGGTCAGCAGGCACGTTTTCGCCCTGCACGTCCATGACAATGACGGCGTTACAGATACACATCAACCAATCGCTGAAAACAGCTGGGTCTTCCCGTTAATCAATGGACATGATTTCAGCGGTCAGCTTCACATCATCCTTGAGGCGCATCACCTGTCAATTCAGGAGATACGTGCTCAGATTGATTTACTGCGAAAAAGGATTCCTGCCAGATGAAGGAACAGGTCAGAAAGCTGATTGTGCCTGATTCTGCCACGCTGAAGGAAACGCTGGAAGCAATTGACCGCGGTGCTCTCGGCATCGCCCTGATTGTTGACCGGCAGGACAAATTCCGCGGGCTGGTCACTGATGGTGACATACGGCGCGCACTGATACACGGCTCCACTCTTGAAGATAAGGTCTCCACGGTCATGAGGACCAACCCCGTTGTGGCAACCACCGCCACCCCGCGCGATGTGCTCCTCAGCATGATGAACGAGCGCATCCGGCACATCCCCATCCTGAATGAAAAAGGAGAGGTGGCTGACCTTGCTTCCTACCTGCACCGGCTAACTTTACCTGTGGCGGAGCCGGAAATCGGCGAGCGCGAGCTACAGTATGTAACAGAATGCATCACTTCCGGGTGGATTTCCTCCACCGGCAAATTTGTGACTGAGTTTGAAGAGCGTTTTGCCTGCTTCTGCGGCACGAAGTATGCCATTGCCACCGCCAATGGCACTGTGGCTCTGCACCTGGCGCTGGCAGTGCTCGGCATCGGTCCCGGCGATGAGGTGATTGTGCCCACGCTGAGCTTTATCGCTACTGCTAACGCGGTGACCTACACCGGTGCAAAGCCGGTCTTCGTTGATTCTGAAAGCACTACCTGGAACATTGACCCGTCAAAAATTGAAGCCGCCATCACTCCACGCACAAAAGTCATAATGCCAGTCCACCTTTACGGTCACCCGGCAGACATGGACGCTATTAAAGCCATTGCGGAGAAACACCGTCTCCACGTCATTGAAGACGCCGCTGAAGCCCACGGAGCTCTTTACAGAGGTGTGAAAGTCGGCGGCATTGGTGACATGGGGTGTTTCAGCTTCTTCGGCAACAAGATTATCACCACCGGCGAGGGTGGCATGATAGTCACTAATAGCGATGAGTTTAACCGGAAAGCCAGAATATTGCGGGACCACGGCATGAATCCGGAAAAGAAATACTGGCATGAAGTAATTGGCTTCAATTACCGGCTCACCAACCTTCAGGCTGCCATCGGAGTCGCCCAGATGGAGAAGGTGGAGAAAGTCATTGCCAGAAAACGGGAGATGGCAGAGCGTTATCAATCGCTATTGCAGGGACTTTCAGGAATAACCTTTCCGTCTGAGGCATCATGGGCAAAAAGCGTCTTCTGGATGTGTGCCGTTCTGGTGGAAAAAGACTACGGCATGAGCCGGGACGAACTGATTAAAGTCCTCAAGGAAAACGGTATTGATACCCGCCCGGTTTTCTACCCGATTCACACCATGCCGCCCTATTATGAAGGCAAAGTCTATCCAGTTGCTGAGGAGATTAGCGCGAAAGGGGTTTGCCTGCCTTCTGGAACCGGCATGACCGATGAAGAGATTGAGAGAGTAGCGAG
>DAOTYE010000021.1:0-60706 GCA_034434915.1 Dehalococcoidales bacterium
AGATGACTGACCACCTTGAGCAGGACATCAAAAGCAAGCTGGCTTCAACGAGCGTGACCATTCACGTTGAGCCGTGCGGGGAAGAATGTGAAAAGTGCCCCATCGGCGATAAGAAGGGAAAACATAAGACGAAACAGCTACGCTAGCTTATGCACCTTCCGGATAGCTTGAAGCATGGGCGCAATATCAAATGGCGTGTGTCGTTGCGGCGGCGGACCGATGGTATCGTCAATTTTCTCTTTGCCCAGAAGGACGTCAAAGGTTGCCTTCACTGATTCAGCCAGCGCCTTCAGGTTATAGCCGCCCTCCAGAGTGAACACCATTTTGCCCTGGCAGAATGTTTCCGCCAGCCCTTTAACTGTGCCCACGATGGTGCTAAAGCCGGTCACCGTCATCTGCATCATGGCAAGCTCATCTGCCCAGTGGGAATCATAACCCGCCGAGACCATGATGAGCTGTGGTTTGAAGCGTTTAGCCACAGGCACGAGCACCTGCTCACAGGCGAGGGCGTATTCCCTGTCACCACAGCCGGGCGGCAGGGGGATATTGACGATATTGCCCTTTTCTCCCACCTCCTCAATCACCCCCGTGCCGGGATAATGCGGGTACTGGTGGGCGGAGACATAGACCACACGCGGGTCATCATAGAAGGCTTCCTGTGTGCCATTGCCGTGGTGCACGTCAAAATCAAAAATCAGGATGCGCTGGAGTTTAGCAATATCAAGGGCATGCCTGGCGGCGATGGCGATATTATTGAAAAGGCAGAAGCCCATGGCGCGGTCGCGGGTGGCATGATGTCCCGGCGGTCTCACCAAGGCAAAAACGCTGTTAAGCTTTCCTGATAGTACCGCATCAACTGCCTCAATGGCACCGCCGGCGGCGCAGAGAGCGGCATCATAGGAATCAGCGGACATGAGGGTATCCATTTCAATCCACCCGCCGCCCCTCAGCGCAAACTCCTGGACATGGGTCACATGCTGGCGGTGGTGGACGCGGAGCAGTTCCTCCAGTGTCGCCGGGCGAGCCTTCACCAGAGCAAGCTCTTTCTTCAGTCCACTGGTCTCCATTAGAGAAAGGATGGCTTCCAGTCTCTTGAAGTTTTCTACATGCGTGCCGGTGTCATGCATCAGGTAGACGGGGTCATAGACGTAACCAACCTTCATGACTTCCTTCCCATGACCTTTCTCCGCAAGATGAAATCTCCTTGCGATGATACCAGATATAGCCTAAAGTAAGCAATAGCGGTACCAGTTTCTTACTAACCTTTGCCCGTTTTCCCCGTTATATTAACCAGAGAAAAGGTGACACCGTGAAAAGAGAGGTAGAAATCATGAAGCAGAAAAACTCCCTCGTCACAGGCGTGGTAGTGGCGCTACTTGCCGGCGCCCTTATTTTTGCGGCTGGCTGTGCGCCCCAATCTGCGCCAGCACCCGCAGTGGCGCCAGCGCCAGCTACTCCGGTGGCTTCAACACCCAGCCCAGTGTCACCGCCATCAAATCCTGTCAGCGAGAGTGAACCGGCCGAACTCACGCTCACCATCAATACGCCGGAGGACAATGCCATTGTCGCCACAAATAAGATTGCGGTGGCGGGCAATACCAGCCCGGATGCCGTGGTCAGCATCAACGAAGAAATTTTGGTGGCTGATAGCAACGGCAATTTCAGCACCACCATCACCCTGGCAGAGGGACCAAACATCATTCAAATCATCGCGTCTGATGACGCTGGCAACACCGCTGAAGCTATGATTATCGTTACCTATGAGAAAGGAGGATAACACATGAAACGTCTGGTAATTATTTCCGGTCTCCTGGTCTGTCTGATTCTCGGGATGGCACTGCCGGCATTCGCCGCGAGTGACTCTACCAGAGCTGAACCATCTGTCCTCTTCCAGATGGAAAAAGAAAAGAGAAAGCCGCCTGAACTCAGCCCGGTGATACCCCGGATGAAGGTCATCAAGGGTGAGGTGACCGCTGTCAGCAACATATCAATCACCATCGGCGATACGGAAGTCTTTGTGGATGAAAACACGAGGTATCACATCCCTGCCCTCAACAAGCCGACCACAGCCGCAGGTATCAAGGGAGGTACCCTTGCCGATATACAGGTGGGGATGCTCGTCACCGCCATGGTGGTGGAAAAAGACGGCAAACCCTACGCCCGCCAGATAGTGGTGCTTCCATCAAGACCGGTGCTGAAACATCATGTAGGCAAGGTCACAGAATACAGTTATGACCCCGCCACCGGTGGCTCAATCACTATTGAGGATAAGGACGGAGAGAGCTTTACGTTTGAAATTCTGGCGGGCAAGTTCAAGATTCTCCCGCCCGGGGCTGAGGTGAAGGTGGGCGAAACGGTAACGGTCATCAGCCGCCGTGACCCGGCTCAGAGCAAGCTCATTGCTGATGGCGTCGTCGTACAGAAACCCATAACCACCCCCAAGCCGACACCGCGCCCCAAGATGGAGCGCGTCTCTGGTGAAATCACCGCCATTGATGAGACGGCAAAGACCATCACCATCGGCGATAAAGTTCTCACCTATGATGCGGAGACTCTCTTTGTCCTGCGCGGCAGTCTGGCAGTAGCCGCCGGACAGAGTGCGCTCGCTTACTATGTAGAAAAGGATGGGACGCTCCTGGTGCAGAAGGTGCTCATCGGCGTTGATATCACCCGGGTGCAAGCCGCGCTAGGCAACACTGCGGGGGAAGATAACTGAACACGCCTGACGGCTTGACACCTGTTGCGTTTGCCCCTCCCCATGTAGAAGGGAGGGGCAACTTTTTTAGCTGAAGAATGGGCGCACCCCGGAAATGAAGAACCACACCCCAAACCCCACCAGCAGAAGGCTACAGGCAATAAAAACCCACTCCTGGAATTTCCGCCCCCATAGCGCGCGGGTGCGGTAAACCAGCAGGGAGACAAACGTCAGCCAGACGAGGTCACACAGCCAGTGCACCAGGGTAAAAGCAGTCAAACCCATAATGCCGAAGCCCGTGATGCGCATAATGAGCATACTGCCGATGGTCGCCCACCAGAGCAGGAAAAAGGGGTTCAGACCGCTCATCATGATGCCGGCGGTAAAAGCGCTGTAAGGCAGGTCTTTCCCCTTGGTGACCACTTCCCGCCGACTGCGGAACATGCTGATGCCCAGCCAGAGAATCATGGCACTCCCCAGCACGCTCAAAATCAGCTGGACGGTGGCGTTCTTAAAGAATGGCGCAAAGCCAAAGTAGATGAGCAAAATCAGCGGCACCTCTATCACGGCGTGCCCGAGTGAAATGTGAACCCCCGCCCACTGAGATTTATAGCTTTTGGCGAGCGTCACGGCAAACATCGGACCGGGCATCATCACCCCGGAAAAAGATATAACAATAACGCTGAGCAAAATCGCCAGCATAAAGACTAGCATAGCACAGGTCAGCCAAAAGATGTAATTCAAACGAGCGGATAGCCTCACTTTAGGATAGCCGAGCATAACTTCTTTTTACTCCCACTTAAGTCCTATTGCCACATTGGCGAGAATTGCAGTGGATTTGCCTATAGCACTCCTGTTTGACAACACAGGCACAGATACTGTGTAATGACTATAGAATTTTCAGCGTCATTTATTAATAAGATGCCAGTGCCAAAAGAAGGTTGCATACCTGACGATCAGCGAGTGGTAGTCACGGGCATGGGCGTGGTCTGCCCGGTTGGGAACAGCATAGATGATATGTGGCAGGCGCTCATCGCCGGACGGTCAGGCATTGACTATATCTCAAGTTTTGACGCCGCACCTTTTGACGCCAAATTCGCCGGTGAGGTAAAAGGGTTTGATGTTAGCCAGTATGTCGGGCGGAAACAGGCACGTCACATGGACCGGTTCACCCAGTTCGCCGCGGCCGCCAGCCTTCAGGCGATGGAGTCAGCCAGGCTAACCATCAAGCCAGAGAACGCTGAAGAAGCCGGGGTCATCATTGGCAACAGCGTCTGCGGGCTCCTCTCCGTCAGCGAGCAATTAAGAATTCTGAATGAAAAAGGACCGGGACGGGTCAGCCCTGTCCTGGCGCCCACCATGACCGGAGATGCCGCCTCAGTCCAGGTCTCACTGCTCCTGGGAACTAAAGGGGTAAACTATGCCCCCTCATCAGCATGTTCCAGCGGCAGTGACGCCATCGGTCAGGGCTATGAGCTAATCCGCTGGGGCAATGCCAAAATCGTGGTCGCCGGTGGCACTGAAGCGCCGGTAATACCACTGGTGCTGGCTGCCTTCTGCGCCATACGGGCGCTGTCAACAAGAAACGGCAATCCCCAGGAAGCGTGCCGTCCCTTTGATGCGGAGCGGGACGGCTTTGTGCTCAGTGAAGGCGCCGCAGTAATGGTTCTTGAAGACGCGGTACATGCCCTTGAGCGCGGCGCTCCCATCCTGGCGGAGCTTGTCAGCTACGGAGCTTCCAGCGATGCGTTTCATCTCACCCAGCCCTCACCTGATGGCAAAGGAGCGATGAACGCCGTGGAGATGGCTTTGAAGAAAGCCGCTATCCGCCATGATGAGATTGACTATATCCAGGCGCACGGCACTGCCACTCTGCTCAACGACCGCACTGAGACTGCAGTCATCAAGAAAGTCTTCAAGGAAAAAGCCAGAACAATTCCCATTTCGGCAAGCAAATCCATGCTGGGACACCTTCTGGGGGCGGCGGGAAGCATCGGGGCGGTCATCACCGTTCTGGCGCTGAAAAACGGTATCGTGCCGCCGACCATTAACCTCACCCACCCCGACCCCGAGTGCGACCTGGATTACGTTCCGCATCAGGCAAGAAAAGTCCAAATCAAGACCGCCATGTGCAACTCTTTCGGCTTTGGCGGGCACAACTCCGTGCTTATCTTCCGTCAGTTCCGGAAGGGCTCATTGTAGCGCCGGCGGTACGCTGAAGCAGCGACAACCACCTCTACAGGAATGCCGGCGGCTCTCTCTGTCTTCCGGGCAATCTCTTTCAGCTTCTCTTCCGGCACCTCAATCAGTGAAGTTTCCGCAGGAGGGCGGTGGAGAGAGTAAATCTGCGCTTTGATGGGGCGTATTTCCTTCACCCGCTCAATCCAGTCGCTTATCTCTTTTTCACCGATGTTCTGAATCCTTCCGTCAACGAACATCGTCTGGAGGGTTACGTTTTCCAGCTTCTTCAACCCCTCCACCAGCGCCCGGTAGTCCACTCCGGCATGGCAGACATTGATGCGCCGGAACACCTGCTCATTGCCGGCATCCAGCTTCATGATGCGGAAGTCCAGCTTCGCCAGCGCTTTCCGCACTGCCTCCAGATGCACCATTGAAGAGTTTGAAAGGATGCCCAGCCTGGCTTGAGGAAAATACTTCTTCTGCAGTTCGCGGGCAATGTCCACCATCTCAGCAAACTCTGGATGGAGGGTGGCTTCACCGTTGCCGGAGAAGGTGATATGGTCAATCTCCCGGCTTCTTTTCAGCGCCGCCTCAAGCGCTTCCCTGAACTCTCCCGGCGCGGGCACATCTTTAAGTTGCGGGGTGATATCATCCGTGATGACATCCGTCCAGCCGTACTGGCAGTAAACGCAGTTGAATGAGCAGAGCTTATATGTCACCGGCATGATATTGAGACCGAGCGACCAGCCCAGACGGCGTGTTCTCACCGGACCATAAATGATTTCAGATTGAAGTGGAATGGGCACCTAGTGTACCTCTTCACCCTTCTGATACTTAGCCGCCAGCGCCGCGTCATAGCGCGCTCTCCTGCCGATACAGTGCTCCCGCTGGCAGAGCTGACAGCTCTCAAACTTTACCTCGGTAGGGAAAAAGAGACCGGAGACTGACTTGATGGGCACCATGAGGCAGTTTTCTGTTAACCTGACGCCGATTAGCTTCTCCACATCGCCGAAGAGAGAGAAAAGAAGTCTCTGCTGGGTAAGCGGCCAGTCATCAATTGAGCCTGAGCCCGGCGCCATGCGGGACATTTGTCCCAGGGCATATCTCCTGGTCAGGTAATCCGTCAGGTAGGCAACGGCGTTGCGCACCGCCATCTCTTTGATGGCATCCAGGCAATAGACCTTGATGAGGTCCTCTGCGGGGACGGTTACCGCGTCCAGCTCCCGCCCGCAGGTAGCCACGTAAGGGAAGACCCTCTCCACCTTGTCCAGGTTGACGCGCAGGACACGGCTGGTGAAGGTGACACCGTCAATGACGATAGAGTCCTCTTTCTTACAATCAATGAAGGCGACCTTGTACACGGCTTTGGGCTTTGCCACCGGGCGCACCATGTCAATAAGCTCCTGTAGCGTCTCCACAAAACGTTTATTCTCCCGGGTGGCGCGCATCCTCTTCAGTATGGCGTCAATGTCCGGATTAAACGGTATGTTGTTAAGTATTTCCATTGTCAGCCTACCGCCGCATTGTCACTGTAAATCAACTATTTCTGTTGCTGTTTCTGCCGCTGGCGGAAGTCCTCAATGAAGCGCATGGCATACATATCCCGCCCCAGGACAAGGTCAGCCGCTCTTATGATTGGACGCACCTTTGCCACATCAATGATGGGACAGTTCACTCCGGCGGCAATGACGATTGCCAGAAAGACGCCGTTAATCAGTCCGCGGTCCGGCAGACCGAAGGAGACATTGCTGACCCCCAGCGTCTGGTTCACCCCCAGCTCTTCTTTCACCTTCATAATGGCATTGATGGTGACGCTCCCCGCCCGGTTATCCGCACCCACCGTCATGGCGAGACAGTCAATGATGATGTCTTCACGGGGAATGCCCACCTTCTCCGCCTCAGCGACTATCTTTTTAGCAATCTCCACCCGCCTCTTGTAGTCGGTGGGAATACCGGTATCATCCATCGCAAGCCCAATCACTGCTGTCTTATACTCCTTGACCAGAGGCAAAACTTCTTTAAGCAGATGCTCCTGACCGGTCACTGAGCTCACCAGCGCTTTGCCTTTGTACACCTTGAGCGCCGCTTCCAGGGCTTTGGGGTTGGAGCTATCAAGGCACAGGGGCAAGTCCACTGCTTCTGCCACCACTTTGACTGCTTCCGGGAGCAGGGCTACCTCATCAACATTGGCACTGCCCACGTTGACATCAAGGACGTCTGCCCCGGCCTGTGCCTGAGCGATAGCCTCCTGCCGCACGATGTCCAGATTGCCCGCCTGCAGTGCCGCGGCAAGCTTGGGTTTGCCCGTGGGATTTATCCTCTCTCCGATGAGTACCGTGGGCAATTTGTCACTTATTATTACCTCTTTTTTGGCGCTGGAAATCTTCGTTTCCATCTATGAACCTCCTTTACTTTCACGCCCGAGATATATTGCCTCAACAAATGTGTTCATAAATGCCGGAACTGCGGCGAGCTCAATGTAATCCACCCGGTCCGCTATCTCCTGCGCTTCCATTCTTTTCTTGCACGATATCAGGGCAAGCCTGGCACCGGTGCCGGCGGCATTCCCGATTTGCCGGAACTTCTTCAGCGGTAAATCAGGTAACATGCCGATGGTGATGGCGCTTGACATGTCAATGTAACTGCCGAACGCCCCGGCAATGATAATCTGCTCTATTTCCTGCTCTTTGAGATTCTTTGCCTCCAGGAGCAGTTTGATGCCGGTGTAAATGGCGCCCTTTGCCAGTTGTAGTTCGCGGATATCCATCTGGCTGACAGTGACCGCTTTGCCGCCGTCTCTTTCTGCCTCACTCACGATGACAAACTCTTTTTTCCCTTTTGCCGTATGCACCCGCGGGTGCCTGTCCTCAATACGCCCTGTTCTGTCCACAATCCCCGCCCGGTACATCTGCGCCACGGCGTCAAGGATGCCTGACCCGCACAGGCCGACGGGAGGAGCGCTGTCAATCGTCTTGTATTCCAGCTTCTCGCCGACAAGTCGCAGGCGCTCAATGGCGCCGCTGGCGGCGCGCATGCCGCATTGAATATGAGCGCCTTCAAACGCCGGACCGGAGGCACAGGAAACGCTCGTCATCTCGCCATCGCTGATGAGGCAGACCTCAGTATTCGTGCCAATGTCAATATAAAGGACTGTTCCCTTTACTCTCAGGGCATCAATCGCCAGCAGACCGGCGACCAGGTCAGCGCCGACAAACCCGGCGATATTGGGCAACAGGTGCACATAAGCACCGGGGGCAATGGTTAAACCTACCTCGTGCGCTTTGATGTCCAGCGCCCTGCTCACTGCAGGCACATAAGGAGCAAGCCCAAGCTGTGCCACCGGCAGTCTGGCGAAGAGGTGGTGCATCGCCGTGTTGCCGACGACGACCGCCTCAACCACTTCTTCAGTTTTGGCTCCTGCCCGACTGCAGAGGTCAATGACAATCTGGTTCAGGGCGGTGACCACCAGCTCCTGCATTTTGGCGGCTTCCGCCGACGAGCTTTTTGCCCTGCCGATGCGGGTAATCACGTCCTCACCATAGCTCACCTGCGGGTTCATGATGCCGGCTGAGGCGAGCGTCCGGCCATCGGTCAAATCAACGAGGTAGCCTGCGATTTTGGTCGTCCCCACATCCACCGCCAGCCCCAGGTGACGGCTTTCCACGGAGTTCAGGGCAATCACTTCACCATCATGGACAAAGGCTTTTACCTGCCACTTAAGCGTCCTCAGCCGGGCGGAGAAATCTTGCAACACGCGGGTATCAATTTGCGCGCACTGCACCTTATGCTGTTCTTCCAGCGCCGTCAACAGCCGTTCATCATCAGCACGCAAGTCAGTGAGAGACGCCGGAGCCAGCGTAACCGCATAGGCGCGCACGCAGGGCTCAGGGGTGACCGTCACCGTCATGCCCTCCACCTGGGTCCTCTGCTGGGCAGTGATGGATTCCGGGGGCACGCGGATTTTACAATCGCTCTGCGGGTATGCCTGACAGGCAAGACGGTAGCCTTGCTCAAGCTCCTCAGCGGAGAAAACGTCTTTTTCAGCTGACGTCAGCGCTGACAACTCACCACCTATCATCTGGACCCGGCAACCGCCACACGTCCCGGCACCGCCACACAGGTTCACCAGGTCTACGCCCAGCTGGCGCGCGCAATCAAGGAGTGACTTACCTGCCGGGCAGTCTCCCCGCCGACCAATCGGCTCAAAATCTATGTGGTATGTCTTCATAAATGTTTTATGCTCACGAAAGTTAGATTGGGTCTCGCATCTGCCCCCACTTCTCCATGTACTTCTGCTTCGCTTCAGGGTTGACGAGCGATTTAGGAAATTCACCATTCATCACCCGCCTGATTTCTTCCACCGGGCGGTGCCAGCGCTCCGCCTCAGCTTTGGGCGAAAAAAAGGCGGAGTGAGCGGTGATGATGACATTTTCCAGAGAGAGGAGCGGGTTCTGCAGTCCCGGTGGCTCGGGGTCAGTAACATCCAGCGCCGCCATGGCGATTTTTCCCTCTTTCAGCGCACGGTAGAGCGCCGCCTCATCCACCAGTCCGCCGCGGGCGGTGTTAATCACGCAGGCGTTCCGCTTCATCTTGCTGAAGGCAACTTCATTCAGGATTTTCTTTGTCTCCGGCGTCAGCGCCGAGTGAACTGAAATAAAATCTGCCTCTTTGAGAAGAGTATCAAAATCTACCAGTTCCACCCCCATCTTCTCTGCGGTCTCCTGTGACGCATACGGGTCGTAGGCAATCACTCTGAGCTGAAAGCCTTTCGCTTTGGGGGTGATAGCCCGGCTCACTTTGCCGAAGCCAATCAAGCCCAGTGTCTGCCCCTGAAGCCGGGACATCCCGGGCCAGATGCGCGTCTGAATTTCAATGCCGTCAGCGGAGAGCCCCCACTGCCCTTTCTTGGCGGCAGTATTAAGCGCCACAATTTTCCTGGCGCAGGCAAGTAGCAATGCCATGGCATGGTCAGACACCTCTTCCACACAGTAGTCCGGCACATTGGTGACCAGGATGCCTTTCTCCGTCGCCGCGGCGATGTCAATGCTGTCATAGCCAATCTGGGTATTGCAGATGATGCGGCATTTCCGCAGTGCTTCTATTACTTTACGCGGCACCGGGCGGATACTGCCCACCGTGACAATAGCGTCCGCATCCTTTGCCAGGGCAATGAACTCGTCATCATTCTGACACAGCTTGCTGGTGAAGTCAGCGCCCAGTTTCCTGAATTTGTCGGGGTAAAGCTCTGACTCGCCACTCAAGGCTAGCGGCAAAACTACCTTGAATCTGTTTTGCTCCTTTGTCCTCATACTCCTTCGCTTTTCGGGATGCTGAATCGCGCTACTTGCGCAAATTTACTAATGATTATAACATATGAAGTTGGTTACTTCATAAGCCCAGAGGAGAGAACAGACAGATGATAGACATTCCCGCATTTTACAAAGCACTGCGCGCTATAGACGCTAACCAGACCCGGGCGCTGGTACAGGACTACCTGCAAAAGGGCTTCTCCGCCAGCCAGGTGCTCAATGAGGGACTCATCGGTGCGATGAACGTCATCGGCAAAGAGTTCAAAGCCAAAGACCTCTGGGTGCCGGATGTCCTCCTCGCCGCCCGCAACATGCACAGTGGCATTGCGCTCTTAAAACCCATCCTTCAAAAGGACAGGTCCTCCTCAAAGGGCACGCTCGTCCTCGGCACGGTGTTCGGGGATATCCATGACATCGGCAAAAACATTGTCGCCATCCTCGCTGAAGGCTCAGGTTTCACGGTGATAGACCTCGGCGTCAATGTCTCAGCAGAGGCCTTCGTTGATGCGGTAAACAAACACAAACCTTCTGTGGTAGGGCTTTCCGCTCTGCTCACGACGACGATGCTTGAGATGGGCAATATCATTAAAGCGATTCGTGGTAGCGCTGGTAACTGCGCACCAAAAATCATTGTGGGCGGGGCTCCGGTGACCAGGAAATTCGCGGAAGAAATCGGAGCAGATGGCTACGGAGAAGACGCCACCTCAGGAGTTGAGCTTGCCCTGAGCTTCGCCAGCAAATAGAGGAGGAGGCAACCGATGAGCGCTGAAAAAGAATTGACGCCACGCCGACGCTTTTTGTCCGGGCTGATGGGCGGCAGGAAAGGGAGGCGCATTTCTGTGGCTAACCCCACCTCAATCGCCTGCGTGGAGCTTATGGATAAGATGGGTGTCTATTTCCCGGAAGCCCATCTTGATGCCCGCCAGATGGCAGAGCTGGCGAGTGGCGGCTATGAAGTGCTCGGCTTTGATACCATCATGCCGGAGTTCAGCGTCCAGCAGGAAGCCGCCGCGCTAGGCTGTGAGGTGGACTGGGGCAACAAAAACATGATGCCTGATGCGAAAACCCACCCTGTGAAAAAGCTGGAAGATGTGGCTATCCCGGAAAATATCCTTGAGAAACCGTCTATGAAGGTAGTGCTGGATGCCATCTCTCTCCTGCGCAGGGAATACGGGGACCGCGTGGCTATATTGGGCAAAGTCATGGGACCGTGGACCATTTGCTATAACATGGTGGGGGTGCAGGACTTCCTCCTTATGGTCTATACTGACCCACAGACAGTAAAGGGCCTCCTTAAAGCCTATGAAGAGGTAACTATCGCCTTCGCCAATGCCCAGCTCAGGGCAGGGGCAGACGCCGTGGTGCTCCCTGACCATGCCACCGGTGACCTGGTCAGCCCGCAGACCTACCAGGAATTCCTGGTGCCCCTTCACCGTGAGATG
Source organism: Dehalococcoidales bacterium (assembly GCA_034434915.1). GTDB lineage: Bacteria > Chloroflexota > Dehalococcoidia > Dehalococcoidales > RBG-16-60-22 > DAOTYE01. The sequence goes on from DAOTYE010000021.1 coordinate 11,628, forward strand.
CTCAGGCGGATTGGTGGTCCCACTATCCTTCATATCTGCGGCGACTGCTCTGACCGTCTCCACATTTTCGCAGAAGAAGATTATGACGCTTATCACTTTGAATGGCAGGTAGATGCTAAAAAGGCGGTGCCTATTTTTAAAGGCAAGATGTCACTCATTGGCAATATCAATAATGCCACCTGTCTGCTCCGCGGCACGCCGGAAGACGTCCATAAACAGGCGCGCTATGCCATTGAAGCCGGGGTGGATGTTCTGGCGCCGGAGTGTGCCGTTCCTCTTCAGACGCCGCTGGAGAACCTCAAAGCTATCGTCGCCGCCGCTGAAGAGTATTATTGAGCTAATTCAGCCACTCTGCTAAAATGATGAGATAGGAGGTGGACGCCATGCCGAAGGAGATAGTGAAAACCACTGGCTCCGTGTCCGGCATCCCCATTTCTGCGGCTACTAAAGCTGGACCTTTTATCTTTGTCTCGGGACAGGTGGGTGCTGTTGATGACGCAGGCAATCCCATCCCCGGCGTTGAAGGTCAGACAAGGCGTCTCCTCACCACTATAAAAAAGATACTGCAAGCCGCCGGCGCGTCAATGGAAGACGTGGTGAAAACGACTGTCTTCCTGGTGAACGCTGATGACTTTGCCGCAATGAACAGGGTGTATAAGGAGTTTTTTCCCAGCGAGCCTCCTGCGCGCTCAACGATTATCGTCGCCGCGCTGGCAAAGCCGGAGTGGCTGGTGGAGATTGAAGCTATCGCCTATCGTCCGTAAACATGCCTCAGCAGGTACCAGCATAAATATAGATAGAAAGCCCTGAAATTCCCCCCTTTTACCGGTACAGCCCGCAGGGGGAAACTCTGGCTTAAAAAGAAAAGGAGAGTTGCTGAATGAAAGGTACACCAACTAAGAATCCGGTCAGGATTACAGATTGCACCCTGCGTGACGGACACCAGTCCATCTTCGCCACCAGAATGCGCACTGAGGATATGGTGCCCATTGCCCCGGAGATGGATAAGGTGGGATTTTACTCCGTGGAAGTCTGGGGTGGCGCCACTTTTGATGTTGCCAGCCGCTTCCTCAATGAAGACCCCTGGGAGCGGCCCCGCATTCTGAAGAAACTGATGCCCAATACACCCCTTCAGATGCTCTTGCGGGGGCAGAACCTCGTCGGCTACCGCAATTATGCTGATGACGTGGTCACCGCATTTGTGCACCACGCCGCTGAATGTGGCATTGACATCTTCCGCATTTTTGACGCCCTCAATGATGAGCGCAACCTGGAGACCTCAACCAAAGCCGTCAAAGAGTGCGGTAAGCATGCCCAGCTTTCCATCTGCTACTCCCTCACCGAGCCCAAGATGGGCGGTCCCGTCTTTAATCTGGACTATTACATCGCCAAAGCTAAAATCCTGCAGGACATGGGCGCGGACAGCATCTGCATTAAGGACATGGCGGGCCTCATTGCCCCTGATGACGCTTATACCCTCATATCCGCCCTGAAAAAGGTGGTCAAAGTCCCCCTGCAACTGCATACCCATTACACCAGCGGCATGGGCGCCATGTCATTGCTCAAAGCCATTGAGGCTGGGGTGGACATCATTGATGCCAATATCGCCCCATTCGCCTTGCGCACCTCTGAGCCGGCGGTAGAACCAATCCTCGCCGCCCTGCGCGGCACACCCCGCGACCCCGGCATTGACCTGGAGCAACTGCTCAAGATTGGGGACTACCTGGAGTCCATTGCCCCCAAGTACCGTGACTTCCTTGACACCACCAGGCTGTCAGTCATTGATACCAATGTCCTCGTTCACCAGATTCCGGGCGGCATGATTTCAAACATGGTCTCCCAGCTCAAGCAGTCCAACGCCTTACACCGCATCAAGGAGGTTTATGAAGAGGTGCCCAGGGTGAGAAAAGAGCTGGGCTACCCGCCGCTGGTAACTCCCACCAGCCAGATTGTCGGCGTGCAGGCGGTGCAGAACGTCATTGCCGGCAGATACAAGCTGGTTTCAACTCAGGTGATGGACTACTGTTACGGGCTCTATGGCAAGCCGCCCGCACCCATTGACCCGGAAATCCAGAAAATCTGCCTGAAGTATTATAAGAAAGGGCAGACGCCGGTCACCGTCCGTCCTGCCGACCTAATAGAGCCGGAGCTGGACAAAGCCAGGGAGGCAGTCAAAAGCTTTACTCAGGATATCGGCGATATTCTGACGGCAGCCATCTATCCCATCACCGGCTTGCGCTTCCTGAAATGGAAATACGGACTGGAGAAACCGCCGGCTGAGGTCAGAGCCAAGACCATTGAAGATATCAGGCGTGAGGATGAACTGATTGCCAAAGCGAAAGCCGGCAAACTTGTGGAAAGACCCTCTAACTAGGCAGTCAAGGGGCTGGAGGAGGTGAGCCATGGAATGGCGGGAGCTGGTCATTGACGGGTACGTCAGGGTGCTTGACTCCCTGAAGGAATCACTGGCAGGACTGACTCCTGAAGAGCTGAACAAACAGCCCAAACCCGATTGTAACAGCATGGGCTGGCTCGCCTGGCACATCTCGCGCATCCAAGACGCAGAAATAGCCAACCTCATGGGAGCAGACCAGCTCTGGATAAGCCAGAAGTGGCACGCCAAATTTAACCGCCCGCCTGACCCGGATGATACTGGCACGGGACAGACGAGCAAGCAGGTAGCCGCGTTCAAGTCTCCTGATGTTGAGACCCTGCTGGACTACTACTATGCGGTAGCGGAAAGGACAAAGAAATACATCCGCTCCCTCACTGGGGAAGAACTTGACCGGAAGCTGGATGAACCCTACCAGCCACCGCCAACGGTGGGCGTACGCCTGGTGAGCGTTCTGGCGGACAATCTCCAGCATGCCGGCGAAATCGCCTATGTGCATGGCTTGATTAAAGGCAAGGGGTGGCTGGGGTATTAGTCAGCCTCTTATCTATACCTTTCACACAGGGTGGCAGTAAACTTATGAGTTTTTATCTGGGAGTAGATATCGGCTCGGTCAATGCCAAGCTGGCGCTTGTTGCTGAGAGCGGGAACCTGGTTTGCCTGGACATTGAGCGGATAACGGCAAATCCCCGGACTGCGGTGAACTCTCTGCTCACGCGCCTCAGCCGGAAATTCCCCTTTGAGCAGATTAAAGGCGCCGGCGTCTCAGGCTCAGGGAAAGGCATCATCCCCCCAGATTTCAAATGGTCTGAGTACAGCAGTTCTCTCGCCATTGCTTACGGACTGCTCCAGCAATATGGCGCAGTGAAGACCGTTATCCAGATTGGCGGGCAGACATCTCTGGTCATCGTCCTTGAGGATGGGCTGACCAAGCCCTGGAAAGTTGCCTCCAATCCCCTCTGCGCCGCCGGCACCGGCAGGTTTCTGGAACAGCAGGCTTATAGACTTGGCATCAGCATGGCTGACTTCTCCCGGATTGCTCTCACCTGCCAGGGACCGGCACCCCGCATCGCCGCACGGTGCAGTGTCTTCGCCAAGAGTGACCTCATCCACCTCCAGCAGAAAGGAGCGCCGCTGGAAGCCATGCTCTACGCCCTCTGTGAAAGCATCGCCCGCATGGTGGCTTCCCTGCATAAAGGGACATTCGCCGAGCCGATTTATTTTGTGGGCGGCGTAGCGGCGAACGCCGCCATCGTGAAGGCGCTTAATGAAGCTATCTCCGCCCGCAACGGGTACCAGATGAATGTTACCGTCCCGGAGCATTTCCAGCATATAGAATCAATCGGCGCGGCACTGCTGTCGCGCGGCAAGGCATCTTCAGTAAATTTCTTGCCTGAGTCAGGTGCCCGCCAGCACTACTTTGAGGCGCCGAAGCTGGAAACAGTCACAGTTCCGGGCAATGGCGGTAGTCCGGGCATTAAAGAGCCTTGCACCGGCTACCTGGGCGTGGATGTGGGCTCAACCAGCACTAAAGCAGTCATCATGGACGCCTCAGGCAAGACAATCCTGGCGAAGAACTACCTCATGACCGCCGGGCGGCCCATTGACGCGGTCAGGGAAGTCTTCCGCAACCTGCTCGCGCTGGGCGCAGACAAAGTGACCATCAAAGGTGTGGGGGTGACCGGCTCGGGGAGGTATCTGGTCGGCAGTTTCATCGGCGCTGACCTAATCAAAAATGAAATCACCGCCCAGACCCGCGCCGCCGCAGAGATTGACCCGGAGGCTGATATCATTGAAATCGGCGGGCAGGACTCAAAGCTGGTCATCAAGCGCAACGGCGTGGTGATTGACTACCAGATGAATAAAGCCTGCGCCGCTGGGACGGGGAGCTTCATTGATGAGCTGGCGGAGATGCTCAATGTCCCGGTGAAGAACGGCGAGTTTGCCAGGCTTGCCTTCAGGGCGCCTTACACCATTGACCTGGGCACGCGCTGTGCCGCCTTCATGGGGCAGGCAGTCCCATCTGCCCAGCAGGATGGCGTCCCGCTGGAAGTCATCACCGCCAGCCTTGCTAACTCCATTGCCCGGAACTACCTCTCCAAAGTGGTGGGAAACCGCAAGCTGGGCAACAAAGTCATCCTCACCGGCGCCGTGTTCTATAACCAGGCGGTGGTCTCCGCCTTCCAGCAACAGCTTAAAGGCAAAAAGCTGATTGTGGCGGAACACCGGGAGGTCAGCGGCGCCATCGGGGCGGCGCTCCTGGCAAAAGAGGCTTCTTCCGGTCAGACGTCAAAATTCAGGGGTTTTCAAACCGTAATTGACAGCGAATGCCGTCTCTCCACCTTTATCTGCAAAGGTTGCGATAACAACTGCACCATCACCCGTATGCAGACTGATGAAAACAGGTCCACCTTTTACGGTAGCAGGTGTGATAAATACGATAGCACCATCAGCCAGGAGCGGCGCGAGACGTTCTTTGATGAGAGAGAGAAACTCCTCTTCCGCAATTATCAAGAAGGAACCGGCACTGGGCTGGCAGTAGGCATCCCACGGGCTCTGCTCACCTATGATTACGCCCCGCTGCTCATCAGCTTCCTTAATACCCTCGGTGTGAAGACTGTCCTCTCCAGCAAAACGACCAAGGAAATTATGGAGCAGTCCGCAGAGCTGAGCTACACTGATAGCTGTTTCCCGTTGAAGCTTGTTCACGGGCACATTGCTTCACTGAAAAATAAAGCGGATTATATCCTTTATCCCAGCTTCATCAGGCTCGGCATGAAAGATGGTGATGAAAACCAGAAATATGCCTGCCCTCTGGTGCAGGCATCGCCGTTCATCGTGCGGCAGGTGCTGAATCTCGGCGAGAAACTGCTATCGCCCATCATTGACCTGAGCCGCGGCAGTGAAGAAACAGTCAGCAATCTGACTGACGTTGCCACCGCGCTGGGATTTAGCCGCAATCTGGGCAGACAGGCGGCACTAGCCGGACTGGAAGCACAACAAAGATTTGAAACTGACCGCGCCACGCTGGGGGATAAGCTTCTTAAAGAGTTGCACGCAAGCGGCAAGCTGGGCGTGGTTATCATCTCCCGCGCCTATATGTCCCAGGACTCCGGAGCTAACCTGGGCATCGCGGAAAAGCTGGCTCAGCTGGGCGTGGTGCCCATACCGCTTGACTTTTTGCCCCTCAACACCATCAACCCCAAAGAATATTCTGACCGCCCTTACTGGTCATACGAAAGCAAATTCATTGCCGCCGCCGCCATCACTGCCCGGGACCCGCAGTTGTATGCCCTTGCCCTCACTAACTTCGGCTGTGGACCAAACTCGTTTATTCTCAAACTGCTGACGGACATCATGGGCGGCAAACCAATGGGACAGCTGGAAATTGACGAGCACGCCGCTGAAGCGGGCATCGTCACCCGCCTGGAAGCGTTTGTTGATACCATTAAAGGCTTCTCCCGCGGGACTAAAACCGCGGAATTACCGCGTGAGAAAATATACCGCGGCGCGTCACCGGTCATTAATACCCAAAAGACCCTGTTCATCCCTTACATGGCACCTCATGCAGAAGCAGTGGCGGCGGCGGCTGAAGCCTGCGGGGTCAAAGCCGTGGCTCTTCCTGAGCCTGATGAGCGTGACCTGCTCTACAGCAATCAGGTAACTGAGGGCACAGAGTGCCTGCCTTACCGTGTTACGCTGGGCAGTTTCATGCGCCTCTACTATGAGAATGGCATTGACCTGAAGAATGCGGAGGCACTCATGACCGGCTCCTATGGTCCCTGCCGCCTGGGGAAATATGCCATTGAGCAGGGACGCATCCTGAGAGAGATTGGCTTTAACATACCAATCCGCACCACCGTATCCAATAACGCCTACCGCGATTTGAATCTGGGTCCGGCGTTTGAGCGGCTTTCCTGGAAGGGCATTGTGGCAGTGGACTACCTGGAAAAGCTCCTCTGGCGCACGCGCCCTTATGAAAAGCATAAGGGTGATGCTGACCGGCTGTTCAGCGAATACCTGAAGGACATCGTCAACTGCATCCGTAGGAAAGAGCGCCTCTCTGAAGTGCTGAGAAAAGCGGTCGCTGAATTTGATGCGCTCATTGACCGCACTCAGCCCAAACGCCCCCTCGTCGGCATTAACGGGGAGATTTTCCTCCGCTCAAATCGCTTCAGCAATAACAACCTGGTCAAGGTATGTGAAACGGCCGGGCTGGAGGTGGTCGTCTCGCCAATTAGCGAATGGATAAACTACACAGCATACCGCAATCTGGAGGACGCCGTTAAGTTCCGCGATGTGAAGAAAATGGTGCGGAGCTACATTAAAAAGCTCATCCAGCACCATGATGAGCATCAGATTAGCCGCTTCTACGGCGATTCTCTCAACAGCAGAGAGCCGTCCACCCCTGAACTGCTGGCGAAATCAGCAGAATACCTCTCCCCGCGCTGTGGCAGTGAAGCCGTCCTCAGCATCGGCAGCGGGGTGAAGTGGCTGGAATCACCAGAGTTTGCCGGGGTCATCTCAGTCATGCCCCACGGGTGTATGCCTGGCGGCATTGTGGCGGCGATGGCGGACAATTTCAGCGCCATCTATCACAAGCCCTGGATTAGCCTGACCTATGATGGCATCCTGGAGACCAATAACACCACCCGGGTGAATAACTTTGCGGAAATCATCAAGTTCTGCCGCCAGGAAACCAGGAAATAGCCTCTATTTTGGTGAAACATGAGCACTCCCTGGTATACCATTAGCCCTGATGAGACCCTGCAAATCCTGCAATCAAGACGTGCCGGACTGACGCAGAGTGAAGCCCAGGCGCGCCTGCTCCAGCACGGGCACAACGAGCTGAAAGGCAGAAAGAAAACCCCGCTGGTCATGGTATTCCTCAGGCAGTTCCTCAGCCCGCTCATTTACGTCCTCCTTGCCGCCGCTATTGTTTCCGCCACAATCCAGCACTTCATAGACGCTACGGTCATCATGGTCGCCGTTTTAGTAGGCGTGAGCATTGGTTTTGTTCAGGAGACCCGCGCAGAAAAGGCAATGGAGGCGCTGAGCAAGCTGGCGGCGCCCAAAGCCAAGGTGAGACGTGACGGCAAGACAATGATTATCCCCGCCCGGGACATTGTCCCCGGGGATGTTCTAATATTGGAGACAGGTGATAAAGTCCCCGCGGATGCCCGGCTCATTGAAGTCTCCAACCTCAAAGTGAATGAATCAATTCTGACCGGGGAATCTATGCCTGTTGACAAGCACACGGAACCGCTCCACGAAGAGGTGCCGGTAGCGGAGCGTAAGAACACGGTATTTATGAGCACGACAGTCACCTACGGCAGGGCCACTGCAGTCGCCGTCCGGACAGGCATGGCAACTGAGATAGGGCGTATCGCCTCTGCCATTCAGGAAATAAAAGTGGAGCAGACCCCACTCCAGAAAGGCATCGCCAAACTCAGCAGGTATCTCGTCATCGTTCTCCTCAGCATATGTGCTGTGCTCGCCATCATCGGCATATTCAGAGGGCTTGACCCGGTGGAAGTCTTTCTGCTCACCGTTGCTGCCGCCGTCTCAGCCATTCCTGAGGGCTTGCCAGCAGTGGTCACGCTTGTCCTGGCGATGGGCATGCGCATGATGGCACACCGCCATGCCCTCGTCCGCAAGCTGGTAGCGGTGGAGACCCTGGGGGCGGCGACAGTAATCTGCTCAGATAAGACCGGTACGCTGACCATGAATGAGATGACCGCCCAGCGCATTTATCTGGACGGCAGGATGATTGAAGTCTCCGGTCAGGGCTATGACCCCAGAGGAGAGTTCCGCCGGAATGGGGAGCCAGTAAATCCTTTGAACGACCCGTCATTAGTCCTGGCATTAAGGATAGGGGCGCTCTGCAATGATTCTCTGCTTACCTGTGAAGACGGTTTCTGCACCATCTTTGGTGACCCCACAGAAGGTGCTCTTGTGGTGCTGGCGACAAAAGCCGGGCTGAACAAAGAGAAAATGGAGAAGACCTATCCCCGCCTTGATGAAATACCTTTTCAGAGTGAAAAACAATACATGGCGACACTTCATCCACGTGACGGCGGCAGAGTTGCCTATGTCAAAGGCTCTGTGGAAAAACTGCTCTCAATGAGCAAATCAATCCTCAAAGATGGTCAAGTGCTACCGATGAGCGATGCCGACGCAGAAGCGATTATGGAGGCAAACCAATCCATGGCAAAGGAAGCGATGCGCGTCATCGCCCTGGCTTATGCTGACTTCCCGTCTGAGCTTGAAGACCTGAAAGATGAGGATATCAGGGGGAATTTGACCTTCGTGGGGATGGTGGGGATGGCAGACCAGCCGCGGGAAGAAGCCAGAGACGCCATCAGATTATGCCGGCAGGCAGGTATCAAAGTCATCATGATTACCGGCGACAATAAAATTACGGCAGAGGCAATCGCCAGCAAACTGGACCTGCCAGCAGGAAAAGCGGTTACCGGCATAGAACTGGCTAAGATGAGTGATGAAGAGCTTTCCCGTGAAATAGAGCACATCTCTGTTTTTGCCCGCATTGAGCCGCTTCACAAGCTGAGAATTGTCAATGCCCTCAAGAGTCACGGGCACATCGTGGCGATGACCGGAGATGGCGTCAATGACGCTCCCGCCCTGAAGTCAGCAAACATCGGTGTTGCCATGGGCATCACCGGCACGGACGTGGCCAAAGAAGCGAGCGACATGATTCTGACTGATGACAACTTCGTCTCAGTCGTTGCCGCAGTAGAAGAAGGGCGGGCAATCTTCAATCGGCTGAGAAATGTCCTGTTCTTTCTGCTCAGCACTAACATCGGGGAACTTATTGCGCTTATTGCCACCATCGCCGTCATCGGCAAGGCGCCGCTCCTCGCGGTCCAAATCCTGTGGAATAATCTGGTCACCGGCACCATGGTGACGGCACCACTGGGGCTTGAGCCCAAGTCTGGCGATGAGCTGAAACAGCCGCCACGGCACCCCGGGGTTGGTCTGCTCTACCGCGGTCTGCTTTACCGCATTGGCTTCCTGTCCACACTCATGGGCATCGGAATCTTCGCGGTATTTGCCTGGGCGCAGACCCATGTCAGCATTGAAGAAGCGCGCACCATGGCGTTCTGCACCATGGTCACCTTTGAATGGTTCCGTGCTTTTAACGCCCGCTCTGATGAATACACTGTTTTCAAGCTGGGACTCTTCCGTAACCGCTGGCTGGTGGCAGCCATCTCCCTGGCAATCATGCTCCAGCTTGCTGTCATCTATCTGCCTTTCTTCCAGACAGTTTTCAAAACCGTGCCCCTCAGCCCGGAGCGCTGGGGCATTGTCATTCTGGCGGGGGGCACTCTATTCACCGTGGAGGAACTGCGCAAGCTTCTGTTCCCCAAGCTCTTCTCCGCCGGCAAGTGGCGCCCGGTCAATAAAAAACAAATAAATAAGCGCTAACTGCGATAGCGTTCTTCTTTCCAGGGGTCGCCACGGCGGTGATAGCCGTATGACTCCCAGAAACCAAGCTTCTCCTCCGCCATGAACTCAATGCCGCTCACCCATTTGGCGCTCTTCCAGAAGTAAAGACGGGGCACCACGAGCCTCACCGGATAGCCATGCTCCGCCGTCAGGGGCTGACCATTATGCGTAACTGCAAAAAGAACATCCTCAGCAAAAAAAATCTTCCACTGAAAGGTTGGTGGTGAACCCGCCTGCGGCGTGCACCATGATGAAGCGTGCGGCAGGGAGAATCCGGGTGAGTTTTTTGATTTCTTGCGTGCTGACGCCTTCCCAGACATTGTCCAGCCGCGACCAGCCGGTCACACAGTGAATGTCTGAGATGACCTTAACCCGCGGCAACTTCATGAACTCTTCATAAGTAAGCTTCTTCTGCGGGTCAACCAGACCGCTGATGGAAAAAGTCCACTTCTTGATGTCAATCACAGGTACTCCGCCATGCTGTAGCACCGGAAAGCGTTCCGTCAGCCTTTGTCCCGGTGGAACCCTTTCTTTACGATTTGTATCCGGGCTTCTGATTATATTCTGCTCTGACATATCACCTCTCAACACTATAAGATTGCCCGCAACCTCTGCCAAAAATGAAAAAGAGGGAAACTCCTTGAAAGAGTCTTGACATAGCAGGGAGTGAGGCATGATGACAGGTGAGGTAAGCGGGTTATTACTGAGTGTGATGCAGAGTTACTCACTTATTCCTCAAAAACAAATATACCATGCCTGCCGTACGCCGGCAATCCTTCGTTCCCCTTCTGCCTGTGCCCTCTTCCGTTTTGTAAAGGTGGACAGGTTTATGTTAATATGCTATCATCAACCTGCGAAGGGGGACGTTCCCTCCCAATGATGCATAAACGAGCCAATACCTCCGTGCGCCAGAAGCAAATAGTGGAAGCCGCCCGGAAGCTCATTATCAAATACGGTAGTGAACACCTGACCGTTAGCAGAATCGCTAAAGAAATACATATTTCAGAAGGCGCCATTTACCGCCATTTCAAGAGCAAGAAGGAAATCCTCGCCTTTCTCCTGGAGCACACTGAGACCAATCTTTTAAGCGATTTAGCCTCAGACCAGGTCAAACCCCCCGTTACTCTTACGACCATCAGTGACATCCTCAAAAACCATCTCGCCGCAATTGAGCAAAGACACGGTAGTTCCTTTCAAGTCATCGCCGAAATTGTCAGCTTCGGCGACCGCAAGCTGAACCGGAAAGCGCTGGAAATCATAAACAACTACTTGACCCAGCTTGAGAGCCTGCTGTCTGCCGGGGTAAAATCAGGAACGGTAAGAGGTGATATCAACCCGCGGGCAACCGCCGTGATTATCTTCGGCATGATGAGCAGTCTGGTCAACCTGTGGGCGCTGAGCGACTATAAATTCAAACTGCAGGATGAGTATCTGCCGCTCTGGAATAGCCTGCGCCGGGCGATAGAAAAGTAGCCTGAGGGCACTAAAGCTATGCCATTTATGCGCGCTTTCTTCACCAATATGTCAGCCCGGATGCCTCTCCGCCGCAAACTGTACCTTGTTCTCCGCAATAACATGATTAAGCTCATCAAGCACCAGAGCTGTTGCGGACATCCGGGGGAGCCGGGTTGCTGACAGTCTGCGCCCACACCTCCCGGTGCCGGAGGTGCTGAAAAAAGCAAATGAACTACTTTGCCTACGGTGCGAACCTGAATAAAAAGGTGATGCAGGAACACTGTCCGGACAGCAAACCGCTTTTCACCGCCGTCCTGCCCAACTACAAGCTCGTCTTCGTTGGCTGGTCACGCCAGTGGAAAGGCGGCATTGCCAGTATCAAAGCTTCACGCGGTGACCGCGTCCGCGGTGCCATTTACCAGATTACGGACAGGTGCCTGGCGCGGCTGGACCAGCATGAAGGTTACCCCAGCCAGTACAACCGGCTGAAAGTGATTGTCTTCGGGGAAGACAGCGAACCCATTGAAGCAATTACCTATATCAAAGCCGGTCAGATTGAGGAGAGCAAGCCGTCACCGGAATACCTGGCAATCATCCAGCAGGGCCTGCGCGATTGGAGATTGTTCTGATGACTGCCACCAGCGTCCTGCTCGCCCGCCACGGGCAGACTGATTCCAATATCAAAGGCTTTTACATGGGCTGGTCCAATGAAGGATTGAATGAAGCCGGACTCGCCCAGGCGCGCGAGCTGGCGCATAGACTAGCCACAGTGCAGATTGATGCCATCTATACCAGCCCACTCAAAAGAGCCTATACCACCGCCACTATCGCCGCTGAGGCGCATAAGCTTGAGGTGAACGTCATAAACGACCTTATTGAGGTGAAGCTGGGAGTATGGGAGGGACTGCATATTGATGAGATTGCCCGTGGCTGGCCCGAACTCTGGCGCGAGTGGCGCACCGACCCCACCAATGTGGTCATCCCGCAGGGAGAAAGCTTCAAGCAGGTCTATGAGCGGGCGGTGCACACGCTTACCTCTCTGGCTTCTGCCAATGAGGGAAAGCAGATTCTCATCGTCACTCATGAAATCATCGTCAAAATTGCCGCCATTTATGCGCTGGGCGCACCCACCAGCATCTACCGGCGCTTTGACCTGAGCAATGCCTCGCTCACCAGAGTCAATGTTACTGAAGGCAAAGCCCGCCTCATCATGCTAAATGACACCTCCCATCTGGAGCTTTAGCGCTGGTGTCAGGCAGGCAGATTGAAAAACAGCCGCGCATTGGCAGTAGTGATTTCCGCCAGCTGAGCTTCAGTTATCCCTTTAACGGCGGCGGCGCCGGCTAGCGTGCGCCGGAGGTGGGCAGGGCGGGATTCAAACTCGTGGTCTGTCCCGCGACCGTATACCACTGGCGCATCAGTCTCTAAAAGAAGTCTGTCCGGAGGGATTTCCTTCACCGCCCGCCGGTGCTCTGGGTGGTACTCCACCGCCGGCGTTGCCGAAATATAATAGCCCAGACCCACAATGTTTCTGAGCACGCTTGAGGTGCCGGCATACCAGTGAAAGACCGCCCTTTTTACCCGCGCCGTTTCCACCAGAGTGAGTGAGTCTTGCCAGGCATACCGCGAATGGACAAGGGCAGGTTTATCATGCGCCCTGGCGAGCTCCAGCAGTGCCCGCAAGACGTGCTTCTGGACATCTTTGTCCGCCCCCTCTCTCACCTTTTTATGGTAGTCCAGCCCGATTTCTCCGATGGCAACGGCTTCTGCGATATGAGAGCTTATGAATTCCAGATTGCTGTCAATCTCAGCCGGCTGAATATTGTAAGGATGATACCCCAGGGCGGGGTAAACATATCCCGGATACGCCTGCGCTATGGAGAGGATGCGCTCATTAGATTTCAGGTCAGACCCCACAGCGATAATCGCTACTACCCCTGCCGCCTTTGCTTCAGCAACCGCCCGGGATACATCGCTAATCTCTTCCATGTGGGCATGGGTATCAATCAGGGTATACATGTTTATCCTGCAATCCTTTACCACTCAGGTTACCCTTATCTTCTGCCTCTGTTACCACTCAGGTTACCCTTATCTTCTGCCTCTGTCAATAATCGCCCGCAAGACATTCTTACCGTCCCTGAGCTGGACGCCTTATTCATTGGTCGCCATGCCCTGTCATTAAACCTTGGTATTCCCGGGCAGGGTGATAATCCTGAAATTCAGCATGCCGTAGATAAGGCGATTAAAGAGGGCAAATCTGCCGGCAGGGCGGTGGGAGGCGGGGCAATCAATGCGGGAGACCCTGCCAGCGTCCGGGAGTTCATCAAGCAGGGAGCTCAGTTCTTCAGCCTGACCGCCACCTCACCGTTAAGAATTTAAGAAATGCCACGGCACGCCGAGCGAGATTAAGCAGGATTTGCCTGCATTGCCCAAAAAGTTTGGTACACCTGGAGCTATCGGACTTGAGGCGCCTGCCCGATGAGCTCAGGCCACAGCTCCTCAATGTGCGGCTTGAGCTCTGTCAGTGTATCTTCCACGGCTTTAACCGCAGTATTGATTTCCTTTTGGGTCATCGGCGTGGACATGACGTAAAGCCCGCGTGAAGCGGAGAAGATGCCTCTCTCCAGCATCGCCAGGTAGTAGAGGTGGAGCAGGTCTTTGTTCGCCTCACGTGCTGATTTGCCATCAATTACCGGCTTATCGCTGAAGTGGACGTTCTGGAGCGAGCCGATGCCGGTCACCTGCCCTTTGATGTTCAGCTTCCGGAAGACGCCGCGCACGCCCTCGGCAAAGGACTCGCCCAGCTTATTGATATAGTCAATGACCTCCGGGCTGAGCTGTTCCAGGGTCGCCACGCCAGCGGTGGCGGTGATGGGGTTGGCATTCAGAGTGCCAGCATGGTAGACCTTGCGCACCTGCGGTGAAAGCTGTTGCATGATTTCCTCACTGCCGCCAAACGCGCCGACAGGATAGCCGCCGCCGATGATTTTCGCCATAGTGGTGAGGTCTGGCTTTATCTTGTAGAGCGCGGCAACTCCGCCCCAGGCTAACCTGAGGCTGATGACCTCGTCAAGGATAAAAAGGACGCCGTGCTGGCTGGTTACCTTGCGCAGAAATTCAAGGTAGCCATCCCTGGGCGGAATCATGCCCCCCGCACCCATCGCCCCCTCCACAATCACCGCCGCCAGCTTGTCCTTGTGTTTCACTATCGCCTCTTCCGCCGCTGTTTTATCATTGAAGGGCACGATGATGGAGTCTTTCTGAGCACTCTTTGAGATGCCGGAGGCATTTGAGGGGAAAACCACCGGGTCATAGCTACCGTGGTAACAGCCGTCCGTCTTCAATATCAAATCTTTGCCGGTGATGCTGCGGGCAACCCGGATAGCCATCATCACCGCCTCCGTGCCGGAGTTGGTGAAGCGGACCTTATCAATGGATTTCACCATGTTGCAGACCAGTTCAGACCAGCGCACGACGGTGGGGATAAGCGCTCCCAGTGCGGTACCTCTGGCGCATTGTTCTCTCACTGCCGCCACCACTTTGGGATTGGCATGTCCCAGAATCATGGTGGTATAGCAATTGTGCATATCAAGGTACTGGTTGCCGTCAACGTCAGTAAAGTGGCAGCCTTTCGCTTCCTGAATCCAGAAAGGATAAGGTTCAAACCAGATGCTGGTGCGGGTGTCTCCGCCGGGCATGAACTTTTCCGCTTTCTTCAGCACCGCCAACGATTTCTTCGTCCTCTTGCGATAGGTGTCCTCATATTTTCTGGTCACCTCTGTCAGTAGCTTCTGCCTGTCCGTGCCTTTTAGTACCATCTTTATTGCTCCTTAATCTTCTTCCGCCATTATGCTGAGGTCTGCTCCATTATAGTCTTATAGCAGGCGGGTGACAAGTGCGTCATTGACAGGCAGTAGGGCGAAAGATTATCATGTTTTATCCTGAAATTATCACCGAGGAGGTTCCATGTTCAAAGACCTAGTCCTGAAAAATCGCAGTTACCGTCGCTTTTATGAAGAGTTTGCCATTAAGCCGGAAACACTCCGCGAGCTGGTTGACCTAGCGCGCCTCTCCGCCTCCGGAGCAAACCGCCAGCCGCTGAAGTATATCCTCTCCTCTGACCCGCAGAAAAATGCCCTCATCTTCCCCGCTCTGACCTGGGCTGCTCAGCTCAAGGACTGGGGCGGACCCAAAGAAGGGGAAAGACCCTCTGCCTACATCATCATCCTCGGGGACACAGAAATCAGCCCCACGGCTAACATTGACCATGGCATCGCCGCGCAGAGCATCATGCTGGGAGCAACGGAGAAAGGTCTGGGCGGCTGTATGATTGCGTCAATCAAGAAAGATATGCTGAGAGACGCACTGAAGATACCGTCACGCTACGAGATTCTGCTCGTGCTCGCCCTGGGGAAACCCAAGGAAAAAGTGGTCATTGAGCCGATCAAGCCAGATGGTGACACCAAGTACTGGCGTGATAGTGAGGGCATCCACCACGTTCCCAAACGCGCCCTAGAAGATATTATCATCGGCTGAGGCTACAAGCCGATACGGTCAGCCACTTCACGCATCCCCATAATGGCATCGGTGATGAGGTCGGTCAGCGGGACGCCGAGCATGGCGGCGCCTTTTTCAATAATACCCCTATTGACCCCGGCGGCGAACGTTTTGTCCTTCCACTTTTTCATCACTGACTTCGTTTCAAGGTCTTTCACCGAGCGTGACGGGCGGACCAGAGCACAGGCAGTAATCAGCCCGGAAAGCTCATCCACAGTATAGAGGATTTTCTCCATGTCTGACTTTGGCTCAATGTCCGTGCAGATGCCCCACCCGTGTGAGGCGATGGCGTGAATATAGTCCTCGGGCCAGTCCCGCTGAGCTAAAATCTCTGGTGCTTTCTTGCAGTGCTGGTCAGGGAAACGTTCGTAGTCAATATCGTGTACCAGCCCGATGATGCCCCACTTTTCCTCATCCTCCCCCTTCTTGCGCGCCATATAGCGCATCACACCTTCTACGGCATAACCGTGTTTGCGCAGGCTCTCGCTCTGATTGAACTCATGGAAAAGCGCCAGTGCTTCTTCATACGTTGGCTGGTGTGGCATAGTTCCTCCTTTATAAAGACAGCAATCTGTCAATCGCCTTAGCACAGTTATCATCTGAGCCATCATCAATGACCCAATCCGCCGCCGCCTTCACCTCCTCCGGCGCATCTCCAAGGGCAATCGCCAGCCCCGCCCATTTGAACATGCTGACGTCATTGGGACCATCGCCGATGGCTACCGTCTCCTCTTGAGCAATGCCGAGAACGCCCGCCAGATACTTGAGGGCATTCCCTTTGCCTGATTCCGGACTGCCGATTTCACAGAACATAGAGTGCACCTCGGTCACCGTCAGACGGTCGCCGAAATAGCTCTTAAGGTGCGCGGCAACGCGGTCAATTTCCTCAGCCGTGCCGCGGGCGGCAATCTCAGTGGGCTGATAGCGGAGCACCTGAAACAGGTCTTTCACCAGGTTCAGCTTGACGAAGTTGCGGCTGGCATACCACTCATCTTTTTCATGTATTTCCTCAACATACATCTCGTCATTAATAAATACATACTTGTGCACGCCAATTTTCCGCACCTGCTCCACAACCTCTTTTGCCAGCGTTAACGGCAGAGGCTTATGCCAGAGAATCTTCTTCTCATGAGGCTCACGGATGAGGGCTCCCTGATAGCAGATGAGCGGCGCAGAAAGCCCCAGCTCCTGAGCAAACCGGTTGCTGGGACGGTACATCCGCCCCGTCGCCAGGGTAACCATCATCCCCTTTGCCATAGCGCGGGCGATTGCTTCTCTGGCGCTGGGGATAATCAGGCCGTCTTTATTGACCGCGGTGCCATCCAAATCAATGGCAACTAGTTTATATTTCATAGCTATTCTTCCACACCTTCCAGAAAACGGGCAAGTTCATCACGCTTGAACTTGGGCATGTTTCTGACCCTATCTCTGGAACGGATTTTAACACCCTCCTCTACCGGCACCACCCTGCCGATGACCGCCGCACTGATGCTTTCTTTACTCAGGGCAGAAAGAAGCCCGAGAGTGTCCTGGGGCGGCAGGGTAATGATAAGAGAACCTGAAGCTAAAAGACCCAGCGGGTTAAGACTGATGGCGTCACAAATCTCCCGGCTCTCCGGAACTACCGGAACCATGTCCTCTTCTATCAAAACGCCCACCTGCGCCGCTTCCGCGATTTCATAAAGACCCGTGGCAAGCCCTCCCTCAGTGGGGTCATGCATGGCGTGGACCTCAGCGCTGGCGCGAGCAATGAGCGCTTCCTTCAGCACGCTGATGCCTGGTTTGAAAAGGAACTCAGCGGCAGAAGCAATCACTTTCTTGCGGACTCCAGCATCCCGCAACTTTGCCCCGGCTTCACGGGCAAGCAGTGCCGTACCCTCAATGGCAATACCCTTGGTGAGTACAATGTCATCGCCCACCTTTGCTCCCGCCGAGGTGATGACCGGCACGTCCGCTTCTTCCGCCAGCATACAGCCCACGACAATGGGGCGCACCAATCCGTAGCTGATTTCCGCATGTCCACCGACCAGGCTGATGCCCAGAGAACGGCAGGCATCATGTATCTGGTCAAAGATGGCCTCTGCCATCCTATCCGTGCACTTTTCCGGCAGGAGGACTGTGGCGAGAAACCAGCGCGGTCTCACGCCCATTGTCGCGATGTCATTGGCGTTCACATTGACCGCATACCAGCCGATAAGGTCAGCGGCCAGAGTTACCGGGTCAGTCTTCGCCACCAGCAGTTTCTTGCCCGAACGCATTACAGCGACATCTCTGCCGATTCCCGGCCCAATGACGATGCTCTTATCGCTTAGTTCTATTTTCCCGAGCAGTCTGCCCAGCAGGTCAGCGGGCAGTTTGCCCACGGGGAGTCTTTTTGCCATGTCCCCTTCCAGACACGCTGTCTAATAAGAACTATAGTCTGCCACAAGCCACGCTGTCAAACAGGCATTAACTTGCGCTTTGCTTCCTTTTGGTCTAGACTGGAGTGAAAAAACGGACATATTCAGCCATGAAAAACAGGAGCATCGTTCTCACTGGCATGGCGGGGGTGGGGAAATCAACCATCGGCAGGATACTGGCAAAGGAGCTCGGCTACAGATTCATTGACCTTGACCACTACATCCGGCATAAGGACGGCAGGACCGTCCAGCAGGTCATTGATGACGCCGGTGATGAAGCCCTGCTCCAGCTGGAAAAGGAGCGGATGCGGGAGATATGCCTTAAAGATGTCGTGGTGGCGCCCGGCGGCAGTATTATCTACCACCATGACCTGATGACCTACCTTAAAGAGAACAGCACCATCGTCTATCTGGAAGACTGCTTTGATAACATTGCAAGAAGGCTGAGCAAAAACCAGCACCGGCGTGGCATCGTCGGGCTGAAAAGCAAATCACTTAAGCAAATCTACGAGGAACGGAAGCCGCTCTACCCGCAGTATGCTGACATCACCATCCACTGCGCCGGCAAGAACACCGGGCAGATAGTTTCAGAAATAATCGCCCACTTCAGAGCCTGAGCTGTTCTGTTACCGCGCCACACTGGCGATAAGCTCTTCAACTAATGGCTCAGCTTCTTCTTCCGGCAGGCAATAGCGCATCTTGGTGAAGCCCTGCCTGAGCTCAACCGCCTCCTCGGCGACATTCTTTCCTTCAAGGACTACTCTGGCGATGAGCTCCGCCACTCTGGTGAAGTCCTTCTCTTTCATCCCGAAGCGCGTCATCTCCTGCACGCCCATCCTGATGCCACTGCTTGAGGTGAATGCTTCGTCATCGGGCAATCCCTGATAATTGACAATGATGTTGTTTTTCTCCAGGCGGTCTGCGGCGTCAATCGCCTTGGCATAGCCCACCCTCAGGAGCACCTGGTGGGTCTCCGTATAGCCAATGCTGGGGTCTCCTTCCACCTGGAGTCCCTGTTCCTTCAGGGCGAGGGCAAAGGCTTTCGCATTGGCGATGACCTGCTCCTGGTAATCCCTACCGTAGGTATTCATCTCATAAGTCGCCATGAGCAGTCCCAACAGCGTGCCGAGATGGTGATTGCTCACACTGCCCGGGAAAGCACGGCGTGTGATGCTCTGCCAGAGGTCATAGTAGTCAGTCCCCTCGCTCATGTTGCTCGCCACGATACCTCTCTGCGTGCCAAAGAAGGTCTTGTGGGTGGAGGCGGTAACAATATCAGCACCTTCTTTCAGCGGCTCCTGGAAATAAGGACCGAAAAGCCCCAGAACATGGGCGGCGTCATACATCAAAATTGGCTTCGGCTTCATGCCTGAAATCATGCGGGCGGTCTCCTTCACCGGCTCACGGTGTATTATCATGCTCTTGCCCAGCACGATAAGCTCCGGCTTGTAATGCTCAATAAGCTTAGCCGTCTCAGCTAAATCCGTCTGATATGGATTGTCCGCTCGCACCGGAAAGTTCACTACCGCCCAGCGCTCGGTGACGGGGTCTACCGCTACAAAGTCCCGCAGACCGCCCATCGGCTGGGCGCTCAGGTGCCCCCCTTTGCCGATATGGTGGTTCATGACACAGCACAGCCGCCGCGGCTCAATCTTGCGGTTAACCCGGTTGATATAATCCATGATGCCGCTGAAGGTGGTAACGTTCGCCATCTGCCCGCTGATTAGCCGCACCTCCACCTCAGAACAGCCGAGGAATTTCTTCAGTTCTTCCTTCAATGCCGCTTCCACCTCAGCAATGAAGCCGGTCCCCTGGTAATAGTAAGCCTCCACATCGCCCAGGGCTTTAAAGCGGCGGTGCTCAGCATACCTTCCTGACGGGTCAGCAATGGTAAGCAGTCTGACGATGGGAGAAGCGGTATTCTCTGAGGGAATGAGGTTTATGGTGCGCTCCTGCCGCCAGAGGGTATTCTGGCAGGCTTTCTTCACCAGGTCACGCGCCTTTACGGCAAACTCCTGCTCTTCCCTGGAGAATTCAATGGAGACAGCTTCCCCGGCAAGAAGCGGGTGGGCATAGGGCGCGGCTTCACTGGCGAGGTGCCGCTCTACAATAATGCCTTCTGCCGTTTTGTCCCGGACGATTATTTTTGTCTTCTGCCCCGCTTTCAGGTCGGCGTCAAGATACGCCAGACAGATTGCCCGCTTACCTGACTCAGCGCCGGGTCTGGACTTTATGCCAGCGCCTTCCGTCTTCCAATAAGGGACGACCGTGCCGCTGGTCACCGCACCCACCTTCTTGCCGTTGAGGTAGACTTCATTGCCGGCACGGGCGATGGTGCCGCCGGACACTGCCAGAGGCATTACCATACGCGGAACGAGGAGCTTATCCTTCGGCTTGTCCAGACAGCCCTGCTGGCGCGCTATCAGCTCTCTCAGCTGTTCCAGTAACGCCTCCCTGCCGATGAAGTCCCCCTTCACCCGGCTGAAGCTCAGCGCAAACCGCGCCACCGGCAGAGCAAGAATAGGGATTACCCTGCCATCCGCGTCTGTGCCCAGCTCATGACCGTAGAGCGGCAGACCAGCCTCAAGCCTAAGTGTATCCCGCGCTCCCAGCCCCACCGGCATAATGCCCTCTTTACTGCCGGTAGCCAGCAGGGCGCGCCACAGTTGCACCGCTATCTCAGCCGGTGGAAAAAGCTCAAACCCTACCGGCTCACCGGTGTAGCCCGTCCGCGCCACCGGGACATTGACGCCAGAAAATACTACTGTTGTCAGATGATTGCGCCCTGGGTCAGGGAGCTTTGCTCTGCCGATGACCGCCTGAAGCACCTCTTTGGTGTGTGGTCCCTGTAAGGCGAGCATGGCTATTTTCTGGGTTACATCTTCAAGGGAGACGTCCGCCAGGCGCGGACAGAAGTTCTGCAGCCACTGCCAGTCTTTCTCCGTGTTTGCGGCATTAACCACGAGGAGATATTCCGCTTCAGTCATCCGATACAGGTAGGCATCATCAATGGCACCGCCACGGTTATCCGGAATGATAGTGTACTGGGATTGCCCCGGCTCCAGCGCCGCCACATTGCTGGTGAGGACATACTGCAGGAAGGGCAGTGCGCCTTTCCCGGTCACCAAGAAGCGTCCCATGTGGGAAATGTCAAAAAGCCCGCCGTATTTCCGCGTCGCCAGATGCTCGGCGATAATGCCGGCGGGATAGTTCAGCGGCATTTCCCAGCCTGCAAACTCAACCATCTTGGCTCCCAGCTTTACATGCTCTTCGTACAGCGGTGTGCGTCTCATCGTTGCTCTCCCTCTCTATGATATTCAAATAAAGAGATTCACGTCTCCTGCCATTCTATTACCTTCGTGGTCCAGATGCGCTTCACCGCCTTTTCCAGCACCGGCTGACACGGCTCGGCAATGTCCAGTAAAGGTGATAGGGCGCGGTTACTGAACTGCTCCAGAAAAGGACAGCGTTTCTCCAGCAATAATAAAGCAGTCCGCGAACCACCGTAAACAATGTAATCAATGCCTTTAGCGTAAGCTTCCACGTGCTCTCGGATATGAGCGCAGACCCTGGTCAGGAAAGTCTCAATCTGCTTTTCACGGTGACGGCGGAAGCGAGATGATGAAGAACCGCCCTGCCTGTGCCGCTGATGCACCAGCCCCGTGCCAACCTTGCTCGTTAGCAGAGTTTCGCCACGACACACGCCGACGGCATACGCTCCCAGCCGCAACAGGACCAGTGCAATGGTGTAGTCTTTTTCCAGAAGCACCCGCAAAGGCTCAGCCAGGCATCCCTGACCACGGTAGCTACCTGCGAGTGGAAACGGCGGTAGCATGAGCAGCACCCTCGCGCTCCTCCAGAAAAGCGCCGCACCTGTTTTTGAGGTGGTGATGAGGTCCGGTAAGCCGGCAATCGCTGGCAGGCTGATTTCTTTCTTCAACAATTCCTCAATCTCTGCCTGAGAACGCCCGCCGGGGATATAACAGGAGCCGATGATGTCTCTTCCCCGCTCCATTTCCTCAAGGAAGCGGAAAATACTTTCCCGGCTCAAGTAAAACTCATGTGCGGTAAACACAGGTGGCTTGCTCCTACAGCTTGGCGATGGTTACCCCATCACCACCCTCACCCTGCCCCCCGGAGCGGAAGGAACTGACCAGCGGGTGCCCGGCAAGGGCTTCACGGACAATGCGGCGCACCGTGCCGGTGGCGGTGCCGTGAATGATGCGCACTTCTTTTAGCCCGGCAACTGAGGCGCTATTAAGGTAGCTCTCCAGCAACCATGCCGCCTCATCAGCGCGCTTACCCCGCAGGTCAAGCTCACGGGATACTGCCTTTCTTTCTGCAGTTTTCACCGCGGGGGTGAAGGTCTTTACGCCGCTTTCTTCCGGCGGCTTCGCTTTCTCCACGCTGTCAATCCCCAGCTTAAGTTTCAGCCTGCCTGACTGTACCTCAACTTCCTGCGTTTCCTCGGAAAATGACAGGACAGTCGCCCACAGGTGTGCATCCTTCAGCCAGACGGAGTCGCCCACCCTGATGCCGCCGTCTTCCGGTTTCTCCTCGGTCTTAACCTGCCACCTCTCTCCTTTCAGCTTCTCCTGAACTGCGGTAATAGAGGCTTTGGCTTTTTCCAGGGCTTCCTTCGTTTTCCGCCGCTTCAGCTCTGCTGACGCCTGGCGCAACTCGCGGTGAAGCTCTGCCACCTCGCGGACAATCTTATCCCGGTTTTCCTGGAGCAGTTTCTGCTCTTCATCTTTTAGCTCCTGAAGCCTCTTCTCCAGCTCTGCGTTGCGTTGCTTCCAGTCCAGTCTTTCACGCTCAATCTCTGCCTGTAGTGCCCGTAGCTTCTGTCTTTCAGCCGACAGGTTAATCAATAGCGCCTCAAGCTCCTGAGACCCTCTGCTGAGCATTTCACGCGCTCTGGCAACTATTTCCTCCGGCACCCCCAGCCGTGTCGCCGTTGCCAGGGCGTTACTGCCGCCGGGGACGCCCACCACCAGATGATAGGTGGGCATCAGTGTTTCCGGGTCAAAGTCAAGCGATGCATTCTGCAATCCCGGCGTGGTATGTGCGAACGCTTTGAGGTCGCTGAAGTGCGTCGTCGCCACCGTCATCGTGCCCCGCGTGAGGAAGTGAAGCAGAATGGAGCGGGCGAGGGCAGAACCTTCTGAAGGGTCAGTGCTCGTCCCCAGTTCATCTAAGAGTACCAGGCTTTTTGCTGTGGCTTTCTCGGTGATGCGTTTGATATTGCCCATATGCCAGCTGAAGGTGGACAGGGTCTGCGCAATGCTCTGCTCATCACCAATATCAGCGAAGATTTCATCAAAGAAGGGAATCTGGCTCTGCGGAGCGGCGGGAATGGGTATGCCAGCGAGCGTCATGACGCTCAGCAAGCCGATGGTCTTGAGAGCCACCGTCTTGCCACCGGTATTCGGTCCGGTGATGACCAGAATAGAGTAATCCTTACCGATTTCTACCGTAAGCGGCACCGCTTTTCCGGTGAGCAGAGGGTGCCTCGCCTCAACCAGCTTCAGTACATGGTTCTGTTTTCCCGCTTTATCTCCGTCAAAACCGGTCAGGACAGGTTCAGAAGCCTGCATTTTCTGGGCGTAGCGCGCTTTTGCCAGTGCCAGGTCAAGCTCCGCCACGCGGGCGATGCTTCTGGCAATCTCCGTCACGTGGGCGCCCACCTGTGTGCTGAGGTCGCGCAGAATCCGCTCAATCTCACGCTGTTCCTCCACCACCAGCTCTTTGAGCCGGTTGCCCATATCCAGCGTAACCAGTGGTTCAATGAAGACGCTCGCGCCGGTATTGGAGATATCATGGACGATGCCTTTCACTTCATTTTGCATCTCAATTTTGACCGGGATGACATAGCGCCCGTCCCGCTCGGTGATGATTGGCTCCTGGACAATACGCCGGCCCCTCGGCGACCGCATCATGGTCCCCAGCCGGGCGAGCAACTGCTCGCGTGTTTCCCGCAACTGCTGTCTCACCCTTGCCAGCCCCGGTGAAGCACGGTCCAGCACCTCGGCACTGGGAGCAATGCAGGAGGCTATGTTCTTTTCCAGCGTGTTCATTTCAGCGATGCCCTCCGCAATCCGCCACAACAGGGGAAATTCGGTTGACAACCGCCTCAGGCGCATGCGGAGATGGCTCATGGCGGCGAGCGTCTGCTGAATCTCAAGCAGTGTGCGCGGCTCAAGAACCTTCCCGATTGTTGCCAGCCGGGCAGGCTCGCGGATGTCCATCACCCCGCCAATGGAAAAGCCGGGCTCAACGGCGAGGAGTTGCCGCGCCTCTGCGGACTGCTTCAAAAGCAGGGACACCGTCTCATAATCATCAAGGGGTAAAAGAGAAAGCGCCAGTTCCCGGCTCGCGGAAAACGCGGTGTGGCGGGCAAGTATCTCCTTTACCTGCGGGAATTCAAGCAGTTCCAGGCTTTTGGCGTCCATAACATTCACATTATAGTCAAATCAGCCCCATTAAGCCAATCATGTGCTACCCATCATGTGCTACAATAGAAAAGAGGGGCAATTTCACAGAGGAGGGAATGATGAAAGGACTCAAAAGCCTGGTGACACTGGAAGGGAAACCAATCACTCTCATGGGCACCCCAGTCAAGGTAGGACAGAAGGCGCCTGACTTCAAATTGATTACGCCTGAAATGAAAGAGGTGGATTTATCACAGAGCCGGGGTAAGGTCAGAGTATTAAGCGTAGTCCCATCTCTTGATACTCCTGTTTGTGACCTGCAAGCCCAAAGACTGGAAGAGGAAGCCAGCCGGTTTAAGGATGTAGTTATTTACACCATCAGCATGGACCTGCCCTTTGCCCAGGCGCGCTACCGCGCCGCCCGCAACATCAAGAAAATGCAGACCCTCTCCGACCACCGAGACGGTTCCTTCGGCAAAGCTTATGGCGTACTCATCAAAGAGTTGAGACTGCTCAGCCGCTCCATTTTCATCATTGACCGGGATGACACCGTGCGGTATGTGGAATATGTGAAAGAAATCACCCAGCATCCGGACTATGACAAGGCGATTGCGGCTCTGAAGACTGTCATTCAGCATAAGTAGAACTCAGCAGTCCCTTCAGAGGTCAGTTTTTTCATATTGACTAACCTTTGCGCCGGTTGTATCCTTAAAAGGAATCCGGGCAAAAGGCTATAGTGAGGTTTCTGCGATGCTCAGAAAGTTATTTTTAGCTATTACCCTGGCAATCGTTCTGCTGGTCGCCGGGTGCTCCAGCCTGCCTGATATGGGCTCCACCACCGCCTCTGACAGGTATCAAATCCTGAAAAAAGCAGAGCTTGGCAATAACTGGCAGATGTACCAGATGAAGATAGACCTTGCCGCCGAACAGGAACTTGATATCCTCCTCAGGCTGGCAAATGGTGATAAGGTTGACGGCTATTTCTTCCTTGAGGAGGGTGACACGGTAGCCTTTGAAATCGCCGGGAACTCCGTCTTCTATAAATCGGCAAATACTGACCAGAAGGGGAA
This sequence comes from Dehalococcoidales bacterium, assembly GCA_034434915.1. Taxonomy (GTDB): domain Bacteria; phylum Chloroflexota; class Dehalococcoidia; order Dehalococcoidales; family RBG-16-60-22; genus DAOTYE01. The sequence continues at coordinate 37,399 of DAOTYE010000021.1, forward strand.
TATTAAGTCTGACCGATTCTCCTTTACCGCGAGCCAGGCTCAGGGCACCACGTACACGCTTACTTTTAAGAACGAGGAGGACAAAGACTCCAAGTCAGCCAGCGTAAGCGTGTTCTGTGAGGTCATTTTACCTGCAAGTGCGTCAATTTATATCCCCATAGAGCCAAAGAGCAAATAACCGGATAAGCATCCGCGTAACACCTGCGTAACGCCTGCGCATCTCCTCAATTACGCACCTTATCTTTTGCGCATTTGCTCTGTTCCGCAAAAAAGTATTGACGTAGTTACGCAGTTGCGCTATAATACCAGGAGATGCCAGTTATCTGCATTGCCAATCAGAAAGGCGGCGTGGGCAAGACCACCACTGCTGCCGCCCTCGCCCACGGTTTGAGCGAACACGGCAAAAGAGTCCTGCTTATTGACTGGGACCCGCAGGCAAGCCTTACCATCTCGCTTGGCTTCAATCCAGAACAGCTCCGGAAGACGGTCTACAACGCACTGGTGTCAGTGGTCAACGGCAATGACCCTCAATCCATACTTGATGTCCTCTCAGCAACAGCCAATCCCTCAGTTGACCTGATACCGGCAAACGTTGAACTTTCCCAAGCTCAGCTTGACCTGGTGAACGTACCCCAGCGGGAGCAGGTGCTGAAAAAGATAATCCAGCCGCTGCGCAGGCGGTACGCTTTTATCCTCATAGACTGCCTGCCCAGCCTGGGTCTGCTCACCATCAATGCCCTTGTTGCCGCAGATAAAGTGCTTATCCCGCTCCAGGCTGATTTCCTCGCCATGAAAGGGCTCGCCATGCTCCTCACCACAATCATCCGTGTTAAAGAGCGCCTTAACCCCAGATTGGAAATCGCCGGCGTGGTGTTCACCATGACCAATCCCAGAACGCTCCACTGCAAAGAGGTCATAGAAGTTACCAAGAAAGCCTTCAGCAACCGCATCCACGTTTTTGACACTGTCATCCCCACCAGCGTCCGCTTTAAAGAAGCCCCCGCCGCCGGGCAGTCCATCCTGTCCTACGCTCCTGATTCTGAGGGCGCCCAGGCATACCGCCTGCTGACGAAAGAGGTGATGGAAAATGAAACGGGTAAGCATTACTGAAGAAATGGCATACGGCTCCGCGCTGGACCGCCTCACCGGAGAAGACAAGCTTTTATCTCCACCGGCTCTGGCCAGGACAGCTCCGCCGCGCAAACCTAAAAAAGGACCGTCTATTGCGGAGACCAATCCTGCCACCATCAAACTTTCCGTGTTCCTGGGCAGAGAAGAGGACGCCTATCTTGAGAGCCTGGCTTCCACGGCTAAATTCAGCGGTGGTAAAAAGCTGAGCAAGACCAGGCTGATTGAAGCCATGGTGCGCGCCTTCCGCAAGAGTAAACTTGACGTGCGCGGCGTGAAAACGGATGAGGAGCTCTTCAAAAGAGTAATTGCGCAATTGCGGTAATAATCAAGCTCAGCACAATTTTCTATGAGGCACAAGCGTTCAGGCTTTAGCTTGACTTCTGGTTCACCGCCTCTGCTATAATAAACCAAACCCCTGACATTAAAGGAGTGTAATACATGGGAATCACACTGTTTGATGGGTTCCACGTAGCGACCACATTTGAGAAGTTCGCCCTCATTGCCGTCCTGGCTGTGGCACTTCTCGGTCTGGCTTACGCCTGGTTTCTCAGAAACCAGATACGCCGCGAACCTGAAGGCGATGAGAAGATGCGTAAAATCTCCAATGCCATACGCATCGGCGGAAACGCTTACCTCATGCGCCAGTTCCGCACCATTCTGCTTCTCATTTTCCTGCTCGCCGTTTTCGTTTTTTTCACCGGTTGGTTCGCCGGGGGGACATCTGCTTACAATAACCCGGTATGGCTTATCGGTCTGGGACGTGCCGGTGGCTTCCTCATGGGCGCTATCTTTTCCGCCACCGTAGGCTACATCGGCATGAACATGGCGCTCCAGGCTAACGTGAGAGTTGCCCAGGCGGCGCGCACCAGCTTCACCAATTCACTCAAAATCGCCTACCGCGCCGGCACCATCACCGGCATGCTCACGGACGGGCTGGGACTTCTCGGCGGCACCATCATCTTCATCATCTTCTTCAAGGATGCGCCGCTGGTCCTCCTCGGCTTCGGGTTCGGCGGAACGCTCCTTGCTCTGTTCATGCGCGTCGGCGGCGGTATCTATACCAAAGCGGCGGACGTGGGTGCCGACCTCGTTGGCAAGGTGGAAAAGGGAATCCCGGAAGATGACCCGCGCAATGCCGCGGTCATTGCTGACCAGGTCGGTGATAATGTTGGTGACTGTGCCGGCATGGCGGCGGATATCTTTGAATCTTATGAGGTGACCATCGTCTCCGCCCTTATTCTCGGGCTCCTGCTCACCTTCTCTACCGGTCAGCTTTACTGGATTATCTTCCCCCTCCTCGTTCGGGCGGCAGGCGTTTTTTCATCAATCATCAGCACCTATTCTGTGCGCGCCCTGCGCGAGGGTGAAAATGCCATGAACGCCATCCACCGTGGCTATCTTCTCGCCGCGTTTATCTCCATAACTTCATTCTTCCTCTTTTCCTTTTTCTATGCTCACGACCTCCGTCTCTTCTGGGCTACGTCAGTGGGCGTGGTACTGGCTATCTCCATACAGTTCCTGACCGACTATTACACGTCCACCGAGCGCAGTCCGGTAAAAGAAATCGCCAGGTCCACCAAGACTGGTCCCGCCACGACTATCCTCTCCGGTCTGAGCGCCGGCTATGAGAGCACCGTCATGTCAATTATCGTCATCGCTCTCTCCATCCTTGTCTCCGCCCTTATCTGGCGCGGCATGGAAATCATCTATATCTTCTACGGTGTCGCTCTCTGCGGTATCGGTCTTTTAACGCTGACGGGCAACAACATCGCCATGGACAGCTTCGGTCCCATCGTAGACAATGCCAACGGCATCGGCGAGATGACTCACCTTGAGCCGAAAGCCCGCAAGACCCTTGCTGACCTTGATGCCGTGGGCAATACCACCAAGGCAGTCACCAAGGGTATCGCCATCGCCTCCGCCGTCCTTGCCGCGGTGGCGCTGTTCGCCGCCTTCTATGAAGACTATCAACTGGAAGCCATCAACCTCATCAAGTGGCAGGTCTTTGTCGCCTTCCTCATCGGTGGCTCTATCCCCTTCCTGTTCAGCTCCATGGCAATCAGAGCCGTGGGCAGAGCCGCTTACTTCATCGTCAACGAGGTGCGCTGGCAGTTTGCCAATATCAAGGGTCTCTGGGAAGGCACTGCTGAGGCTGACTATGGCAAAGTAGTCTCTATCTGCACCGGCGCCGCGCAGAGAGAACTCATTTCTCCGGCGCTCCTGGCTATCATCTCGCCCATTGTCATCGGCTTCCTGTTTGGGCTGGAAGCTCTGGCAGGATTCCTCGCCGGCGTCATACTCGTGGGGCAATTGCTGGCGGTGTTCATGGCAAATGCCGGCGGCGCCTGGGACAATGCCAAAAAGAGCATTGAAGACGGTCTCTATGGCGGCAAGGGCTCTGATGCACACAAAGCGAGCGTGGTGGGCGATACTGTGGGTGACCCGCTTAAAGATACCGCCGGTCCGGCACTGAACCCGCTCATCAAGGTCATCAATCTGGTATCAGTCATCGGCGCGTCAATGATGGTGGTGCCAATAGCCGGCGGCGGTTTCAGAGAACGCGGACTGACCCCTGGCACCATTGCCGTGGCAGTCATCGGTCTGCTGATTATCATCGCCGCCTTCTGGTTTTCCCGCAAGCAGGCTTCCTTCGGCAGAGAAGAATAGGTTAGAAGACAGAAGTGTGTTTGAGACCGCTCCGCAATGGGGCGGTCTCTTTCTATTGACCTTGACAAAGGCTATCCAGTAAACTAAAGTCTTGGAGAACAGAATAAACCCGTGCTACGGAGGTGCGCTGTGAAAAGAAGGGTAGCATTCATCCATACCATGCCCGGGCTGGTGCCCCTCTTCAATGACCTGGCGAAAGAACTCCTGCCTGATGTGGAAATCTTCCACATGGCAGATGAAAAACTGCTCAAAGATGTAGTGGCGGCAGGCGGTTTGGACCAGGATATGGTGGACCGCGCCGGAAACCTCGCCGCCTGCGCTGAAAAATACGGCGCAGACGTCATCATGCTCACCTGCTCCTCATACGGACCGGTCACTAAGATGGTCAAGAACAAAGTCAAGGTGCCCTTCCTGCGCATAGATGAAGCCATGGCAGATGAGGCGGTGCGCCTGGGCAAGAAGATAGGCGTTATTGCCACAGCCAAAAGCACCCTGAAACCCACCACTGACCTTATCAAGGACAGGGCCGAACTGAAAGGCAAAAAGGTGGAGATTGAGACCGTCCTCATCTCGGAGGCATTAAAAGCGCTCCAGAGCGGCGATATGGACAACCACGACCGTCTGGTCATGGAAAAGCTAAAAGAGCTGATGCACAGAGTTGATGTCATTGTGCTGGCGCAAGCATCAATCGCCCGTGCCGCCGCCAAAATCCCTGAATCTGAGCGCAAGGTGCCTTTCCTTTCCAGCCCGCGCCTCGGCGTGCAAAGGCTAAAAGAATTCATCAGTTCGCTCCCCAAGAAATAAGAGGAGGAAGACATGACACCATCCAGTCCGGCGAAGGTGAAAGTGCAGGCAATCAACCAGGTGGCTATCTGTGTCTATAACCTGGAGCAGGTATCATGGAACTTCTGGAATATCCTGGGCATGGGTCCCTGGGAGATTTATGACTGGGAGTTCCCGCTCATCCACGGCAGGAAATACTACGGCAAGCGAGCTTGGGGACGGGACCGTATCTCTCTCTTCAGGGCGGGCAAATTGCAGGTGGAGCTGGTTCAGCCGGTGGAAGGAAAATCACTCTACCGGGACTGGCTGGACCAACATGGCGAAGGCTTGCACCACATCAATTTCTTGGTAGATGATATTAAACCGGTCGCCGCCGCCATGGAAGAAATGGGCTTCCCCTGCATCCAGACCGGATACTATGGCTTCACCCCTGACAAACAGACCACTTTCAGCTACCATGAGACCACGCCCGCTCTGAAAATCCTGTGGGAGCCGGTAGCCCTGGGCGGGCAGAAGACGGTCAAGCCCATCTGGGTGCCTCCCACCAGTGACCAGCCCAGCCCGGCGCCGTTCCCCCTGAAGACGCTCAACAAGATTGGCATAGTCGTCAAAGACCTGGAGCAGACCGCCTGGAACTACTGGAACCTTCTCGGCATCGGTCCGTGGGAAATCTATGACTCTATCTATCCGGCTATTTACGACCGCAAATATCACGGCAAGCCGGCATTCGCCAGGGAGAAGATTGCGGTGGCGCAGTCCGGGGAGGTGCGGCTTGAGCTGATAGAGCCGCTCGGGGGCACATCAGTCTACGCTGATTTCCTGAAAGAGCACGGTGAAGGTCTGATTTACCTTAACGCCCCGGTGGATGATGTTGACACTGCCGCCGCGGCTCTCGCTGAAATGGGTTTTCCCAGCCTGGAGAGCGGCCGCTATGGCAAGCCGCAGGAGAAGAGCGGCTTCAGCTACCATTACATCCCGCCTCTGCGTGCCATCTTCCGCGTGGAACACGAGGGCGGTCCTCTCGGAGTGAAGACTACCAGTATCCCGGCATAGCAAATGCTTTAGCTTTTGACGCGGAAAGGGACTTTACGTGGCAAATAGCGATGCGCCACTATCAGCAGAAAAAATAATCCGGGAACTAAAAAAAGCAGGCGTCACGCACATTGTCTATCTGCCGGACGATGAAAGCCGCTGTCTGTGCGATGTCCTCAGGCGGCACCCGGAACTGACGCTGGTCCCAATTTGCCGTGAGGGTGAAGCCATCGCCATCGCCGCCGGTTTGCTGTTTGGCGGGAAGAGTCCCGTGGTCTGGCACCAGAGCACCGGTTTCTATGAATCGGGCGATTCTGTAAGAGGGCTGGCGCTTGATTTGGGTCTGCCTCTAGCCATCATCATTGACTGCCGCGGCTGGAAAAGCAATGCCCCCATGACTGATTCTGCCGCCATATTCATTCAGCCCATTCTGAATGCCTGGGGCATCAGGTACCACATGGTGGAAACTGACGATGATATCGCCAGAATCTCGCTGGCATTAAATGAAGCCCGGACAGCGCACAAACCAGTAGCAGTTCTGCTGGGAAGGAAGCTGGCATAACCATGATGGAAAGTCTTGAGGCGCTCAGGGTTATTTCACGCTACCGCGGCGATGCCATTGTCGTGGCGACCATGACCTCCAACTACGAGTGGTCAAAAGTCTCCGCCAATCCTGACCTTGATTTGCTGTTCTACGGCACAATGGGCAAAGCGTCATCCCTGGGGCTGGGACTGGCGTTAGCCCGCCCGGACAAGAAAGTGATTGTGCTGGATGGTGACGGCAGTCTCCTCATGAATTTGGGCTCACTGGTAACCATCGCCCATATGGCGCCGCGCAACTTTATCCATTTCCTGTGTGAGAACCGCGTCTACCGCGTCAGCGGCGGTCAGCCCACCCCGTGCGCCAGTGAGGTCAGCTACGCCGGTCTGGCACGGTCCGCCGGCTATCCCCGCGTCTATGAGTTTGACACTGTGCCCGGTCTTGAAAAAAACTTAGAAACGATTATGCGTGAAGATGGTCCTACCTTCGTCTGCCTGAAGGTGGCACCCGTCAAAGAACACCCACGCCTCACCCCCACGCCCGCCATCTTAGCCCGCTTCAAAGCGGCGCTACAGCGCTCCTAGTCCGCCGCGAACTCAGCCCAGAACATATAGTGTCTGACAAGTTCTCCGCAATTGCGCAAACAAGTATTTGCGGAAATCTGTCATAAGACTTGCTTTTCAAAAGCAAGAGTGCTAAAAATGAATAGCTCAAAAAATAAATAGAACCAAAAAGGAGGCCGTCATGATAAGTGACGTCAGTCAGGTAAAAAAGCTGGCGGTGGTGGGGGCAGGGCTGATGGGACACGGCATTGCCCAGGCATATGCCCAGGAAGGCTATCCGGTCATGCTTACCGACTCTGTTCCCGCCGCCCGCGCGAGCGCCAAAGGAAGGATGAAATCAAATCTGGAGACGCTCGCCAGAGGCGGTATTTTCCCTGCCGCAGAGATAGAAAAAATACTTGACCGGGTCACCATAGTGGACAGCCTGAAAGAAACGGTAAAAGATGCTGACTTCGTCACTGAGGTGGTCATTGAAGACCTTGACCTGAAGAAGAAACTATTTAAGGAGATGGAAGACTACTGCTCTCCGGACACCATCCTTGCCAGCAACACCTCTTCATTCCCCATGACTGACATCTCGTCCCTGATGAGAAAACCGGAAAGAGCCATCGTCACCCACTGGATGAACCCGCCGCCCCTCGTACCGCTGGTGGAAGTGGTGCCGGGGAAAAAGACGGCACCGGAAACGGTAAAAGTGGCTATGGACCTCCTGCGCAAGGTAAAGAAAGTCCCGGTACTGCTGAAGAAGGAAATCATCGGCTTTATCATCAACCGCGTCCAGGTGGCGATGAACCGTGAAGTCTATCACCTGCTGGAGCAGGGTGTGGCAAGCGCGGAGGACATTGATTTGGCAATTGTGACCAGCATAGGCTTCCGGCTGGCAACCCAGGGTCCGCTCCAGGTGAGAGACCTTGCCGGGCTGGAGGTAACGCTCAAAGTTGATGAGGTGCTTCTGCCGGAGATTAACTCCTCTACCAAACCGAACAGACTGCTCAAAGAGATGGTCGCCAGGGGTGAGGTGGGCGCCAAGAGCGGCAAGGGGTTCTTCACCTATACCCCGGAGTCTCTGGCTAAGATTATCAAGGAGCGTGACGAGCAGTTTATTCAGCGCCTGAAAATGCAGTACCTGAAAAAAGCGTAAAAATCTTACTCAATTGCGCAATTGCTCATCAGCGCATTTACGCTATTGATGTCTGGGCAGAAAGGCTAAGCAGAACCCAGCTCGTCCAGCTGATACAGTATGAAGCTGACCGCCGCCAGCGCGGCTGTCTCCGCCCTGAGCACCCTCTTGCCGATGCTCACCGGGATGATGCCGTGAGACTCAGCCATTCTGACCTCTGAGGCAGGAAATCCTCCCTCAGGTCCTATGAAAACGGTGATTTTATCGCAGTTGCGCAATTGCGCATTTGCGAGAGTAGATTTCAAGCTCCTGCTTTTTTCCTCTTCCCAGAGCAAAAGCGCGGGGCTTTCCGTTCCCCGGCACGCCTCCGCAAAACTCACCGCGGGATGAAGCACCGGCAGTCTTGCCCGCTCGGACTGCTCCGCCGCTTCCTGGATAATCTTGCGCCACCTCGCCACTTTCTGCTCTCCTGGCTTCCTCACCACACAGCGTTCCGAGATAAAAGGAACAAATGCACTTACCCCCAGTTCCACCCCCTTCTGAAGCACGAGCTCAAATTTCTCTGCCTTGAGCAGTGCCTGGCATAGCGTGATACTGATGCGGGGCTCGCTTTCACTCCGCTTTTTGCTGGCTATCACGCCCTGGGCTGAGTCTTTTCCCAGTTTGGTCAATTCAAGCTCATACTCCCAGCCGCTATTGTCCAGGACGATGATGTGGTCGCCCGTCTTGAGCCTCAGCACATGGCGAATCTGGTGCGTCTGTTCGTCAGAGAATGACACTTCGTTACCAGCCATCTGCTCTTGAGCGATGAAAAATCGGTGCATCTTGCCCCTCTAGAAGTTTGTCCTAATTATACTATATGTCATGCCCTGACAGAGGCAAATTCTAAATACTAATTTCTAAACTCTAAATCAATTCAAGATGACCGAAGCTCAAAACAGTATTCGGGAGCGGATTGGGATTTTAATCGTCTGGATTTAGCCATTGTTTAGAATTTAGAGTTCCGGATTTAGGATTTAACTTGATTTGGGGTTAGTTGTTTTCAGTGTTATAATGATGACGGCCTGCCATGATGCACTTAAAGGAGGGACCTGTTCATGTCACCCGCTGAAATAAAAATCGCCAGAAAACCCTTAGAAGACTTCGCCATGACGGTATTCACCAGGCTGGGTATGGCGCCGGAAGACGCGGCAAAGGTTGCTTCAGTGCTGGTCTGGGCTAACCTGCGGGGCGTGGACTCTCACGGAGTACAGCTCATTCCCTGGTATGTGGAGGCGGTGGAAATCGGACACATGAAAGTGAAACCGGACATTAAGATTGTCAAGGAGACGCCCGCCGCCATCTTTATTGACGCTGACCATGCCTTCGGCGCGGTGGTCACCATCTATGCCATGAAAAAAGTGATGGAGAAGGCGAAGCAGGCAGGCATCGGCTGGGCATTCATCCGCAAGCACAACCACCAGGGCGCCATGGGCTACTACCCGCTCATCGCCGCAGAGCAGGGCATGGCTGGGCTGGCATACCTCGGCGGCAATACCACCACCGCTCCCTTTGGCGCCCGCTTCCCCGGCATCGCCAATAGCCCCATCGCCATCTCCGTGCCGGCAAAGCGGCATCGCCCGCTCCTGCTGGACATGGCGCTGAGCCAGGCGGCTGGCGCCAAGCTCATCCTGGCAAAGGAAAAAGGCATCCCCATACCGGAAGGATGGGCGCTGGACAAGGAAGGCAAGCCCACCACAGACCCTTCCAAAGCCGCTGTCCTGACCCCCGTCGGCGGTGCCAAAGGTTCCGGGCTGTCCATCATGATTGAATGCCTCACCAGCGTCCTCGTCGGCTTCCCCAAGGTGGAGCCGGTGGTCACCATGAAAGAGCCGCCCTTTGGGCTAGGTTCGCCCGCGGGCAACCCCGCCCGCATCCGCCAGCACCTCCAAAACAGCACCGTCATCGCCATTGACATCAGCCAGTTCACTGACCTTGAGAGCTACAAAGAGCACATTGACAACCTGATTGACGGCATTAAGGCACTGCCTAAAGCAGAGGGATTCACTGAAATCTTCGTCCCCGGCGAGCCGGAATGGCGCACCATGGATGAACGACTCAAGAACGGCATCCCTATGCCGGAGAAAACTTACCAGAACCTGAAAAAGGTGGCGGAACGGTTCGGCTTGCCCCTCTGAGCGGGGCTGTAGCGCAAAATAACAGGGATAGAACCTGAAAGAAATAAAGAATATTAAAGCGAAGGAGAACCATGAAAGAATTTGAAATTATTGATGCTCACATTCACCTGACACAGTCCGTGGAAGAAGAGGTAGGTTACTATCCTGTCCCCGGCAGGCGCGACCGTGATAGATGGTCCAACCCCAAAAGACTTATCTCCTATATGGACACCTTTGGTATCTCTAAAATGGTGTTCATGATACTTATCCCGCGGCAATATAGAGCACCCCTCTTTGAAAAAGCCAGGCTGTCAGAACTGCCCCAGGAGCAAAGGGAGAAAGAGGGCAAGAAGCTCAGTGAGCAAATCGCCGCGCTGACCAGAAAATACAACGAGTGGGGCTGTGAAGTGGGGCGCAACAACCCGAGACTGCTCCCGTGCGTGGGCATATCGCCCGACCTCGGCAGTGAAAAGGACATCGTCAAAGAGCTGGAACTGAGACTGAAGCAGGGAGCAAAGGGGGTAAAGATGCACCCCGGCATGTACTCCTTCTATCCTGCGGACGAACGCCTGCTCCCGATGTATGAAAAATGCCAGGAGCTGGGCATACCTGTCCTGGCTGACTCCGGTCCCTGGCCCCATTCCCATGAGCTGGTGGTCTTCCCCCTCTGGTTCAGCATGCCCAAAGAAAAACCCCAGCCGGCAGAGCCCATTAACTTCGCGCCAGTGCTGGAGCAATTCCCCCGTCTCAAGCTCGTCCTCGCCCACCTCGGCTCTGCCTGGTGGGATGAGCGCGTGGAGCTGGCGCTGAAATACCCCAACGTGCTCTTTGATACCTCCCAGGGCTTCTCTGCCCCGGACCGCATCCCGGTCGTCCCGCACCGCAGTCTGGCAGAGGAAGACGCCGTGCGCATCTTCCGCAAGATTGGCACTAAAAGAATCTTGTTCGGCACAGACTTCCCGGCAATACCGTCCCAGCCTCAGTTGGAGCAAATCCTGCGCCTGAACCTGACGGATGATGAAAAACAGATGATTCTGGCGGAGAATGCCAAGCGCGTCTATAACATCAGGTAGCAACCTATGCTTCTGATTGATGGTCATTCTGAGGGGGCAGAGAGACTGCAGAATCTCCATGGGGTGGTTGGTGGTGGAAAGCCCCCGGCTACCCTTAGACCCTGCGCTATGCTCAGGGTGACAGCACCACTAAGTCCTGTTGAAGGGTAACGGAGTCAGAAAAAGGAATTATATAGACAGCAAGAGCAGAACTGATACGCCCTCCGCAAAGGATAAAGAATGAGCAACCTGGCAGGATTTCTGACCGGAAAAGGCGTGGAGTTTGAGTTCCTGGAGAAGAAAGTCACCCACCATGCCCAGGAAGCCGCCCAGGCAAGCGGACTCAGCCTTAGTGAGATTTTGAAAACCATCGTCTTCATCACTGATGATAAAAGACCAATCATCGGCATCATTCAGGGGGACTGCTCTATCAGCCGCCACAAGCTTCAGCAATGCTCCGGCGCCAGGTCAGTGCACATCGCCCCGGATAAGGTAGCGGAATCAGTCACCGGCTTCCCCACCGGCGGCATTCCTCCGGTAGGGCACCGCAAAAAGATGCCGGTCTTTATAGACAGAGGCGTCATGGCGCATGAGTACATGTGGTGCGGGGGCGGCTCGCGCCAGAAACTGGTCAAGCTGAAGACCGCTGATATCCTCAGACTGAGTGAAGGCAAAGTGTGTGACCTGAGGATGTAGCGCGGAAAGTTTCTCTTATTCCTCCTGTATCAACTGTATCGCCACGTCTGCCACCCTGCGCGTGTCCATGTGCGCCGCCATAGCGCCGAAGGCGGCTGGAGCCGGTGCATGGATGATGATGTTGACCCCTTTGTCCTTCAGCTCTTTTAGCTCAGCATCAAGGTCCTCCACCGCGAAGGCGATGTGGTTGAGCCCCTCTCCCTTGGTATCCAGAAACCGCTGGAACATTGAATCCTTCCGGAGCGGCTGGATGAACTCAATGGGCGTGGGACCGATTTGTACGAAGTGAGCCCTCTCCCTGGGCGGCTTCTCCGGGAACTCAACCTCCCGTCCATCCACCGCTATCCCGATTGACTTGTAGTACTCTACCGCCTTGTCTATATCCCTGACGACGATGGCAATATGGTGCAGTTTCCAGTTTTTGCTCATTTCTTCCCTCTTTTTTATATTTTTCACCATTTATAGCCCTGCGTAAAGACTGCGCCTTCACCCGCCGGACCCGCCCGCTCGGCGTAACGCCTCAGATGCTGGTCTTGTCTTTCGGCTCAAACTCCGGCGACGCGGTAAGTGCCGCCCCTATCCCTTCTTGAGTCAGCTTCACATCAAGCTTCGCCTGACACACGTCAATGCTGATGATGTCACCATCTTTAGGTGCCCCAAGCGGTCCCCTGACCGCCGCCTCAGGTGACGTGTAGCTGATTACACCGCCCCTGTTTGACCGCCTCTGCGATGTGCGCCGTTAGATATATCTGCCAAAATCCGGGCAAAGCTGTTACGCCGATGAACGGTTGCTTCATGTCCTCGCCGTCATAGCTGAGGGCATGCAGAACCGCCCGGTGCGCGGCGCGCTTTCAATGCCGCTTTGATATTTTCATTCCGCATGGAGAACTTTTTTCAGGCTGAAATACAGTAAAGTATATACCAGCCGTGCGGCGGTGTCAAAAGGGCGCCATCTTATTTCATTGCGCTATTGCGCAAATACGCAGTTACGCTATTTTCAATTGCCTTCACTTCATCTAACGTGGTAGCGCCCTTCCCCTGCTCGGGCATCGCTTTGAAGATGGCTACTGTCTGATAAACATCTTCTCCTGTCGCCAAAAAGACCTCATACATCAGGGGGAGATGCCGGGTATAGGTCATCTGGAAAGCGATGAAAGCGTTATTAAGCTGGTCAAACTTTATCCGGGCGGCGCTTATGAAGGCGGCGCTCATTGCCTCAAGCAGTCTCTTCTTCTGTGTCAAAGTCTCAGCTTCTGAAATTGCCCCGCGGTGAAATGCCGAGTAGAGGCTGGTGAGCTCATCGTAGTAGCTCAGGAAGATATGGCTGGTCTTTACCTTTCTCTCCAGCTCGCCCTGCAAGTCTTTATAGACCAACGAATCCCGCCCGAACCTCTCCCCAACAAAGAGCATGGCGGCGGCATAGCCTATCACCTCTCCGGAAGATTCTTCTATCCCCAGCGGCAGGTCTATTTGCTCATGCCAGTCCTCATGGAAGATAATGAAAATGAACCGGTGTAGCGGCTCGCGGAGGAGCAGTTTAGTTACCGGCGTCTTCACTCCGGCGATGGACGGAATCTCATAGAAAAAAATATCGTAGCGCTCAGGGTCTAAACCGGCATCTCCGGGCTTACCCTGACCGTTCTTGAGCGCCGGGTCGTCCAGAGAATAGGGAAGCTCGGTCGCCGACGTGTAGAAATAGTAGGGATACGATTCCAAATCTCCGGCATATTCCTTGAAGTTATCCGTCTCAGTGAAGCCCAGCTTCAGCTCAAAGGCTTTTATTTCCTCTATCAGCGCCAGTCTTTGCTTGCTGGTGAGCTGGGGGTTGGAAACACAGCCGGTTAGAACCGGCACCAGAGCCACCAGCACGGCGAGCAAAAGCAGACTTATTCTTAGCTTCAGGCTCTTATGTCGCTGAAACATCTCCATATTTCTCTATTGTAACCTCACGCGCAGAAAATGTCACAAAAGGAACGACATGCCCACCTGCTTCAAAGTGACAATCAGCGGGCAAACGGCTACAATACGGATTGAAAGAGGGTGATGCTATGGTACTGGAAGGTAAAGTGGCGCTGGTTTCCGGCGCCGGCGGTATGCACGGCATCGGGCGGGCGATTGCTCTGAAGCTGGCGGGGATGGGAGCAGACATCGCCCTGACTGACGTGAAACGAGCCCCGCAGGAACTGCCGGAGGAAGAAGTGAAAGCCGGCTGGCAGAGCATTGACAGCGTGGCGGAAGAAATAAAGCAGCTGGGGCGCCGCTGTGAAGCCATTTACTGTGACATCACTCAGGAAGACCAGGTCATTGACCTTATCAGCAAAGTGGCAAGCCGGCTGGGCGGGCTGAATATCCTGGTCAACAACGCCAGAGCCATCGTAGGCAGGTACATTATGCCGCTCGTTGAGCTGGAGGTGAAGGAGTGGGACCACGTGATGGCGGTCAACCTGCGCGGCATGTTCCTCTGCTGTAAACACGGCGCGCGGCTGATGATAAAGCAGAATGCCGGTGGCAGGATTATCAATATGGGCTCAGAAGCCGGCAAAAAAGGCGCCGCCAATCAGTCCGCCTACTGCACCTCCAAGTTCGGGGTCAACGGGCTGACGCAATCGCTTGCTATTGAGCTGGCGCCATACCATATCACCGTCAATGCCATTTGCCCCGGAGCGATTGACACCCATCGCTTCAGCTACTATGAGCAGAAACTGGCACAGCAGGAAGGCGTGCCCGCTGAAGTCATCCGCAACCGCCATCTGGCGGAAGTGGTGCACGCAATACCACTGGGCAAGGTGGGGACGCCGGAAGATGTCGCCGCACTCACTGCCTTCCTGGCTTCACCGGAGGCGGAGTATATCACCGGGCAGTCAATCAATGTCAATGGCGGACTGCTCTTCCATTAGATACTAACCGGTGAACCAACACGCCATGCGGGGAGGTGACTTCGTCCAGCTTAACAGGCGGACTTTCTGGTGAGCCGTGCAGGATTCGAACCTGCGACCAACAGATTAAAAGTCTGCTGCTCTACCGGCTGAGCTAACGGCCCATTACGAACGATTCTCAGAAATCGTTAACCTTTTGATTTTAGCAAATCACCGCCAGCAAGCGCAAATGAAAGCATAGACATGCCCCTGTTTTCAAGCTATAATTCTCAGCAACTGGCTTTGAACTGGGAATAGCCTGAGATTTAAGCTTTGTGGAGGTAGCATGAAAGTCATCATCATTATCGTGGCAATTATCGCCCTTGCCGGTGCCGGGGTTGGCGGCTATCTCATCGCCAACAAGCTAAACGCGCCCTCACCACCCCAGCCGGCGCCTACTACTCCTGTGCCGGCGCCATCACCTGCTCCTGCGCCCGCACCATCACCTGCCCCCACAGCTCAGAACTTTGAGCAGAAGATTGAAAGCCTGCAGAACGTTATCTCCAGAGTCCAGACCAGCGGCAAGAGCGAGGAGGTTACCCTCACCTTCACTGAAGCTGAGGTGAACGAGCAGGCAGGATTGATGCTCGCCCAGATGCCCCCTGATTCCCAGTTCAAAGTCACCAGCGTCAAGATAGACCTCAAGCCGAACAATCTTATAGCCGCCGAGCTCGGCGCGGTAGCTGCCGGCATCAGCCTGCCCGTCAAGGTAAACGTGCAGGTCAGCGTCATCAGCGGGAAGCCTGAACTGAAAATCACCGGCATCAACTTCGGCTTCATTCCTCTGCCCCAGTCAGTGAAAGACCAGGTCTCCGCCACGCTTGCCAAAAGCCTTGACGATATGCTCATGCAGATGATGCAGACGGGAGCCGGCGGCGGCATTGCTCCTGAGTTCAAGACCATTACCATCCGGGAAAATGATATGACCATGACCGTCCTGATAAACCCCGCCTGAGACAACGGAGGAGCAGAACACACTTTGTCTGACGCAACATATATGAAGCTGGCGCTCCGGCTCGCCAGAAAGGGACTGGGCAAGACCAGCCCCAATCCCATGGTGGGCGCCGTCATCGTCAAGAACGGCCGCCTCATCACTCAGGGCTACCACCATTACTTCGGTGGCGACCACGCTGAAATTGATGCTTTCAAACACGCCCGGGAAAGCCTCGCCGGGGCAACGCTCTATGTCACCCTTGAGCCGTGCTGTCATACAGGCAAAAAGACGCCCCCCTGCACAGACGCCATCATCAGGGAGAAAATCGGTCGGGTGGTCATCGGCACGCTTGACCCGAACCCGGAAGTGAATGGTAAAGGCATCAAGATTCTGAACCAGCATGGTATTGAAACGAAAGCCGGCGTGCTTGAGGAGGAGTGCCGCGCTCTGAATGAAGCTTACTTTACCTACATGAAAACCGGACTTCCCTTTGTCACGGTCAAATTTGCCCAGACGCTTGACGGCAAAATTGCCGCCGCAGGCGGAAGGTCGCAGTGGATAAGCGGAGAAAAATTCCGCACTCTGGCGCATCGCCTGAGGGCCACCCACGATGCGGTCATGGTGGGCATAGACACCGTGCTGGCAGACGACCCGGAGCTCACGGTGCGGCTGGTCAAGGGCAGAAATCCGGCGAGAATCATTCTGGATTCCAGGCTGAGGATGCCTTTAACGGCTAAGCTGGTCAAAACTGCCGGTGCCGCGCCGGTCATCATCGCCACGACGTCTCACGCTGATGAGCACAAATTGTCCAATCTCCATGAAGCAGGCATTGAGGTCATGGTAATACCATCGGACAGGGAAGGACAGGTTGACCTCAGAGAACTGCTCAGCATGCTGGCACAGCGGGGCATCTCCTCAGTGCTGGTAGAAGGCGGCGCAAAGGTCATCACCTCATTCCTGAGACAGGCGCTGGTGAACCGGCTGGTCATCGCCATCGCGCCCAAGATTATGGGCAAGGGCATTGAGGCAGTGGGTGATTTACAGGTAACGGACATAAGCCAGGCGCTTAATCTGACCTTCACCAGGGTGTACCGGCTGGGTGAGGATGTGGTGGTGGAAGCGAAAGTCGCCCACCCCGCCTGAAGCGAAGGCTGGAATCCAGAGGGGAACGAGGGTAAAATCCCCCTTAATCCCCCTTTTTCAAAGGGGGACAAACGGTAAAAGAAAAACGGTTCGTCTCCCTTTCGTAAAGGGAGATAGAGAGGGATTTTATTCACATTTCCCTCACGTACTCCATCACCTCCGCCACCAGGAATAATGACCCCGTTGCGATGATGAGGTCATCCGCCCCTGCCTCAGCCAGCGCTTTCTCAATTGCCCCACCCACCGCCTCTGCCACCTCTGCCTTTATCCCATGCTTGCTGAACTCGCCTGCGAGAACATCAGTCCGGGCGGCGCGGGGGTGACGGGTGCGGGTCACTATCACCTTGCCTCCCAGGGACGCCAGCTCAGCCACCATGCCGCCAATGTCTTTCTCATGAGACGCGCCGAAAATGAGGATGGCGCGGTCATAAGTGAAATAATCTTTCAGCGCTTTCACCAGCCTCATCGTGGAATTGGCATTGTGTGCCCCGTCAACCACGAGCCACGGCTTCCGGCGCAGAACTTGAAGTCGTCCCTCCCACCTCACCCGCGCCAAACCTCTGGTGATGTCCGCCACTTTGACCTTTGCCCCTCTCTCAATCAAGCACTCAATCGCCGCCACCGCCACCGCCGCATTCTCTATCTGGTATTCCCCGACAAGCGGAATGGAAAGTTTATATTCCCCCCTCAGCCCCTTCAGGGAGAACGATTGCCCCTCCGGGCTGAACGATGTCCGGCGCCACGTCACCTCTTCACCCACCTTGACCAGCCTGGCTCCCTTTTCCTGGCACACTCTCTCCAGCACTGCCTTCGCCTCGGGAACCTGCGGCGAGGTCACCACCATGCACCCTGATTTGATGATGCCTGCCTTTTCCGTGGCGATTTTCTCCAGTGTCTCGCCCAGCACATCCATATGGTCGTAGCTGATGGAGGTGATGACGCAGACTTCCGGCTTGACCACGTTGGTGGCGTCCAGCCTGCCCCCCAGCCCCACCTCCTGTACCTGATAGTCCGCTTTCATCTCCCGGAAGTAGAGAAAGCCGAGCGCGGTAAGCAGTTCAAAAGTGGTCAGACTGCCAAAGGAGCTGTCCTTGTTAATTGTTTCCACCTCAGGCTTCATAACCGCGGTGAGCCGCGCGAACGCTTCTTCCGGAATAGGCGCGCCGTCAACTTTAATGCGCTCCCTGATGGAGAGGAGATGTGGGGAAGTATGCAATCCGGTGCGGTAACCCGCCGCACTGAGAACGGAGGCAATCATGGCTGAGGTGCTCCCTTTGCCCTTGGTGCCGGTGATGTGGACCGCTTTTGCCGCCAGGTGCGGGTTGCCCAGCCTCTCCAGCAGCAAATTCATGCGCCGCAAATCAAAGACCACCGCCGAACGGGGCAGGCGCTCGTAATCAGCAAAGCTGAGGATATAGTCAACCGCATTTTGAAAGTCCATGATTGTCTATATCTTATGCTTTTAAGAAAAGGGAGTAAAGTATATCCGTCTGCGATTGCGAGCCTGCCGCCTTCTGTCATTGCGAAAAGCATAGCGAAGTTCCAATCTCCTCTTTCCGCCATTCCAGCCTTCGCTGGAATCCAGAGGAGAGCGAGGGTAAAAGAAAAGCGGTTCGCCTCCCTTTCGCAAAGGGAGATTGAAAGGGATTTTTGACCATCCGTCTCTCAATAAAAATCGCTAAAAATTCCCTCCAACCCCCTTGACAAACACTATAGATTGTGGTATTTTCAAACTTGCCCACTACAGCATGTGGTAGGTGCGGTATGGATTGTCCCTATTGTGGCTACCATGATTCAAAGGTGATTGACTCCAGAGACGTCAATAAAGGCATACGGCGCCGACGGCAATGCCTGAAGTGCGGCTCGCGCTTCACCACGTATGAGCGTCCCCAGCCCGCCAGCCTCTTCGTCATCAAGAAGGACCAGCGGCGGGAGGAGTTCAGCCGGGAGAAGCTCCTCACCGGCATCCGTAAAGCCTGTGAAAAGCGCCCCCTCGCCAGCGGCACGGTGGAGAAAGTGGTTGATGACATTGAAGCTGAGCTTTACCGTTCCGGCAAGCTGGAAGTCCCCAGCACCATCATCGGCGATATGGTCATGGAGCGCCTGAAAACGCTGGACCACATCGCCTATATCCGCTTCGCCAGCGTCTACCGCGAGTTCGCTGACATCACCAGGCTGAAACAGGAGGTGGACGCCCTGCTGACCGCCGGTGCTCCCTCTGCCCAGCCACCCTCCAGCCAGCTCAGACTTATTGACTCGGAAAAGCTGGAGACACTGAAAAAGGAAATCAGTCAGGCTAAAACCAGTACAGGAGTCCATTAAACATAAAGTATGAACGCTGAAAACAGACCAATCACCTCTATCAACCGTAATCGTGTGGCGCGGGCGATTTTCGCCGCGGCTGAGGGCATGGGCATATCCGACCGGCAAATCATTGAGCGGCTCACCGCTCAGGTCATTGAGCGATTGGAAAGCAAGTTCGCCACTGCTCCGCCCACCACCCTGCCCGGCATGGAACACCTCGTGCCAAAGGTGCGCCATGAGAAGAAGCACCTGCCCACGGACTCTGAAATCATGGCGGTGGTGGAGGAAATCCTCGCCGCCGAAGAACAAAAACACGCCGAGGAGAAAAAACCGATGGAAAACATCACCACTGCACCGCAGAAAGACCAGCCGGACACTGGCGTAAAGTTGACACAGAATGCCCTCCAGGTGCTCCAGAAGCGCTACCTGATGAAAGACAAAAAAGGGCAGGTCATTGAGACGCCTGCGCAGATGTTCCGCCGCGTGGCGAAAGCCATTGCCAGCGCCGAACTGAAATATAACCCGAAAGCTGATGTCAAGGCGGTGGAAGATACCTTTTATCGCACCATGACCGAGCTTGAGTTCCTGCCCAACTCCCCCACCCTGATGAACGCCGGGAGAGAGCTGGGTCAGCTTTCCGCCTGCTTCGTCCTCCCCATTGAGGACTCCATGGAGTCCATCTTTGACGCCGTAAAGTACACCGCTCTCATCCACAAAAGCGGCGGTGGCACGGGGTTCTCCTTCTCCCGTTTGCGCCCGGAAAAAGACCGGGTGGGCTCCACCGGCGGCGTCGCCAGCGGACCAGTCTCCTTCATGCGCGCCTTTGACGCCGCCACGGACGTCATCAAGCAGGGCGGCATGCGCCGCGGCGCCAATATGGGCATCCTCAATGTGGACCACCCGGACATTGAGCGCTTCATCAAAGCGAAGGAGGACTCTTCTGCCCTCACCAACTTCAATATCTCCGTGGCGGTCACCAGCAAGTTCATGGAGGCGGTCAAGGCGGACGCTGAATACGAACTCATCAACCCCCGCACGAAAGAGGTGGAGGGCAAGCTCAGAGCTAAAGACGTCTTTAATAAAATCGTGGACATGGCGTGGCGGACGGGCGACCCCGGCATCGTCTTCATTGACCGCATCAATGCAGACAACCCCACGCCGCACCTCGGCGCCATTGAGAGCACCAATCCCTGCGGCGAACAGCCCCTCCTCCCCTATGAATCGTGCAATCTGGGGTCAATCAACCTCGCTAAAATGCTCCAAAAGACTGACGGCAAGGTTGTCATTGACTACCCCCGCCTCGCCCGGACAGTCAGGACTGCCGTCCGCTTCCTGGACAACGTCATTGACGTCAATAAGTTCCCGCTTCCCCAGATTGAAGAGATGACCCGCAAGACGCGCAAAATCGGACTGGGGGTGATGGGCTTTGCCGATATGCTCATCAAGCTGGGCATACCCTATAACTCGGAGCAGGCACTCAAGATTGCTGAAGACCTCATGAAGTTCATCAACGAGGAGGCAACCAGAGCCTCCGTAGACCTGGCGAGAGAGCGCGGCGTTTTCCCTGCCTTCAAGGGCAGTATTTATGACGCTCCCGGTCAGCCACAGGTGAGGAATGCCTGCCGCACCACCATTGCCCCCACCGGCACGTTGAGCATCATCGCCGGCTGTTCCAGCGGCATTGAGCCGCTCTTTGCCCTCAGTTTCACCAAGAACATCCTTGACGGCGCCCGGCTCATTGAAGTCAACCCGGACTTTGAAGAGGTCGCCCGGAAAGAAGGCTTTTACTCTGAAGAGCTGATGCGGAAGCTGGCTGAAGGTGCCCACCTGAGTGAAATAGAAGGCATCCCTGACTGGGTCAAAAAGGTGTTTGTCACCGCCCATGAAATCAGTCCGGAGTGGCATGTGAAGATGCAGGCGGCTTTCCAGAAACATACCAATAATGCCGTCTCAAAGACCATCAACCTGCCCCATGAAGCCACCCGCGAGGACGTGGCAAAGTGCTACCTGCTCGCCTACGAGGAGGGCTTGAAAGGTATCACCATTTACCGCGACCGCAGTCGCGAGACTCAGGTGCTGACCACAGGTAAGAATGAAAAAACAGCCAAAGCAGAGGGGGTCTCCCGCACGCCGCGCAAGCGAGCCAAGGTCACCACCGGCGTCACCGAGAAGGTAACCACCGGCTGTGGTCACCTCTATATCACCGTGAACCGGGATGAGCACGGCATCTGTGAGGTCTTCTCCCACCTGGGCAAGACCGGCGCCTGCGCTTCTGCTCAGCTTGAAGCTACATGCCGCCTTATTTCTCTGGCTCTCAGGTCTGGCGCAGATGTAGCCTCCATCGTGAAACAACTGCGCGGCATCAGATGCTCTTCTATTGCCTGGGAGGAAGGGAAAGCCGTCCTGTCATGTGCTGATGCCATCGCCAGTGTTATGGAAAAACATGTCCCGGGCTATAACAGCAAACAAAAACTGGAAGATTATGGCTTAGCCAAGAACATCGCCGGGCAGTGTCCTGACTGCAGTAGCACCCTGGTCTATCAGGAGGGGTGCTTCATCTGTCCCGCCTGCGGCTATACCAAGTGCTAGATAGGAGAAGAGGTATCTCATGCCACTTAAAACATGGTTCTTTGAGACCAGACCGCAGTTCTTAATCCTTTCAGTGGTGCTCGCCTTTCTGGGCACGAGCATCGCCTGGTATGACGGCTATTTCCATCTGGGACATGCCATGCTCGCAGGCATCGGGCTTGTCCTCACCCACGTGAGCGTCAATACCCTTAACGATTACTTTGACTACCGCAGTGGCATTGACCTGGCAACCAAACGCACCCCCTTCAGCGGTGGTAGCGGCATTCTTCCTGCCGCCCTACTCAAGTCAAATCAGGTGCTCTGGCTGGGGCTGGGGTCGCTTTTCATCGCCGCGCTCATCGGCGTCTATTTCATCATCGTGAAAGGCTGGCTCCTGCTACCCCTGCTTGCTGTCGCCGCACTGTGCATCCTGCTCTACACCCCCTTCATCCTCAAAACCCCCTATCCTGAATGGGCGGCGGGGCTGGGGCTGGGCATCTTGCCGGTGCTCGGTATCTACTTCGCTCAGACGGGCACATATACGTGGGCGGTATTCATTGCCTCGGTCCCGTCGGGGATTCTGGTATATAACCTCCTCTTCCTCAACGAGTTCCCGGACGTGGAAGCGGACCGGAAAGCGGGCAGAAAGACCACGCCCATACTGGTCGGGAAGGACAGGGCAAGCACGGTCTATGCCTTCGCCACAATCGCAGTCTACGCGTGGATTATCGGCAGTGTGATTGCCGGAGCCATGCCCGCGTTTGCCAGCATTGCCCTGCTCACCATACCGCTGGCAGTCAAGGCAATCCAGGGTGCCCTCAGCCACCAGGATATGAGCAGTCTCATGCCGGGCATGGCGAACAACGTGCTGGTGGTGCTCGTCACGCAGTTCCTGCTTGGTCTGGGCTTCATCCTGGCAAAGGTCTTTAGCTAAACAATGCCATGAGCAAGCCGCTCCACTATATGTTCACCACCGTCCCGCCGCGCTATGACCTTGTCAACCGCGTGACGACGTGGGGGCTGGACGCAAGGTGGCGCCGTCTGGCGGCGCGGGAATGCCTCTCCTCGCACCCCTTTGCCGTGCTGGACATCGGCTGTGGCACCGGTGACCTCATCCTGACCATCGCTCAGCAGGCGGAAAAGGATGTGGAACTCTCTGCCATTGACTATAGCCAGCCCATGCTGGACATCGCCGTAAAGAAAGCCAAGCGCCTGGGTCTGGAAAGGAAAGTTACCTTCATTCACGGAGACGTCACCAGCCTGCCCTTTCCGGACGGCTCATTTGACTGCGTGGGCATCTCCTTCGCCTTCCGCAACCTGACCTATAAAAACCCGCACGGCATGCGCCACTTCCCTGAGGTGCTGAGGGTGCTCAAGCCCGGCGGAAAGTATGTCATCGTGGAGACCAGCCAGCCGCAGTCAAAAATTATACGCAGTCTGTTCCACCTTTACCTGCGCTGGTTTGCCTATCCCGCGGGCTATCTCATCTCCGGGAATAAAGGCGCCTATCGCTATCTGGCGGAGTCAGCGGCGCATTTCTACACCGCCGATGAAATCAAGGGTATGCTAATCACCACGGGCTTCCGCCAGGTGACCTACCGCCCCCTCCTCTGGGGTGCGGCAGGCATCCACGTGGCAGTAAAGTAATCTTAAATCTGCTTCTCTATGTACACTTCCCGCAGACCATTCAGGGCGGCAAAGAA